>JBOHHF010000172.1:0-3210 GCA_050700495.1 Pseudonocardiaceae bacterium
CGATAGGGTTGATCCTGCGAGCGAGGTCCGCTTCGGTAATGTGCGTGCGTTGGTGCAGCCTCCATGACCGCACCTCGGTGCTGATCCTGCGCAGCGCTTCCTTGCTGATCGCGGGCAGGAACGACAGGAACATCGTGCCGTTCTTTGTCTGCGCGGAGCGTCGGCGGAACGTGAACCCCAAGAACGTGAACTCGACGTGTTCGTACGAACCGCGCCTGTTGTCGTCCTGACAGTAGACGATCCGCGTCTTTTCCGGGTGCAAGGTGAGCCCGACCTGCGTCATCCGTTCCTCGATCGCCATCAGCACGAAACGTGCCTGGCGTTCGCTGACACAATGGACCACGGCGTCATCACAGTAGCGTTCGAAACCGATCTCCGGAAATTTCTTCCCCATCCAGGAATCGAACGCGTAGTGGAGGAACAGATTAGCGAGGATCGGTGAGACCGCAGATCCTTATGAGCAGTGCTGGGTTATGCGTAGCGCCTGGTGGTTGGTGCTGGTGGGGGGGTGGTAGGGGTCGGGCGCTGTGCGTAATCTGGGTGCGGTCAGAGGTTGGTGAGGCAGTTGAGCAGGTCGGGGTTTTGGTTCCCTTCGGTCAGGTTGGTGGTGACGTCGTCGGCGTAGGCGGCTTCGAGGGCTTTGCGTTTGGTCTGGGTGGGGGCTCGCGGGTAGATCTCGGTGGTGGATAGGTCGACGTGGCCGAGGATGTCACGGATGTAGGGCAGCGGAACGCCGCTGTTGTAGAGGTGCATGGTCCGACTGTGCCGCAGGATGTGTGGACTGAGGCGGGTGTTGGCGAGCGACGGATCGGTTGCCTGGGCTTGGTGTTTGCGAAGGATCCAGGCGATGCCGCCGCGGCTGAGTTTGGTCCGGTGTTGGTTGAAGAACACCGGATGGTCATCATGACTGGGGCTGTCGAGGTGCCGGTCGGTCGGGTAGGCGGTCAGCAGTGTCGTGGTGTTGGCGCCGATCGGGACGTGTCGGGTCTTGTGGCCCTTGCCGGTGAGGGCGGCCATGGTGGGGTCGTCCAGGCGGATGTCGCGGACGGTGAGGTCGGTGAGTTCTTGGACTCTGGCCGCGGTGTCGTAGAGGGCGCCCAGCAGGGTCGCGTCTCGTCTGCCTGTGCGGGTGGATTGGTCGGGTAAGGCGAGTAGCTGGTGGGTCTGCTCGATGCTGAGGTGAGCCACGGCCGGGCGGTCGTGTTTCTTGGCGGGAATCGCGAGGATGTCTTGGCAGCAGGCCATGCGGGCCGGGTCTTGCGTTTGTATCCAGGAGAAGAACGAGTCGATCGTGGCCAGTCGCTGGTTGTTGGTCGACGCGCTGTTGTGTCGGCTGGTATGCAGCCAGTCGAGGAACCCGGTGATGGCGGTGGCGTCGATCAGCTCGAGGGTGAGCTTGTCTGGTGGGATGGACCGCTCGTCGCGGAAGTAGCAGATCAGCAGTGTGAACGCGTCGCGGTAGGAGACGATCGTGTTGGTCGAGTAGCCGCGCAGCCCGGCCAGGTGAGCGGTCAGGGACCGGCGTAGGAACAGCGCGAAGTCAGTGGCCATGACGCGGCCCTGCCATGACGGGCGGGACGACATCGCCGATCACCTGCTGCGCCCGGGTGGTGATGTCCGGGTAGGACTCGGCGGTCAGGTGCAGGTAGTAGGCGGTGTCGGCCAGCGACGAATGGCCCAGGTAGGTCTGCAGCACCGGCAGTAGCGCGCCGATGTCGTGTCCCTGGGCGAACCAGGACCGCAACTGGTAACCGGCAGTGTTCCAACCGTGCGAATGCCTGCCCGCCTGAGACGGGTCGGGCGGGGGCATTTGTCAATCCCCTCGGACCGTGGAGACTTCGGTTGTAGTGATGTTGAACGGGGTGGCTGGTCTTGTGGTGCCCGCGTCCTGTGGTGGGCAGGCTGGGCCTGCCCGCGTTTCCTGTCTGAGGGGTCGCAGAGGCTCGGGGGTCAAGGGCGCGCCGGAGGTGCGTCGCGCGTAGCGCGATGCGAAGCACCCTTGAGGCCTGAGGGGCGGCCCCGTATCCTTCGCGGGCTCCACAAGACCAGCGGCGGCGCAGCCGCCTCCGTGTGTTCCGGTTTGTGGTGCGGGCTGGCTGGTGGGTCACGCGGCCTGCTGGCGGGCTTGGGCGAGTTCGTAGTCGACCGGGCTGAGCATGCCGCACGCGGAGTGCCGCCGTTGTCGGTTGTAGTCGTCGATCCAGGCGGGAACCCGGGCCCGGGCGGCCGCCTTGGTGGCAAAGGTCTCCCGGGAGCGCAGTTCGAAGGTCAGCGTGGAGTGCCACGCCTCGATCACCGCGTTGTCCAGGGCTGACCCGGGTCGGCCCATCGATTGGCGGATCTGCAGGCGCCCACAGGCGGCGCGGAAGCCGCCCGCGGTGTACTCGCTGCCGCAGTCGGTGTGCATGATCACGCCGGGCACGTGGCCGCCGCGCACCGCCACCGCCATCGCCAGCGCCCCGTAGGCCAGTGCCGCGTCGTGGTGCTCGGACAGGGCGAACCCCACCACTCGTCGGGAGCCCATGTCCAGCACCGACGCCAGATGCAGCTTGCCCTCACCGGTGGGGATCTCGGTTCCATCGCCATACCATTTCTGGTTGATTCCCTCGGCGGCGAAGTCCCGTTTGACCAGGTCCGGGGCACGCCAGCGTCCCCTGCCGGGCCGGGTGGTCGACCTGCGCCGCTTCCTGGGCCGCGCCCCAAGACCCTGCTCGCGCATCAGCGCCGCGACGGTGTTCTCGCTGACCCTAAAGCCCGCATCCCGCAGGTCCGCGGTGATCCTCGGTGCGCCGTAGGTGCCCTCGTGACCGCGAAACAACCGGCTGATCTCGACTTTCAGCCTTTCCCGCCGCGCCGCCCGCGGCGGCAACACACCGGCCTTCCCCTTGTAGAACCACGACTGCGACACTCCCAGCGCCCGACACGCGGTGGCGTGCGGGATGCCGTGATCGTCCCTCTGGGACGCGATGAAGCCGGCCACGGCTACCGGCCCATCGCCTCCTGAACCCAAAGGGCCACACTGCGCTTGAGGACATCACACCGCATCTGCAACTCCGCGCAATGCTTACGCAGCCCAACCAGCTCTGCCCGTTCGTCCTCGCTCAGCGTGCCACCCCCGCGCTCCCGACGCCGCCGGTCCGCGTTCACCCAGTTACCCAGCGTCCCGTCATGAACTCCCAGTTCCCGGGCGATCTGCGCGATGGGCTTGCC
>JBOHHF010000173.1:0-6804 GCA_050700495.1 Pseudonocardiaceae bacterium
GAGATCATCACCAGCGCGGGCCTCGCCGGCGGCGCGGATCTGCACCCGGTGCAGCAGGCTTTCCTGGACCACGACGGGTTCCAGTGCGGTTACTGCACGCCCGGCCAGGTGTGTTCGGCGGTCGGGATGCTCGACGAGGCGCGCCAGGGGTGGCCGAGCGCGGTGACCGCTGATGTCGCTGCGGGGCCTGAGCTCGACGACGAGGAGATCCGTGAGCGGATGAGCGGCAACCTCTGCCGCTGCGGTGCCTACGTCAACATCGTCGCCGCGATCCGGCAAGCGAGCACAGCATGATTCCCTTCGACTACGAGCGCGCCGAGGACACCGCGGCCGCCGTCGCCACCGTCGCCCGCCATCGCGGTGCCGCATTCCTCGGTGGCGGCACCAACCTCGTCGACCACATGAAGCTCGGCCTCGTGAGTCCCGCGCTGCTGGTGGACGTCACGCGGCTGCCGCTGAACGACATCGAGTCGCTGCCCGGCGGAGGCCTGCGGATAGGTGCCGGGATGCGCAACAGTGTCCTGGCCGCCGACCCCGAGGTCCGCCGGCGCTACCCCGTGCTGTCCCAGGCACTGCTGTCGGGTGCGTCCGGGCAGCTGCGCAACCTCGCCACCACCGGCGGGAACCTGATGCAACGCACCCGCTGCGTCTACTTCCAGGACGTCACCACGCCGTGCAACAAGCGTGAGCCCGGGACCGGCTGCTCCGCGCGTCAGGGCTGGACCCGCTACCACGCGATCCTCGGCGCATCCGACCAGTGTGTGGCGGTGCACCCGTCGGACATGGCTGTCGCCCTCACAGCGCTGGACGCGGTGGTGCAGGTGCAGGGTCCCGACGGCGCGCGCAGCATCCCGCTCGCCGACTTCCACCGGCTGCCCGGCGACGAGCCTCAGCGTGACACCGTGCTGGATCACGGCGAGCTGATCACCGCCGTCGACCTGCCGGAGTTGCCCTTCGCGACCCGGTCGAAATACCGGAAGGTGCGCGATCGGGCGTCGTACGCCTTCGCGCTGGTGTCCGTCGCCGCCGCGCTGGACCTCGACGGGGGCACGGTCCGCGACGCGCGGATCGCCCTCGGTGGCGTCGCGCACAAGCCGTGGCGGGCGAGCACAGCCGAGGAGGTGCTGCGCGGCGCCCCGGCTACCGAGGATACGTTCCGCGCCGCGGCGGACGCCGAGCTCGCCGCCGCGCAACCACTGCCGGACAACGCCTTCAAGGTGCCGATGGCGCGCGGTGCGTTGGTGTCCGTGCTGCGCGACCTCATGGAAGCGGGAACCCGATGACCAGTCTGCTGGAATCCCAGGCGATAGGGGCCGACCTGTGCCGCCTCGACGGCACAGTCAAGGTCACCGGCACGGCGATCTACGCCTTCGAGCACCGGCTGGACAACGCGTGCTACCTGCACCCGATCCAGTCCACCATCGCCCGCGGCCGCGTCGCCGCGATGCAGGTCACCGCCGCCCGCGAGATGCCGGGCGTGCTCGCCGTGTTCACCCCTGAGAACGCGCCGCGGCTGGCCCGGACCGACGACGCCGAGCTCGCGATCCTGCAGTCCGACGCTGTGGGTTTCCGCGGCCAGTTCGTCGGCGCCGTCGTCGCCGAGAGCCCTGAAACCGCCCGGCATGCGGCGAGTCTGGTGCGGGTGTACTACGAGGAACAGCCGTGCGACGTCGAGCTGTCCGCCGACCGCGGCGACCTCTACGCGCCGGAGCAGGTCAACGCCGGGTTCCCCACCGACACCGAGGAGGGCGACGTCGAGGGCGCGCTAGCGTCGGCGCAGGTGCGACTCGACGAGACCTACACGACGCCGATGGAGCACAACAATCCGATGGAGCCGCATACCACGGTGGCGGTGCGCGACGCCAAGGGTCTGACGCTGTACGAGTCCACGCAGGGCGTGCACGCGGTGCGCCAGATGATGGCCAAGGTGCTCGGCCTCGATCCCGACCAGGTGCGGGTGGTGGCGCCCCACGTCGGCGGCGGGTTCGGCTCCAAGGGCGTGCCGCACGCGCACGTCGTCCTCGCGGCGATGGCGGCCGAACTGGTGCCGGGCCGGCCGGTGAAGTTCGCGCTGTCCCGCCAGCAGATGTTCGCCCTCGCCGGCTACCGCACCCCGACCATCCAGCGGGTGCAGCTCGGTGTGGACCGTGCGGGGCGGCTGACCGCGATCGCGCACGACGTCGTCGAGCAGACGTCGCGGATCAAGGAATTCGCCGAGCAGACGGCGGTGCCCACCCGCATGATGTACGCCGCGCCGAACCGACGTACCACCCACCGGCTCGCCGCGCTCGACGTGCCGGTGCCCTCGTGGATGCGGGCGCCCGGGGAGTGCCCGGGCATGTTCGGGCTCGAGGTGGCGATGGACGAGCTGGCGGTCGCCTGCGGGCTCGACCCGATCGAGCTCCGGGTCCGCAACGAGCCCGAGCTCGACCCCGAATCGGGCGATCCGTTCTCCAGCCGCCACCTGGTCGAATGCCTGCGGGATGGCGCGCGCCGGTTCGGGTGGGAGGACCGCGACCCGACGCCGGGCGTCCGCCGGCGCGACGGCTGGCTGGCCGGGACCGGGGTCGCGAGCTCGGTTTACCCCGTCAACGCGATGCCGGGATCGGTGGCCCGCATCCGAGCGAGCGGGGCGGGCAGCTACACCGTGGAGATCGGGGCCGCCGACATCGGCACCGGCACGTGGACCACCCTCACCCAGATTGCGGCCGACGCGCTCGAGGTGGGCGTCGAGGCGATCGATCTGCGCATCGGCGACACCGCGCTGCCCAATGCCACAGTGGCCGGTGGGTCCTCGGGTATGACGTCCTGGGGCTCAGCGGTCGTCGAGGCAGCGCGCAGGTTCCGTGACAAGTGCGGCCCCGACCCGGCCGAGGGCGACGAGGTGGAGGCCGCGACGCCGGACAACCCCGACCGGGACCGGTACCGGATGAGCGCGTTCGGGGCGCAGTTCGCCGAGGTGCGGGTATGTGTGGACACCGGGGAGATCCGGGTGCCGCGGATGCTCGGAGTGTTCGCCGTCGGGCGGATCATCAACCCGCGCACGGCGCGCTCGCAGTTCGTCGGCGGCATGACCATGGGGTTGTCCATGGCATTGCACGAGCACAGCGTGCTCGATTCCCGCTTCGGGCACGTCGTGAACCACGACTTCGCCGAGTACCACATTGCCGCCAACGCCGACGTCGGTGCGATCGAGGTGCACTGGCTCGATGAGGACGACCCCCACGTCAACCCCATGGGTTCCAAGGGGATCGGTGAGATCGGCATCGTGGGGACCGCCGCCGCGATCGCCAACGCCGCGTACCACGCAACAGGCATCCGGGTCCGCGAGCTCCCACTCACCGCGGATCGGTTCTTGTGACCGCAGGGCTCCAGAACACCAGGTGTGCGGGTTATGATCAGAGGCTCAGGTCTCCGGCAGTGCGGCCGGCAGGGCCGGCGCCGTTGCGAAGGCGGCAGTCGATGGATGGCGCGTGCTCGGTGGTCGAACGGGTGGTGGAGCTGCCTGGGCGGGGGCGCACCGTGGTCTGGGACTGTCCGGGGCCGCCGGGCGCGCCGACGCTGGTGCTGCTGCACGGTGTCACGTTGACCGCTGAACTCAACTGGTCAGCGGTGTTTCCGGTGCTGGGCAGGCACTTCCGGGTAGTGGCGTTCGATCAGCGTGGGCACGGGCGGGGGCTGGGCTGCGCGGGTGGCTACCGGCTGGAGCAGTGCGCCGATGACGTCGCCGCACTGGCCGGGGCGTTGGGCATCGAGCGGCTCATCGCGGTTGGCTACTCGATGGGCGGGCTGATCGCGCAGCTGTGCTGGCGCCGGCATCCGCGGCTGACCTCCGGGCTGGTGTTGTGCGCGACCGCCCGCAGCATCGCCGGTGTGCCGTGGGCACGCTGGGCGACGCTGATGATGCCGGCGCTGATGATGCCGGCGGTGGCGGCTGCGGCGGGGTCGATGCCTGGGATGGATGGGTTACGGGCCGACGTCATCGGCGCCCACCTGCTCGACCAGAACGGTGATCGAACCGATCGGGCCTGGGCACTGGACCAGATGCGCCGCACTTCGCTGCTCACCGCGCTGTCCGCGGTCTCGGCGGTCTATGCGTTCAGCTCCCATGAATGGATAGGGAAGGTCGATGTGCCTACCGCCGTGGTCATCACCCGGCACGATCGGGTGGTCTCGGCGGCCCAGCAGCGGAGGCTGGCCGCCGCAGTGCCCGGGGTACTGTCCTACGGCATTGACAGCGATCACGGGGTGTTCCTCACCGCTCCGGGCCGGTTCACCGCCACGCTGCTCGCCGCCTGCCAGGCGGTCTGTTCTGACGACACCGATATCGCAGGTCCAAGCGATCCCACCGCTGGACTCACTGCTTCTTGACCTCCCGCTTCTTGACCTCCCGCGCGGCAGTGCTGACACGGCATTGGTGCCTTCAGGGTGGTGTGGCCGCCGAGGCATTGCCACCCGGCGCTTGGCCCCTACGGTCGGGGTGGGGTGGTAGCCGGGATCGTGACCGCCCGCGTTCGGGGAGGGACAGCCATGACCGCACCTACTGGCCGGTCGATGATCTGCGGGTCAACGAGGTCGCCTTGGGCTCCGGCTACCTGGCCCTGGGCCGCGCCCCTGGCCATGGCGCATCCTGCGGATCTTCGGTGTGACCAGCGCTGGTGTTCCCGAACTCAACAGCAGAGCTGTCCGCCGTCGAATGAACAGCACTGCTGTTGAGTTCGGGAGGCTGAGAGCACCCTGATCCGGTGCTAAAAGCGCGACGCCGTCAAGGCGATGTCTGCGTGTGCCCAGGCCTTGTCGAAACGCTTCTGCACATCTGCGGATTCGACCTTCTTGCCCTGTGCGTCCAGTGCCTGCGTCAAGCCGTAAAGGGCCCACCCGTTTTCGGGATTGCGGCGCAGATCCTCACGGTAAACCGTCTCCGCCTTCGGCGCTTGTCCTGCGTCCAGCAGCACGGCACCGAGCGAGTGTCGCACCGCTACACCGACATGCCGATCATGCGGACGCACCATCGCGTCGATGTGAGCGTACGGTCGCTCAGAGTTCGCCGAGAGCGACCGGGATAGCTCCACGATCGGGTGAACATCAGGTCACTCGATGAGACCTCTCACCTGATGGCGTAGAACCTGGTCGTGGATCCGATCGGTGAGGACTTGCAGTGGTTAGATCGGGGCCGGCGTCAGGGCACGCCGGTAAGGACCCAGGACGGTGCATACCCCGCAGCGGAGTCTTGCGGCGCTTCTCCGTGCTGCGGAACGAGGCTGGGACGATCTCGCCGATGCGACCACCCGAGTAAGCACACTGCTGTGGGCCGGTATCTCGCCTAGTGGGGATCCCCTGGGTGTTCCCTCCCATCCTCGCGGCCGGTGGGGTCGCCACCGGCGCCAAGAAGCGAGTGCGCGGGCGCTGATGAGATTGATTCAAGAGGGGGTGGCTCAGGGCCACCGGACGTGGGTGATGGTCTGGTGCATGCTCGCTGCGGACGCCATTCGCCGGTTCGATCGTCTCGGCGGGGAATCTTGGATGCTCAAAGATGTCCGCCTTGGCGGCGTTCCCCGCAACTACCTTGCGACGCTGATCGAGACCAGCCGCTTGTTCAAGGGCAGGCCGTGCGATCGAGTGGAGGTCGCTTACCTGCTGTCTCAATTCGTGACAGCCGACCCCCTCCTCATCGAGACCGCGACCCGCGTCCTGATCGCCGCGCCACCAGCTGCGGCTTCGGACAAGCTGGAGGTCTCGACCGCCGGCATGATCGAGGCAGTCCGTCACCTCGGGGCGCTCAGCCACGATCAGCTCACCATCGCTCACCACCTGGCGGCTACCTGGCAGGACGGCCCAGCAACGCTCGCCGACGAAGTCAAGATCCGCTCCGCTAGTGCGGGCGGATATCGATAGTAGACACTCGGGAGGTAGGCGCCCTGGGTGGGAGGTTTCGACCATCATTCAGCCGGTAGCGGTGGCAAGGTAGCGGAGTACGATGACGTCCCCCATCTGCCGGGTCTCTGCGAGCGTCATCGGACGCTCGGAATTCTGCGGGAACCGGCCGGGGTGCACGAAGCGAGGGGCGTCGCGGTTGCCGACGAAGAACGGCGCGATCACAAGGTGGATCTCGTCCACGAGCCCGGCGCTGAGGAACTGAGTATGGACAGTGCCACCGCCTTCGACCATCAGGCGCTCCACCTTGCGCCCGCCGAGGTCGTCCAGCACAACGCCCAGGTCGATCGGCTCTCCGGCTGCCACCACAGTGGCGACATCACCGAGCGCCTCGCAAAGTGCCGGGACTGCGGGGTTGCGGGTGTAGACGATCTTCTCGATGTTGCCGGAGGAGAAGAATCTTGCGGTGGCATCCAGCTCGCCGCGTCCGGTCAGCGTGACCTTCATGGGGTGCGGAGCCAGACCCCGTCGGACCCGCTCTTCCTGGCGCTGCACGGAACGGATGAGCAGCTTGGGGTTGTCACAGCGGATCGTGTTCGCCCCGACCAGGATGGCATCGACGCTGGCGCGCACCTCGTCGACCCGGTCGAAGTCCTCCTGGTTGGACAGCATCAACCGGGCATCGGCCACGTCGTCGATGTAGCCGTCGATGGACATCGCCACCGAGACAAGGACATGCGGGCGGGACGTCACAGAAGCACTCCTTGCCGACTCGCAACACGCTATCGGCGGCCTCCGCCGACCGATGGATTCGACGCCTCACATCCTGTGGCCCGGGTAGGAGCGGTTCCCGTGCCTACACCGGTACCTGGTTGGCCGCTGCGATCGGGGTGGTGAACGGTTCGCACCAGATCAGCACGGTCTGCGGGC
>JBOHHF010000174.1:0-13095 GCA_050700495.1 Pseudonocardiaceae bacterium
GGGCGCGGGCGTCGAGCATGACGTCGACGGCATCGTAGACCGTGCCCGACAGCGGCACCGTCACCAGCGGCGGCGGTTGCGCGGAACCGGGCAGATGGTGCCAGGCGACCGGCCGGCCCACATCGTCCACCGCGAGCACCGGGTGGCCGTTCGCTGGAGTGCCGGCACTCGAGATCACTACCTTCTCCAGCTCCAGGTGGCTGAGCTCGAGCAGGGACAACCGCCGGACCGCGGCGCCGCTGCCGACGAACTCGGCGACGAAGTCGTCCGCGGGGTGGGTGAGCACGGCGTCCGGGGTGTCGTACTGCGCCAGCCGACCGCCGGGAGCGAACACGGCGATCCGGTCACCCAGCTTCACCGCCTCGGACAGGTCGTGGGTGACGATGCAGATGGTCTTGGCAACCTGGCGCTGCACCTCGAGGAACTCGTCCTGCAGCCGCTCCCGGGCGATCGGGTCGATAGCTCCGAAGGGCTCGTCCATCAGCATCACCGGGGGATCGGCCGCGAGGCCACGGGCTACCCCGACGCGTTGCTGCTGCCCGCCGGAGAGCTGCCGGGGGTACCGGCTCCGGAAGTCGGCGGGCTCCATCCCCACCAGGTGCAGCAGTTCATCGACCCGGCCGGCGATGCGGACCTTGTCCCAGCCGAGCATCTTGGGCACCACCGCTATGTTGTCCCCGATGGTCAGGTGCGGGAACAGGCCCACCTGCTGGATCACGTAGCCGATCCGTCTGCGCAGCTGGTCGGCATTGACGCCGGTGACGTCTTCGCCGTCCAGCAGGATGCGCCCGGTATCGGGCTCGATGAGCCGGTTCATCATCTTCAGGATGGTCGTCTTGCCGCATCCCGACGGCCCGATGAGCATCACGATGGCGCCCTCGGGGACGTCCAGGGTCAGCTCGGTCACGGCTGGTTTCAGCTGCTGGGGATAGGTTTTGCTGACGCCCTCGAGGGCGATCATCGGGCGCTGATCGGTCCGGTGGGAAGAGCCGGCCACGGGTAGCACGGTCTCAGACACGGATTCCCCTCGGGGTGGTGAAGCGCTGGACGACAACGAAGATGATCTCGTAGCAGGCGGCCACCACGAGGCATCCCAGCGTGCCGGTGATGACCTGGCTAAACGAGTTGACGGCACCGAGCCGGGCCAGGCCGTCCTGCAACGGCTTGCCAAAGCCCGGACCGTTGATGATGGCTGCCACGGCGGCGATCGAGATCACGATCTGCACCGCGACCCGGATCCCGGAGATGATCACCGGCCAGGCCAGCGGCAGCTGCACCCGGAACATCCGGCGCACCGACCCCATCCCGACGCCACGAGCGGCCTCCAGCACCGCAGGATCCACCGAGGACAGTCCGGCCACGGTGTTACGCAGCACCGGGTAGATCGCGTACAGGGTCAACGCCACGATGCTCGGGGTAACCCCGAGCCCCAGCAGCGGCTGCAGCAGGCCAAACAGCGCCAGCGACGGGATGGTCAGCGCTGCCGAGGCAAGCAGCAGCAACGTCTCCCGGCTGCCCACCCGCAGGCTGCGCGTCCACGACGGCGCGGTGAGCCGGTTGGTGTGCAGCACCAGGGCCAGCACCAGTGAGATCACCGTGGCGAAGGTCACCGAGTAGAGCACCAGCAAGAAGTGCTGCAGGCCATTGAAGATCAATTCGGTGGAGTTCTCCGACAGGTACTGCAGGTAGGACTCCATCACGCGGCTCAGCGGTCCGATTGGGAGCGCAGTTCCACCAGCCGGTCGAGATTGGACGACGCGGCGGCCCGGTTCGGGTGGTCTTCGGCCAGCAGGGCGACTGCTTGACGGAGCAGGATGATGGCCTCGTTAACGTCCTCAATGCCGCCACCGGCCGCTTCATATCGCTGCCCGAGCGCGACCCCGAGATTGCCCAGCGCCAGCGCGCTGCTGGAGTCGTGCGACGGTGCTGCGCTCATCGCCTCACGGTACCTGCCGATCGCCTCGTCCAGAGCGGTTCGATCACCGCTGTGCGCGAATGTCTCCTGGAGGGCGTCGCCGAGGCGGGTCAGCCGTGCGGGTCGGGCCGGGTGGTCGGCGGGGGTGGCAGCGACGGCTCGCCGGTGCACCGAGACTGCCTCGGCGAGCACCGTCGGGTCGGTGCTGAGGTGGTACTGGGTGATCAGCGCGGTACCAAGAGTGGAGTGGTACATCGCTTGGCTGGCCGAGCCGGCGGACTCCGCGCGCACGGCACCGCGCAGCACCGAGATGGACCGTTCCAGGTCGCTGTGATCGTCGGCGAGTGCGTAGCGCTCCAGCAGGAACACGGCATGGTTGTTCAGCCAGGACGCGTACCCGGTCGAGTCGGGCACACCGGTGGACACCGCTTCGGCGGACAACGCGACGGCCTCGTTCAGCGTGTCGGCGCTACCGGTTGCCCGATACCGCCGGTGCAGCACGCCGCCCAGTTTGCTGAGGTGGCCTGGCCGGTTGAGGTCGTCAGCAGGAATGGTCTGCAGTACCCGGCGGTACACGGCGGTGGCCTCATCGAGAATCTGCGGGTCGGCGGTCTGTTCGCACTTCAGGGACAGGCAGCTGCCCAACCCGTCCAGGCATAGCGCGCGCACGTCGCCGGTGGGGATCTCCGGTGACGCGCCTGTGCCAGCGCCGATGAGATCAGCGGCCATCCGGTAGGAGTCGATTGCCCGGTCCAGATCAACGGAGTCACCCAGGTTTCGGAAGCGGACCTGGTGGGCCTCGCCGAGGATCGACAACATGAACCCTTGCAGCTGGGTGCCAGGCTCGGCGGTCGTCACCGCTGCCTTACCCAGTGTGACCGCTTCATCAACCAGGTACCGCTCACGGGTTCGCCGGGCGGCGCGGAGCAGGTTCTCACCGACCACCATGAGCAGTGTTGCCCGCAGTTCCGCCACGAACGGGGTGGCCGCCAGGAGGGACCGGAACACCGCCAGCGCGGCGCGCAGCGCCGTCTCCCGCTCGGCCAGCAGCTGCCCGGCGGCATACCCGACCAGCGGCACCGCCTCATCGAGCACCGGATGGTGGCGCCGGATTGCGGGCAACAGCTCACCGAGCCGGGCGATGGCCAACTCCGCCGCTACCGCATTACCAACGAACGCCGCCTCGGCGAGCGCGCTGACAGTGTGGCGGAACTCGCCCCGTGCCTTCCGGCTTTTACCGAGCATCGCAGCCCTCCAGAATCCGTCGATCTGCGCGAAGCCCACGAGCGAGGAGTGTGTCACCCAGGTACCGCGGCAGGCCAGCGCTAGAGTCACGGCACGTCTAAGGTGTTGACCGTCCGGGCTGTCGAGCCAGTAGCGGTGCTTTCCGTCAACAGTGGCCGTCACACCGAATCGTTGCCGAACTGGGCGGCACTGTGCCGGTGCGGCGGGGCCTCGGGCGCGCTGGAGAACCGCTGCCGGACCAGGGCGGTCCGCTGGGTGAGGGGTCAGGTCCAAACTCCTGTAGCCCCGTTCGACCCCGAGGAGAACGCCATGACCGAGCCACGCTATGACGATCTGAAGGCGTTGTTCATCAACTGCACCTTGAAGCGCTCGCCCGCACCCAGCAACACCGCGGGGCTGATCGAGGTGAGTACCCGCATCATGGAAAAGCATGACGTGCAGGTCGAGGTGTTGCGAGCGATCGACCACGACATCGCCATCGGGGTGTGGCCCGACATGACCGAGCACGGCTGGTCCAGCGACGCCTGGCCGACGATCTATAAGAAGGTCCTGGCTGCCGACATCCTGGTGATCGCCGGGCCGATCTGGCTGGGCGACAACAGCTCCGTGACCAAACAGATCATCGAACGGCTTTATGCGTGCTCACATCTACTCAACGACGCCGGCCAGTACGCCTACTACGGCCGGGTGGGCGGCTGCCTGATCACCGGCAACGAGGACGGCGTCAAGCACTGCGCGATGAACGTGCTCTACAGCTTGCAACACCTGGGCTACACCATCCCGCCGCAGGCCGACGCAGGCTGGATCGGCGAAGTCGGACCGGGTCCGTCCTATCTGGACCCCGGGTCGGGTGGACCGGACAACGAGTTCACCAACCAGAACACCACCTTCATGACCTGGAACCTGATGCACCTGGCTCGGATGCTCAAAGACGCCGGCGGCATCCCCGCACACGGCAACCAGCGCTCGGAATGGGACGCCGGCTGCCGGTTCGACTTCGAGAACCCCGACTACCGCTGACGGGCCGACCACTCCGAGGTGTATCGTAGGTGTATGAGCCGCACCAACATCGACATCAATGATGAGCTGATCGGCGAGGCGATGCGCCGGTACGGGCTCAAGACCAAGAAGGACGCCGTCGATCTGGCGCTACGCCGGCTGGTCGGCCCGCGGCTGTCCCCGGAGTTCCTGGCGAGCCTGGAGGGCATCGGCTGGGCAGGTGACCTGGATGAGATGCGCCGCTCGGGCGTCCCGGAGCTGTAGTGGAACTGATCGATACCTCGGTCTGGGTCGAGTACCTCCGAGCCACCGGCTCGCCAGCGAACCTGGAGGTCCGGCGGCTACTCCACGAGCACCCGGCCAGTGTGGTCACCACCGAGCCGGTCATGATGGAGCTACTCGCCGGCGCCGCCGACGACCGCGCCGCACAGCAGCTCGAGACGCTGACTGGCGGGCTGCGGCTGCTTCCCGTCGACGCGACGCTCGACTACCGAGACGCCGCGCTGATCTACCGCGCGGCTTGCCGCCGCGGCCTGACGGTCCGGAAGCTGATCGACTGCCTGATCGCCACGGTCGCCGCCCGGACCGGTGCCACGCTGGTGCACCGCGACCGCGACTTCGACGCGCTCGCCAGCGCGATACCCGACCTGCGGGTGCGCTCGCTGTGCTAGTCCCTGACAACACGCGTGAGCATTCACGACTCGAAGAGGCGCAGGCGATGGGCGACTACCGCTGACGTGTCAGGCGGGCTGCACGGCAACCGGGATGTTGCGGGCTGCGAAGATGACCCGGCCGTAGAACTCCATCGGCACTTCGGGAGCCAGGCGGACTTCGGCGTACCGGTCAAGCAGCACGTTGATCGCAACCCTGGCCTCCACCCGGGCCAGCAACTGACCGATGCAGAAGTGGATGCCGTAGCCGAAAGCCAGGTGGTGGCTGCCGCTGCGATGGATGTCGAACCGGTCCGGGTCGGGGAACTCGCGTTCGTCCCGGTTGGCGGACAGCAGCCAGGGTGTGACGATCGCATCCGTTGGGATGACCTGTCCGGCCAGCTCGGTCTCGACCATGGTCACCCGGCCGACCTGGGTGAACGAGGGTCGGTACCGCAGCACCTCCTCGATGGCGGCCTCCACCAGCGAGCGGTCCGCGTGTAGCTCGGCCCACACGTCGGGGTGCTCATCCACGCACAACACCGTGTTGCCGAGTAGCGCTGTCGTGGTGATGTGGCCGGCGATCAGCAACACGACGGAGAAGTTCACCACCTCCTCGTCGGACAGCCGCTCACCGTCGGCTTCCACGGCGGCCAGCCGGCTGATCAGGTCGTGGCGCGGGTGGGCACGCCGGTCGGCGCAGTGCTGGCCCAGGTAGGCCAGCATGTCCGCGGTGGCGTCGTCGATCTTTCGGGCGAGTTCCGGGTGAACTTCTGCCCGACCGGGAGCACGCGGCCCACGTCGGAGGAGAACACCTGCGGGTCGGAGATCGCCCGCGCCGCGTCGGTGTAGCGGAAGACGTGCCAGATGCCGTAAGCATCGCGCCACACCGGGTGCTCATCGCGCATCTCGCGCAGCCAGGGCAGCAGGGTACGGCCACCGTCCTCGATGGTCGGCGGGATGGTGTGCGGGCCCAGCGGTCATGGTTGCTCCTGTAGTTCCGATGCGGGAGTGGCTGCGTCGGGCTCACCTTCCGCGCGCATCCGGTCGAAGAGGTCGATTGCCCGGGGAGCAACCGCGCGCAGCGTGCCGGGATCGGGTTCGCCCGGTGGCTCCAAGGCCAGCCGGATTACCTCGGCCAGCGCCGCTGCCTTGTGCTGAAGGGACATCTCCCGCAGATGTTCGGGCAGGAACTGTTCGGTGACGTAGCAGCCGGTGCCGACCGCGCTCAGCACGTACATCTGAGTCCTGCGGTCGATGTCGTTGCGGAGCAGTCCGTGTGCCCGCAGCAAGTCGACGTAGTCGTCGAACAACGCGTCAGAGACCCGTCGCCAGGCTGCCAAGCCGCCGGCGTCGCTAGCCGCGAGCTTGCCCAGGGTGTCGAGATCGCGGGTGTACAGCGCCCTGGCAAGCGGCCGTCGCATGATCGCCAAGAAGCTCGCCCGCGTCACCCGATGCAGCAACACCTCGGCTGGATCGGCCCACATGCCCGCGAGCAGTTCCCGCGTCACCTCGGCGACCTCGCGCAGCAGCAGGACGGCGAACAGGTCGTGCTTGGTCTTCCAGTGCAGGTAGACCGTCCCCTTGCCGACCTGCGCCCGGGTCGCTATGTCCTCGATGGTGACTCGCTTGTAGCCGAAGCGCAGCAGCAGCTCACCGGCCGCCTCCAGGATGCGGTCGGCCCGAAGAGCCTGCTCGGACCGGACCTCGCCGCGTTCCAACCCGCTACCCCGCTCACTGACTGATGACTGGGTGTCAAACTCAGTCATCAGTCACATGGTACACGCCAGATGGGCACCGTTTGGTATGCAGTTCTTTACGCTCTGCGACACCAATGGAGAAAAATCTGGAGTTATCTGAGGATTTCCCGAGAAGTTCGTGCACAGCGTTTGAAGTAGGCCTGATACCGCGATTAAAGGAGCATGAAGCGTCTGCCCGTAATGGTGGCGATGATGCTACTCTGCGTTACAGGCGTCAACAGATTCGACTTTCCGTTCGACGAGCCTGCTGTGCAGACCCGCACGGCGGTCGCATCGGAAGCCTACCGATCGATTGCGGCTTGGCCCGCCCCACCGACGATCACGGCCGACTGCCCGGTTCCCACCCCGCCTGATCAGGCCGACGCGGCGGCGAAGGTGACACAGGCGATGCATGCGGTGCTGCCGAACGCACAGGTCGGCTTCGCGGTCTTCGACCGGCGCAACGACATGGTGCTCACCAGTCACAACGCCGGCCAGCGCTTTGCCTCCATGTCGGTGGTCAAGCTGCTGATCGCGCTGGACGCGCTGACCGGTGATAACAGGGAGAACCCGGACGTTGCCACGCAGCAGGACCTGCACCAGATGCTGGCCGACAGCGATGACGGGATCGCCAGCAACCTATGGGCTGCCGGAGGCGGCCCAGCCATCGTGACCAGGATGGTCGGCCTCCTTGGGCTCACCGGTACCCAGCCCCCCGAGAATCCCAGCAGGTGGGGCGACACGCTGATCACACCGCAGGACATCGTGACGGTGTATCGCTACATCACCGACCGACTGCCCAGCTCCGATCGGGACCTCGTGCTCGCTGCCCTGTCCAACGCCCCGCAGCGTGCCGAGGACGGCTTCGATCAGTACTTCGGCATTCCGGAGGGGATGCCGCGCACCACCTGGGCGGTCAAGCAAGGCTGGGGCACCAGCGGCTCCCAGGCGGTGATGAACAGCACCGGCCTGGTGGGGACGGGGCTGCGCTACGTGGTGGTAGTGCTGGCCTCCGCGTCGGCGAAGTCATACTCGACGGTCCCCGCAGTGGTCACCGCCGGAGCCGGCGCATTGGCAGACCTGGTCTGCCCAGCATCGTCATAGCGCACTACGCATCACCGCAGCGGGAGGTCGTCGGTGCGCGCCGACAGGACGTTGGTCCGCGCTGGCGTCACGGAGCTGCTGGGGGGTGCAGCTGCCGCTGGCGACGCCGACCGCGATGGCACCGGCGCCGTGCGCAGCCGCGATGCCCAGTGGGGTATCGCGGCTGCGCAGGTCTGTTGCGGCTACAGCCTTGAGTTGAAGGGCTCGGTGCCCAGCGCCAGCGAAACGGTGCCCAGTCCACCGTGGGTGTTGAGGTAAGTCAGTTCTCGGGACAGGTCGCCGACGCCGTTGCTGCCGGCCAGCGGTGCCACCTTCAGGGTACTGAGCACACCTAGTGCCTTGCCGTCGTTGGACAAGAAGGCGCTGCCCGAGTCACCAGGAATGCCGGGCGAGACGGTGTAGCAATTGTGCGACCAGCCATCGCCTTCGTCGCCGGCGCTGATCCCCGTCTTCGGGGACAGCTCGGTGATCCCGCGCCGCAACGGCGAGTTGCCGTAGGTCAACACCCGGTCGCCGAACGAGAGAGAATCGGTGCTGATGCCAGTCGGCCCGCCGAAGAACGGCACGCTCGGGTTGACCTTGTCCAGATCGGCTGGGTCGATCTTGACCAGGGCCAGGTCGTTGAACGCGCAGGCGTTGGTGTCCTGCTCCTTGCGCTCGGACATGGTGATCCACGAGCTGTAGACCAGCGTGCCCGGCTTGCTGGCCCCTTCGATGGCGACCGGCGTGCCCAGCGGCTTGCTACCCGAGGTGCAGCCGCTGGTCTCGGTGGCGGCTCCGGTACCTGCGCAGTGCGCGGCTTGTCCGAGGAAGACGTCGGTTGCGTTGAAGAAGACGAAGTTGGCGGTGCACTGGCCACCCTCGGTGTCGGTCATCACCCCCGGGTGCACGGCGGCCTGCGCGGCAGGTGCCCAGGCCGGCGCGGCGGCCGAGGCGGTGCCGGCGCCGGGCAGCAGCACAGCCACCAACGCGACCGCGGCGCCAGTGACGACGGTGACGATTGCGCGGCGGGGGCCAGCGACGATGCGGTGGTGCATGCGGGCATTCCTCTCGTTCGGTCCCGACTCCAGATCTGTCACCGTCCGCGCCACGGGGAGTGACGGCGAGTGAGGATATCCCGCTCGCCGTTCGCGGCCGCGGCGGCCCGCTGGGGTGCCGCATCCGTCCTCATCACCGGCGGCTACCCGGCCAACCAGGCCGCCTGGCTACGACCCACCGGAGCCCTCAGATACGAGGAGACCGGAGCCCGGAGCGCTGGTCTGTCCAGGGCCCGTATCAGGAAGGCCTCGAGGGTGCTCTTACTCACATCGACACTTCGCTCCCAGAAGGGAAGTCGTGATGTTCAAGTGCCGCTTCTGGCAGTTGACGGGCGAGCGAGCCGTCAAGACGTTCGCACAGAGCCTGGTGGCGATCTTGAGCGCCACCAGCGTCGGGCTACTCACCGCTCCGTGGACTATGGCGCTGTCGACCGCGGGTATGGCCGCGGTCTTCTCGGTACTGACGTCGATGGCGTCGGCACCGGTGGGTGAGCCCAATACGCCCAACCTGCTGCCCCATACCCCATCCCCGGCCCCGACATCCCCGGCTCCCGCGGCCAATACATCCGTCGCAGCGTCCTAGCCGGCGTAGGCAAGCCGGTGGTCAGGCGGGAAGCGGAGGCTCATGATTGCCCGTCTCTCGTCACCGGTTGAGGAGCTGAAAGACCATGACGAGGTGGTCGTGGTCGGCTCCGGTTACGGCGGAACGATCGCCGCCTCCCGCCTGGCCCGCTCCGGCAGGCAGGTGTGCCTTACGGTCATATCGACTGCATGTTTGGCAAGCACGCTGCTCGCGACGTGTACCCCCTCATCCTCGAACACCTGGAGGTGACTCGGTGAAGGAGCCGATCGTGGCTGGCTCTACCAATCCACTCACCGACCTGAGCCAGTCTTCCCGCCACAGCGAAGAAGGTGCTGGTTGGCGCGGCTGCACCGGGCCGGGCACCTGGAAGGATGACGTGCCCGCGGGGACGAAATCGCTGTCCTGGCTGCGACCGTCGACACTGTGGCGCTCGCGCAACGACATCATCGCGAAGGTGATCGCCGATCCCACGGCTGCGGCTCGCGCCCGATGGGTCGAGCTCGCCCGGCGGCGCACCGAACAAGCAGGCGCACACTCGGACTTCGTCATGTCCCGCTCGGCTGGCGACACCGTTTCGGTGCTCGTCATCGGCGACCCCGGGGAAGGCGACAATTCACAGTACGCGGTCGCTGGTCCGTTGGTCGAGATGTCGAAGGACGCGGACTTCGCGGTCATCTGCAGCGACGTGGTTTATCCCACCGGCGACCTCAACGACTACGGTCGCACGTTCCACCACCCCTACCGCAACCTCACGCTACCCGTCTATGCAGTACCGGGAAATCATGACTGGTACGACGGCCTGCACGGCTTCATGCATTACTTCTGCAGGCTAGACGATGCTGGGTACCGACCGTATTTCGGTTGTGGACCGGCAGCTCTGCTGGCGTGGCTGCTGTGGCGCCGAGCGCCGCGGTCGGCCGCGCAGACCACGCCGGGCGCCAATGGCATCGTTGGCAAAGAACTTCCGCCGCCCAACCCGCTCCAGCCGGCACCGTACTTCGCGATCGACGCAGGCCCGGTACGGTTCGTCGGGATCGATATCGGAATCACCGGCGAGATGGATGAGGATCAGTACCATTGGTTGAAGCGGGTTTCCCTGGACACTGCCGGACTCCCCAAGATCCTGCTCACCGGCAAACCGATCTACGTCGACAACGAGCATCATCCGGGACGTGTCCTGGGGACGACGGAGACTATCGACGACGTCATCACCGACCCGCGGGCAAACTACGTGATGGCGATTGGTGGCGACGTTCACAACTACCAGCGCTACCCCGTCGCCGTCGCGGGCGGCCGGACGATCGAGTACGTCGTCAGCGGCGGGGGTGGGGCATACCTGCATGCCACCCACCGTATTCCGCCGGTGAACGTCAACGGGGTCAATGAGTCGACGTTTCGCTGCTACCCGCTGCGCCGTGACTCACTGGCCCGGTTCTCGCAGGTTATCGACAAAAAACTGTTCGGGGGTGGCGGAACGATCGCCGTCGATGCGCAGGCAGCGGGCAGGTACTACGAACAACGGGGCGTCACCACGTCCCAGTCCAATCGATCCGTCGCCAGACGACTCTCACTCTCCGAATGGATCAAGACCGCAGCGATACAACGCGTCCCGGCGGGACGGTTCTTCCATCGGATGGGGTCCGAAGCATTCGACTTCGATGAACCACCGTTCTTCAAGCAGTTCTTGCGCATCGACATCAACAACAAGGAGATCGCAATCTCCTGCTTCGGCGTAACCGGATGTGCAGGCACAGAACACACACCCTCCGTCGAGGATCGATTTATCATTCCGTTGCAACGTTATGGGTCTCCGGATACAGCTCAGACGCTAGGCGTAGCCCTCGATTCAAAATGAGCGTTTCATGAGACATCCGCGGGTATCCCGAAGCGCATGCGGTCTGCGGCCTCCAGCGTGCCGTCCGTGAAGTAGGGCTGCGTCCAGCGGTCGTCGGGGCACAACGATCCGGCCGGCCAGCCGTCGGGATCGGGCGCGGGCGGCGGACCGTCCTGAGGCTTCGATCGCGAGCTCTGGTGCCAGCGGAAACGGTAGTGGTCATAGAGGCGCATCAGCTCGACGCCGTAACAGTCCGCCACGTCGACGGCGCCACGGATGATCAGATAGTTCTCGTCGTTGCCGCCTGACGCGCTGGCGGAGAGGTTGTGCGATCCGCTCAAGACCGTCGGCGCGTCGGACGTGAAATCGATCACGACCAGCTTGGTGTGGATCAGGATGTTGCCCTTCTGGCCCGCGGTCGTCTCCTTGAGGAAGCCTTCGAGGCCCTCGTTGAGCATCGCGGTGGCGACGAAGTCCGCGGTGCGGTCGCGGTGGATGCCCGTAATCGTGTCGGTCGAGTTCTGCAGTCCGAAGCGCAGGATCGCGTCGTTGGGCTGGCCGATCAGCGCGTCGAGGATTCGCTTGTTGAGATCGAAGGCAGTGCAGAACAGCACGTCTCGCGCAGCGCCTCGGATCTCGGCCGCGAACAGGTCGAGGTCGACCTCGCCGCCGCGCGGGGAGAAGCCCGCCACGATCGGCGCGTCCGGCGACAGCGGGTTGTTGGCGTTGATCCACTTCTTGGTGTCGGCTGGAGTCGCTCCGCCGAACACGATCTCGAACAGCTCCAGGTACTTGCCCGCGAGCTCCGGGCGGTCGGCCGTGTGGACGACGTTCGCCTGCCGGTAGACGCCGTTGTGGGTGAAGTTCGTCGAGCCGCACAGCACCGCCGCCGGCGTGCGCCGCTCGTTGTGGACGCGGCTGAGCACGATGAACTTGTCGTGGCAGATGCGGCTCGTGACGCGGGCCTTCTTGTGGCTGTCGGGCCAGTCCGCGACGTGTTCGGTGTTGATCTCGGTCTGCTTGTCGCCGGGCTTGGCGTGGTAGACGATCCGCACGTCCGCGCCGCGGTCGCGGGCGGCGTCGATCGCGTCGCGGATCTCCTGCAGCTCGTACTCGTAGATCGCGATGTCCAGCGCCCAGGTCGGATCAAGCGCGCGGGCGCAGAAGCCCGTGATCTGCTCAAGCGCTCCGCGGCTCAGCCAGGCAAGCGCGCGCGCCGGCATGACTGCGGGACGCTTTTCGCGCTTGGCCGTCGCGAGCTCCTGTTCGACCTCCGGGAACTGGCGCGAGAACGCCTGGCTCGCCGCGGCGGCGCGGTTGAAGACAACGCGGTGGTCCCCGCGCGTGACGCTCGAGGTCATGACGGTGATCGACGGACCCGGCTCGAGACTCGGCGTGGCGGGATCTCCATAGATCGGGTGGACGGTGTAGGTGTAGGTCGTATCCGGGAAGACAGCGTAGTCCGACCAGCGGAACTTCTGGATCGGCGCCTTATCGCTCGCTGCAAACTCGCCTGCCTTGCGCGTGACGCCGGGGAAGCTCAGCGCCCCCGACAGCCACTTGTGCGGCCGGTTGCCGCCCTGGCGCTCGATCGCGAAGCCGAGCAGCCCCGCCCGCCGGTCGGGCTGCACGTCGAAGGCGAGGAGCACACCGGTCGTGCCCGCGTACGCCTTGACCGATACCCCGTCGGACTGCCCAATCGCGCGCATATCCGGGAGTGTACGACCTTAACAGCAGAAGACGAAAGCGTGGTCGAACGCCCGGTGCTCGCTCGGGATCGCGATCGTGTCCTGATCGAACTGGGATCTTTTGCACCTGGCATCGAACTGATACAGACCGATCTGACCTGGCCGATTTTGGTACTTGGTGTCAAGCAGTGAACGCACCACCAGCTTCAACCAGTCTCGACAAGGAATTTGTTGAGGACTTCGGTGGGTTTCTTCCAGTTGAGTGTCTGTCGTGGGCGGTTGTTGAGTTCGTCGGCGACGG
>JBOHHF010000175.1:0-10573 GCA_050700495.1 Pseudonocardiaceae bacterium
GAGAATCGTGTTCTTGGTCGACATGTACACCGGGTATCTGCGGGCCAACCCATAACGCAGCGACGCGCGGGCGAAGTCCTCGATTGACTTGCGGTAGTTGTACATTCCGAGCACGACCCCGCCCGCCTCGGGGAATTTCGCGACCTCGAACTCCAGCGGCTGATCACCATTGTCGGGCGTATAAGTGATCGTCACGGTGCCCGGCCCGGGGACCTTGAAGTCGGTGGCCTTGTACTGGTCGCCGTGCGCGTGGCGGCCGATGACGATCGGCTTGGTCCAGTTGGGCACCAGTCGGGGCACGTTGGAGCACACGATCGGCTCCCGGAAGATCACACCGCCGAGGATGTTGCGGATCGTGCCGTTGGGCGAGCGCCACATCTTCTTCAGGCCGAACTCCTCGACCCGCGCCTCGTCGGGAGTGATGGTGGCGCATTTGACTCCCACACCGTGCTTGGCGATCGCGTGCGCAGCGTCGACGGTGACCTGGTCGTCGGTGGCGTCCCGGTGCTCGATGCCGAGGTCGTAGTAGTCGACAGTGAGGTCGAGATAGGGGTGGATCAGCCAGCTCTTGATGAACTGCCAGATGATCCGGGTCATCTCGTCGCCGTCGAGCTCGACGACGGTCCCCACCACCTTGATCTTGCCCACTTAAACCGGACACCCCTCTCGCTTCACGTCGCAACGGGACAAGCGTACGACCAGTGCCATCCGGCTAACGTAGTCTGGCGTGCTCCCCTGCTACCTGCGGCTGATCCGCGCCGGTTTCCGGCGGTACTCGACCTACCGGCAGGCGGTGGTCGCAGGGCTGGCTACCAACGTGGTCTTCGGCTTCGTGCGGTGCGCGGTGCTGCTCACCGTGTTCGCCGGCAGCGCCCAGGTCGCCGGCTACGACCCATCCCGCACTGTCACCTTCGTGTGGATCGGCCAGGGACTGATCGCGGTGGTTCTGATCTGGGGCAACACCGACTTCGGGGAGCGGGTGCGCAGCGGCGACGTCGCCATTGACCTGCTCCGCCCACTGGACCTGCAGGCCGCGTTACTGGCCGAGGATCTGGGCCGGGCAAGCTTCGCCCTGCTGACCCGGTTCACCATTCCGCTGCTGATCGGGTCGGCCTTCTTCGACCTGACGCTGCCCGGCTCGGCGTTGCACTGGACGGCGTTCGGTCTCAGCGTGCTGCTCGCCATCCTGGTCAGCTTCGCGATCCGGTTCCTGCTGAACCTGGTGGCGTTCTGGCTGCTGGACTGGCGTGGCCTGCTCGCCCTGCACGGCGCGATCAGCACCGTGCTAGCCGGGCTGGCGGTCCCGATCGCGTTCTTCCCTGGCTGGGCCAGGGTGGCGATCTGGGCCACGCCGTTTCCGGCGATCATTCAGGCGCCGATCGACATCGCCATCGGCCGGGGTGCGGCGCTGCCCCTGCTGACCCACCAGCTGGCCTGGGTGGTTGCGCTGCTCACGGCTGGCCGTCTGGTGCTGGCCAGGGCGGTACAGACGCTGGTGATCCAGGGTGGATGAGCGCCTCGCGGTCTACCGCAGCCTGCTGGCCGCGTCGGTGCGCAGCCAGCTAGCCTACCCGACCTCGTTCGCGTTGCAGTGCACCGGGCAGGCGCTGCTGCAGCTCCAGAACATGGTGGTCATCCTGGTGCTGTTCTCCCAGGTCGGTGAGATGGGCGGGTTCACCCGACAGGAGACGCTGTTGATCTTCAGTCTGGCCGGGATCTCCTTCGGGTTGGCCGACATGCTGGTCGGCCCGCTGGACCAGCTCGGTCGACTGGTCCGAACCGGGACGCTGGACGCTCTGCTGCTGCGCCCCCTGTCCGCCATGGCCCAAATCTGCGCTTCCGACTTCGCGCTGCGTCGGCTCGGCGCGATCGGCACCGCGTTCGCCGTACTCGGCTACGTGCTGGCCACCTCGGACATCTCCTGGACGCCACTGCGGGTGGCCGTGCTGCTGATCACGCCGCTGACCGGGCTGGTGCTGTTCGGCGCGGTCTGGGTTGCGGCGAGTGCCACTACATTCTGGCTGGTGGAAGGCCAGGAGCTGCCCAACGCGGTGACATATGGCTCCGGGCTGTTCACCTCCTACCCGGTGTCGATCTTCTCCGGGTGGCTGCTGCGGCTGATGGCGTTCGTGGTGCCCGGCGCGTTCGTCGCCTACTACCCGGCGCTGGCGATCCTCGGCAAGCCGGACCCCCTCGGGCTGCCCCCGGTGTTGCAGTACAGCGCGCCGCTGGTGGCGGTCCTCGCGGCTGGCGTCGCCGCGCTGGCCTGGCGGGCGGGCCTGCGCCACTACGTCGGGACTGGGTCATGAATGCGCTGATCCAGCTCGACCGGCTGCGCCGGGAATTCCGGCGCAGCCGCGGGGTCCGGCTGGCCGCGGTGGACGGAGTGACGCTGACCGTCGCGCCCGGCGAGGCGGTCGGCCTGCTCGGACCCAACGGGGCCGGCAAGTCGACAATGATCAAGATGCTGACCGGGATCCTGGTGCCCACCGGGGGCCGGGTCCGGGTGTGCGGGCTGGATCCCGTCCGGCAACGGCGTGCGCTGGCCCGGCGGATCGGTGTGGTGTTCGGGCAGCGCAGCCAGCTGTGGTGGGACCTGCCGCTGGCGGAGAGCTTCGCGCTGCTGCGCACGATCCACCGGGTATCGCCTGCCGACCATGCCCGGCGTCTCGACGAGTGTGTCGAGCTGCTGGAGCTGGCGCCGTTCCTGGCGACCCCGGTGCGGCAGCTGTCGCTGGGTCAGCGGATGCGCGGCGAGGTCACCGCGGCGCTGCTGCACTCCCCGGAGCTGCTGGTGCTGGACGAGCCGACGGTGGGCCTGGACCTGATCAGCAAGGAGCGGCTGCGGGTGTTCCTGGCCCGCGCCAACGCTGTCGAGGGGGTCACCCTGCTGCTCACCACGCACGACCTGCCGGATGTCGAGCGCCTGTGCCGGCGGCTGGTGGTGATCGACCACGGCCGGGTGCTGGTTGATGGCTCGCTGGACGAGCTGCGCCGCCGGTTCGGCGGGGCGCGGCGGCTGGTGGTGGACCTGGAGGCGCCGCAACCAGCGCTCAACGGGCTGCCTGGCGTCCTTGACGTCACGGTCGAGGCAAACGGGCTGCGCCAGCAGCTGGCCTTCTCAGCCGAGCAGACCAGCGCCGCGCAGCTGATCGCCGCCGTGGTCGCCCGAGTCCCGGTGCGCGACCTGCAGGTGGTCGAACCATCCATAGAGGACGTCGTGCGCACGCTCTACACCGGCTGATCGCCAGGAGTAGGGCCAGACCGGCCCCCGCGGCGACACCGAGTCATAGTCGAAGGGCAGCACGGGTTACTCATCTAGCTAGTTATCACGATCGAGTCACCAAAGCTTGACACGAAAGAGTGGTTAGGTAAGCCTCAGCATGCTGCGCTCAGCCTTGGTCCGCTCGCCGTGTGGAGTCCAACCGTGACGACTTGTATTTGTATCGATGACACCGTGGATGATCTGGTCAGCCGGGGGGCTCGCGGCCAGCTCGGGACGCCGCTGAGCCGGCGGTTGTTCCTGGCCGGCTCAGCCGCTCTGGGCTTGGCCGCCTGTGGCGGTAACGGCTCGACCACTGAGACCCCGCCTGCCGCCGGCTCCACCGGCTTCCCGGTCACCCTTCAGGGCAAGGAAGGCACGGCGACCATCCCGGCGGAGCCCCGGCGAGTGATCGCCGTGGGCTTCCAACGCGACACCGACACCGCGTTAGCCCTCGGCGTCACGCCGGTCGCCATGGTCGAGAATGCCTTGTTCCCGAGCCTCATCGCACCGTGGGTGGAGGCGGAACTGACCGGCCCCAAGCCGGAATTGCTGAACACCGGCAACGGGCTCCCCTTCGAGAAGATCGCTGGCCTGCGCCCAGACCTGATCCTGGCCACCGACAGCTATGAGCTGACCGATAACTACGCCCGCCTCGCCGAGATCGCTCCCACTTTGTCCTATGTCGACAGTGTGGACAGCGACACCTGGCAACAGAGAACCACCCACATCGGCAAGGCGCTGGGACGTGACGAACAAGCCCAGAAGATCATCGCCGACACTGAGGACAAGATCAAGCAGGCAGCACAGGACCACCCGGCTTTCGCAGGCAAGACCTTCAGCGTCAGCGCGGTGGCCGGCGGGCTGCTGGAGACGGTGCTCGAGGGAGACGCGGCAGTGACGTTCCTCGAACAGCTGGGCCTGAGGATCTCGCCCGAGGTGGCGGCGCTGCCGCAATCCGGTAATCCGGGGCGAGCCAACGTGAGCTTGGAGAGCCTCGGCGTGCTGAACGCGGACATCATGTTCGTTACGTATACAACCGACGATGACCGGACTCTCATCGAGTCAAACCAAGTCTTCAAGCAGTTGAACGCGGTCAAGAACGGCAACTACCTCCCGTTGGACATCCCGGTGGCGTTGGCGGTGGGCTTCCCCTCAGCGCTGTCCATTCCTTACGGCCTGGACCGGACGGTGCCCGCGATCGCCAAGGCGCTGGCGTGATCTCCCACTCCGACGCCGAGGTTCCCGGATCCCGGCACGTGGTGGGACGTCCGGGTACCCGACGCCGACCCCACCACCCCGATCCCAGTGCACCCCCGGCTTGCCCAGATCCAGCCTTGCTCAGCCCCCTGTGGTCAATTGCACGTTGAGATTGACCGTGCCGGCGAGTGTGACTACCAGCGAAGTGGTTGCCGCGTCGAGACCGCCGTCGGTGAAGATGACTTCGCCAGTGATCTGATTCCTTGGTGGGATCGGGAGAAAGTTGTCCGGAAAATTTCCGGAGTTGAACGGATCGCGCTTGCGCAGCCGACCGATTGGCTGCTCCAGGAGGGTGCAGCAGTCGCGGATCACCAGTTGCTGGTCGCTGCCGCTGTTGTCGGCGGTGACCGTGAGGACGACTCGGCCGTCGCCGACCTTGACATGGGTGATGCTGAGCGTGGCATTCTCGTACGTCACTTTCACCGGCTGGGCAAGCCGGTCGGTCAGCGAACTGAATGGGCTGCCACTGCCGCCATCGAGCGCCCGCCAGACCACGGATGCACTCCAGAACAGGCCCAGCACGAGCAGGAGCGTCAGCGCGATGCGCGGGACTCGGACTCGGCGGGCCGGCCGGGGCACGTTGACCGGTCGGTGGACAGTGGCCGCCGGGACGAGATGCGGATCGTGGGGGGCAGCCCTGGTGATGGCTGCGGTTGGCGGGGTGATTCGTGCAGTGGGGGTGACCTGCTGCGCCCGATGAGTTGCCGGGGCCGGGCCGGTGTTGCGGAGGGTGCCGGCCAGGGCGGTGTGGGCGGCGTCGGCGAGGGCACCGGCACTGGGGTAGCGCTGGTCTGGATCTTTGGCCATCCCGCGGGCCACGACCTGGTCCAGACCCACCGGGATGCCGGGTCGCCGATCCGCGGGGCGGGGTGGGGGCAGGTTGAGGTGTGCGTACATCTGGCTGGGCAGCCCGTCGCCGGGGAACGGACGGTGCCCGGTCAGGGATTCGTGGAGTAGGCAGGCCAGGGAGTAGACATCGACGCGGTGGTCGCCGCTTCCGTGCAGGAACCGCTCGGGGGCCATGTAGTCGAGAGTGCCGAGGGTGATGCTGGTGGGGGTCAGCTTGGTGGCGGCGGTCGCGTGGGCGATGCCGAAGTCGACCAGGTAGGCGTAGTCGTCCTCGCGGGTGGTGGCCAGCAGCACGTTGGAGGGTTTGACGTCGCGGTGCACCAGGTCCTCGGCGTGCGCGGCGTCCAATGCACCGGCGACCTGGGCCACGATGGTCACCGCCCGTGCCGGGGGCAGTGCACCGTGCTCGGTGAGCAAGGAGGCTAGGTCGGAGCCGTCGATCAGGCGCATGTCGATGTACAACCGGCCGTCGATCTCGCCGAAGGAGTGGATCGGGATGACGTGGGGTTCGCGCAGCCGGGCGGCCAGCTTGGACTCGCGCCGGAACCGGGCCTGGAACTCGGTGTCAGCGGCCAGATGTGGGTGCAATCGCTTGAGCGCCACTACCCGATCGGTCACGGTATCGAAGGCGCGGTAAACCTCGCCCATGCCGCCACGGCCGATCAGTGTTTCCAGCCGGTAGGGGCAGAACTCCTCGGTAGCCATCCGCACTCTCACCCTCAGCTAAGACGCGAACACCCCGATGCGCCACAAATCACCCGGACGAGGCGCATCGTAACGGCCCGGTAGCCACCTGGGGAGATGCGAGTGGCGGCATCACCGGCCGTGGCACCCTGGCCGATGGTTCGCTCGGCGAGCAGGGACACGCGCCACAACCAAGTAACCTTCGAGCGTGGAAACCGTGGTCGTGGGAGCACGTGGCAGCCATCTCGCGCAAGCGATGGCGGCTGAGTATCTGGCCCGTTTGGGCGGCCCGTGTCCGGTAGTGAAGTTCAAGAACCGAGTCGTGATGACGGACGGAGACCGGAATCGCAAGAGCACGCTCAGCGAGGTCAGCGGCGGGAGCGGTGCGTTCTCCAACCAGCTGGAGCAGGAGCTGCTGGAGGGGCGGATCGACGTTGCGGTGCACAGCCTGAAGGACCTGCCGACCGCGATGCCTGGGGGCCTGGTCCTTGCGGTGACGCCGCCGCGGGAAGACATTCATGACGCGCTGTGCGGTTCGACACTTGCCGGGCTCCGGCGTGGTGCTCGGGTGGGAACCGGGTCGCCGAGGCGGGTCGCACAGTTAAAGGCGTTGCGCCCGGACCTCAATATCGTTCCCATTCGGGGAAACGTGCCGCCGAGGCTCGCGAAGTTGAAGACCGGACTTGACGCCGTCGTCTTGGCAGCGGCCGGCCTCCGGCGTCTCGGGTTGGAGGACGGCATCACCGAGCTGCTCCCGCTTGATGATTTCCCTCCGTCTCCGGGGCAGGGGGCCATGGGCATTCAGCTGCGTGCTGCTGACACCGAGCTGTTGGAAATGCTGAATTTCTACGGCGACCCTGCCACGGACGCCGCTGTGCTCGCCGAGCGGGTGCTGCTGGCCGAATTGCACGGCGGCTGCTCAGTGCCAGTAGGCGCGTATGCGATGCCGTGGGCAGCCGGGCTGAAGCTGACGGCGCAAGTCACGTCGCTGGATGGGACACAGCGTGTGTTTGACTCCGCGACCGGCGCTGACGCCCAGCTGCTTGGGGAGACACTGGCCCACACGATGCTGGAGCAGGGCGCCGAGGTGATCCTGCGGCAGATCCGGGCAAGGGTCTAACGGAGGCTCCGGGCGACGTCGGTGGCGGCATAGGTGATGATCTGATCCGCCCTGGAGCGCTTGAGCATGGTGAACAGCTCGACGAGCAGCCGAACGTCGCCTTCTGAGCGGAGCCTCAAGTATTCGCCGGACACCGAGAACAGCGCGATCGGCACGCGGCACGCCTGCTTGAGGGCGAGCAACATGTCCACACAGAACAGCGCCGGTTCCAGAAGCAGCATATCCGCGCCTTCGTCCACGAACCCCAACGACGTCCTCTCAGCGGTCTCCAGTCGTGCCGGGTCGATCTGGAAGACACGGCGTTCGCCGGACGCCGGGGTTGCGTCCATGGTCTGCCGGTAAGCGTCGTACAGGCGCGAGTCGAAAATCAGGTGCGGCATGATCTGAACGTCGGGATGACTGGTGTCGTCAAGTGCCTGCCGGACGTGACTCACGCTGCTGCTGATCATCGCCGCAGGGCCAACCACGTCCGCCCCCGCTGCAGCCTGAGCTACGGCTTGCTCAGCAATGGCCTCGATCGTGGCTAGCAGATCCGGGCGTCCAGTCCGGTCTATCAAGTGACACTCGCCGCAGTCGGTGTATGAGCACAGGCACGTCTCGGTCATCACGATCATCGAAGGATGTGCTGCCTTAACCTCTTTGATCGCCCGCGCCATCAGGCTGTCGCAAGCCTTGCCTCGTGATCCGGTGCGGTCACGGGCGTCACCGCTGGCGAACACCTTGACGGCGGGAATGCCCAAATCAGCTAGTTCCTCAACTACGGCACCGATCTCTCTGAGCCGTACGGTCGGCATCGTCCGGCGAGAGTCATCGGCACGGACTAGCAAGACCATAGCCAGATCGGAGGCGGACAGAATGGAGACATTCTCAGAATTGATCAGTAAGTCTCCTGGGGACATTGCGGCACCTTCCTACCGAAAAGTCGTCAGTGTTGCGGTCCAGCGCGACCGGCGGCTATATTGTTCGCCACGATCCGGTCTCCTCTCTTCGCTCGGCGCCGCAGTGCCGAGCCGTTAACGAATAGCGTCCAGCCTCGACCCTTTTGTTCGGCCGGGTAGTGTGTTGTCACAGTTTCTCCCGGAGACGGTCCAGCATCGCGGTCAATTCGTCTCTGGTGACGTGAATTGCCGGGCTCGGCATCCCCTGCCCATTCGCTGTCCTTGACCTTGATCCACAGAATGGTGCACAGGCCGTGCCCATAGCTGATGCCGCTGGAGGCGACCCGCGGCGAGCCGCTGCGATAAATCACGTGATCCGCCGGGTAGGTAAATTCGTCAGTCACCGCATCCCCGCTTCTCCGCGTCAAGACCCGATCCGCAGGCCATCGGTCGTGAGACCACGGCAGGACACCTCCCTCGGGTGATGGGTGACGCGGGTCGTCTCGACCGCTGGGGGTGACGACGAGACGACCAGCGCCGTGCCTTGAGAAGCTACGGGCACTGCCGCCGCAGGCAGACCCACCGGGGCGAGCAGAACTGGCCGCGATGTACACCCCGCGAAACGGGGAAAAGAGCTACTCTCCGACTATCTGGGGGTGGTCACGATGCGCAGCGCTCGCAGCTATGCCGATGAGGCCGCGCGCCTGCATGCAGACGGGGTCACCTACGGGCAGATCATCGCCACCTGGAGCCGTCAGCATGGCATCCGCCCGCTTGCCGCCGCCCGCCTCGTGCACGGCCTGACGCAACAGCAGGTCGCCGACCGGTGGAACGAGCTCTGGCCCGACCCTGCGCGGCCGAAGAGTCACAAGCAGATCAGCTACTGGGAGACGGGAGAACGGCAACCAGGCCGGGACTCGCTCAACAAGCTTGCCTTTCTCTACCGTTGCAGTGCTGGTGTGCTGCTCGGTGGGGAGGACTACAGCCACCTCGACCCGGCCGCACACGACGGGGCTAGCAGCGTGCAACTCCTGTCCGTGTCGCTGGCCGTTGTGGTCCGCGCTGAGCAGGCGCTGCTCGTGTGCCGTCGTGACAACACCGAAGGTGTGTTCTGGGGATGGCCGACCGGCGTGGTCAAGCCTGGCCGCAATCCAGCGCACGTCGCCGTCACCGAGACCCTTGCCGAAACCGGCGTGCACTGCGCCGTACGCAGCGCACTGGGCACCCGTATCCACCCGATGACGGGCACTGTGCGCCTACTACCTGTGTGACCACCTTGCCGGTGAGCCGGAGAACCGTGACCAGGTGGAGAACACCGCAGTCACCTGGGCGCCCATCGAACGCCTCACCGACTTCATTCCGGTTAAGCATCTCTATCCGCCGATCCTCGACGCACTAGGAGCTGCCCATGCCTGACCAGCCGACCATCGTGGCCGCCATCATCACCAGCCCCCAGGGCGTGCTACTGGCCCGACGGCATGATGGCAAGCCCGAGTGGACCTTCCCCAGCGGCGCTCAAGAGGCAGGCGAGAACTACGCCGACACCGCTGTCAGAGAGGCATTCGAAGAGACCGGTCTCGCTGTTATCGCCCGGGACCTGCTCGGGGAAAGAACTCACCCACAACCGGGCGGCGCATGGTGTACATCGCCGCCGATCCGGTCAACGGCACTGAGGCCAGGGTCGGGGACTCCGACGAGCACTCCGAAGTCGGCTGGTACCCCTGGGCCACGGCCGAAGGAATGCTTCCCCACCTGTTCGAGCCAGTCGCTGATCACCTACGTGCAACATTGTCCGCTTGAATATACCCGAGGCCATCAAGGCCTTGCTGAATCCGTTGGGGCATCGTGGGCCTGAACGATTCGCTATGCGCACCGAGGTGCCTGCAAGGAGGACGAGCGGGTGCGACGTCGTAGCTTCCTCCTAGCAGCTGGTTTGGCCGGACCTTCCCTGGCCCAGCCGACGTCGGCCACCGCGCTCGCTGGTGAGGTCGATCCGGCCGTGCTGCTGGCCCGCCGGCTCGGCGGTGTCCTGCTCGGCCTCGACACTTCTGCCGAACCGGTCGCGGCCCCGGTCCTGCGCGAGGTTCTGACCGCCGCACAGCGGGATTTCTCTGCTTGCCAGTACATCGCGCTCGCAGAACGCCTGCCGGCGCTGATCGCGGCCGCGGAAGCCACCGCTGGCAACCACCCGAGCCCGGTGACGCATCAAATGCTCGCCGAGTCCTACAACCTGTCCACTCGCGCACTGATCAAGTTGGTGGCATCCCGGTCTGGAATGGCCCGTGCGGGTGATCGTGACCGTACGAACGACCTGCTCGCCGAAGCCGAGGCGACCGCAGCACGGCTAACCGGCGATCGTGGTCGGCAGCAGGCATTGACTGCCAACATCGTCAGCCATCGGGTATCAGCCGCCTACCTGCTCGGCGATGCCGGCACCGCTCTCGCGCACGCACACGGCCTGCCACTGGCGGTCATTCCCACCACCGAGCGTCGCGCCCGTCTGCTCGTAGACATCGCGAT
>JBOHHF010000176.1:0-6582 GCA_050700495.1 Pseudonocardiaceae bacterium
GGGCGTAGGAGTCGACGTCGTCGCGGGTGAGGCCCTCGACGGTGGCGATCAGGTCGGCGCTGATGCCCTGCGGGACGAAGCGCGCGGCGTAGGCGGTCTCCGGGTCCATCGCGATCGCGCCGCCGTCGGAGCCCATCGGTACCCGGGACATCGACTCGACGCCACCGGTGAGCACCAGGTCCTCCCAGCCGGAGCGGACTTTCATCGCGCCGAGGTTGACCGCTTCCAGGCCCGACGCGCAGAACCGGTTGACCTGCAACCCGGCGACGGTGTCGGGCAGCCCAGCGGCCAGCGCCGCGGCGCGCGGGAGGTCGCCGCCCTGGTCACCCACGGGGCTGACCACCCCGAGCACGATGTCGTCGATCCGCGCCGGGTCCAGCGTCGGGTGCCGGTGGCGCAGCTCGTCGATCAATCCGGTGATCAGGGAGATGGGCTTGACGCCGTGCAGCGCGCCGGTCGGCTTGCCCTTGCCCCGCGGGGTCCTTAAGGCCTCGTAGAGGAATGCCTGTGTCATGACGGGCTCCCGGATGTCACGTTGGTGGGAACGGATTCGCGGATCGCGCGGTTGATGGCGAGCTGGAAGTTGGTCACAACCCCGTCGACGGTGATCGGCTTGAGCCGCTCCAGCAAGGCGATCAGCCGGTCGCGCAGCTCGGGCGGGCGCCCGAGCTCGCGGTACTCCCGCAGCACCGTGTCGTGGAACAGCGCCACCAGCTCGGTGGCCAGGGCGCTGGCGTGCCGCTCGATGATCTGCTTGGAGGCCAGCTGGACCGCGAAGTCCATCTCGGTGCCGAGCAGGCTCAGCCCGTAGCCCAGCATGTCGGGGCTGGTTAGCGTCCAGGTTCCGGCCTCGTCGCGGCGGATCACGCCCAGCGTCACCAGCCGGGCCAGTTCGTCGTCGTCGAGGGTGCGTCCGGCCCTGGTGCCGAGTTCGGCGCGGTTCACCGTCTCGGGCTGCTCGGGCAGCCACGGCGCGAGCAGTGCGCGGTGCAGCGCGAGGTCCTCGGGAGAGTGGTCCAGCGGGATCCGGGCCAGGTAGCCCTCGATCGCCGCCAGCGTGAAACCCAGCCCTTGCAGGTCGCGCACCAGCTCCAGCCGGGCCGCGTGCCGCTCGTCGTACAGCCCCAGCCGGCCGCGTACCACCGGTGGCGGGATCAGGCCCATCCCGGCGTAGAACCGGATCGTCCGCACGCTGATCCCGGTGCGCGCGGCCAGCTCCGCGATGGTGAGCTGATCGGCCACGAGCGACCCTTCCCCGATGTGACAGTGAAACTGTCGTAACAGTACCACTGTCACGTACGCTCGCGGTGTCGCGTTCTGGATGCAGACAACCATGGCCCGCTAGCGGGGCCGCCCGTGGGGGATGAAACTTCGGCGCACCAAGCATCCAACGTTCGCAGGCCTTCCAGCAGGCCTTCCAGCGGGCACTCCGGTACCTGGTCCACCACCGCTCTCGATCCCCCGAGGCACAGCGCTGTACAGCCGGGACGCTCGGCCTTTGGCAGGCCGTGAGACTTCTGCATAAACGTCATGGTTGTAGGCTTCGTCGGCGTAAAGCGGCCGGCCTAACCGTGACGCCGGCAAGCCCGGATGTGGTCACCACCCAACTGCGGGAACTCAGCACGGAAACCCGCCGCTCGCCGGCTGACACCAGCACCGCGGTGTCACGGAGCCTGCACTCGGCTAGCGTCGCCGGTGATGCTGATCAACCTGTACTCGGACACCCAGACCCGCCCGATTGAAGCGATGCACGCGTGGTGAAGGGTTCGGGGTCTCATTGGATAACCGGTAAAGCGGCTTATGTGACGGCTGCGAATGGCAGACTGGCTCCGCGCACAAAGTACATTCTGGCCGTGTCAGGTCTGTAACGCGCGCATGATACCGGGCAACGCGCGGTGCAGTTCCCGCTGCCAGTATGGCCAGCTGTGGATGCCGGGCCCGTATGCATGGACCTCCGCAGGGATGCCGAGCTCACCCAGCCGGCGAACAAAAGCAGCACTCCCCGGGGCCAACTGCCGCTCGATTTGGTCGCCGACACCGGAGGGGACTCCCGCGACGTCCAGCGGGCCTGGATCGCCGTTGCCGTAAGAGACGAACAATGAGATTCCCCGCAGGTCCGCCGCTCTGGCGACGGGATTATGCTGGCGCCAGGTCTCAGCGTGCTGGGTGCGATCGCCCCACAAGTCCGGCGGGACCTGCCAGTCCGGGATATTGGTATCCAGGACCCCGCTGAACGACGCAGCCGCGCGGAACAGATGCGGTGAGCGGGCGGCGTAGAGCATGGCGCCCAGCCCTCCCATGGACAGCCCGGCCACCGCCCGGTGATCGTTGGCCCGCCAGTCACGGTCGAGCACCCCGAGCAGCTCAATCAGATGGAAGGTCTCCCAGGCCGGTGGCCCGCCGCGGCCTTGGTTGAACCAATCCGAGTAGTAACCCTGCGTCCCGCCCTCGGGCATCACGACCAAGAGGGGAAGCCCGGCTGTCAGGGCGGCGACATCGGTGGACCGGGTCCAGCACTGGTACGTGTCGGGATCATTGGCCCCGTGTAGCAAGTAGAGAACCGGCCACCGACGGTTCGGGTCCGCCTCGAAGCCGGCCGGCAACAGCAACCGCACCCTCGTCTCGCCGACCGAAGGCGAGTCGATCACCACATCCCGGGTCCGATCATCGACCTTGCTCACCGAGACCACGCGAACAGCCTTGCTGGGGGCAGCGGCCGACGGCGCGCTCGGCGCTGCGCAGCCCCCAGCGACCACAGCACCGGCAAGCACCAGTGACACCACACCCAACCACCGCATACGTGTCCCGATCCCCGGCCGCCCACGGCTCGGGCCGCCTTCAGCCGGACCGCACCAAGCACAACATCAGCAGCTCTCGCCACCAATGCAATTCACCCCTTCGGTATCTGGAAAAAGCGGGTGATCACAGCCTCTGCGGTGTGGAGACGCTCGCGGGCGCGGGCGTAGCCTTCTCGCTCGGTGGCGCGAGGTGGTCCTGCAAGGCAGCGTGCCGGAACTGATATAGCCGCGACGGTCCTCGATGTGCACGGTGCACACCCTTGGTGCCCAGGATCACAGCCAGCAGGACCAGCCCGGCCAGCCCAACCCCGAACACCAGGACCAGCACACGATTCCCACGCAGATCCGGGCGGTGCGCCACTACGGCGTGGATATCGCTGGCGTGCGCTGCGCGGCGGGCGCAATCGCGGCGGTGCCGTCGATCTCACGGAAGATGCGGGGCATGATGGTCCTCGTGGCACCGGTGAATCTCGACGACGCAGACGACTTCCTGCGCGACTTGGCGATGCGCCATGGGATCCGACGGCTGGCATTGTTCGGCTCGGTGCTACGTGGGGAGGACACCCCGGCCAGTGACATCGACCTGCTCGTGGAGTTCGAGGAGGGCCGGACACCCGGTCTGCTCAGCATGGCAGAGATGGAGCTGGAGCTCGGTGCCGTCTTTGGACGAGAAGTCGAGCTGCGAACCTACGAGGACCTCAGCAGGTACTTCCGAGACGACGTCCAGGCGCAGGCGCGTGTGCTCTATGCCGCCTGACGACGAGGTCCGGGTTCGCCATCTCGTCGAGGCAGCCAGCAAGGCAGTGTCCTACGCAGCGGCTCGCAGCCGCCATGATCTCGATGATGACGAGCTGTTACGCCTCGCCCTGACGAAGCTGGTTGAGATCGTTGGCGAAGCGGCGAAGCACGTCAGCAACGATCTACGCGAATCCCATCCGGAGGTGCCGTGTCGGCGACTACGCGGATGCGAGACCGGCTCGTCCACCACTACTTCGACATCAACCTGGATGTGCTCTGGACCACGGTGACCGACGACCTTCCCCGGTTACTGGCAGTGCTGCCCGACGCTCTCATCCCTAACAGCTCAACTCTGGCAGACCGTGATCGACGCCGTATCGACAAGCAGTAACGGAACCACAGGGCACCGGCGAAGATTATCGCAGTCACGACCGAGGCTGCACTGGGCGAAGTCGAACACGCAGGATCGTCGCGATGTCCAGACCGTCCAACAGGCTCGGTTCGATGCGCCCACGACGATCCGCTGCGTTTGAGGATTAGGTGTGAGTTCGACGTTGGGCAACCACACTCAGTCGGCGCTGTCCACGCGGTACCCAGCGCCACAGTGAGCGGACGCGCGGATAGCACGAATGGTCGGATTGTCCTCAGGACACGAAATATCCTCTGTCGAGGAACCCGTAGGGCTGTTGGGGACAATCCCGGGGCGCGTACGGGTCTGAGGATCCGCCGCGCGGGGGAGGTCGCCATGCGAGATCGTGAGCCCACGGTACGCAGCCGGGAGCTGGGTGAGGGGCTGCGCCAGGTGATGGAGCGGGCTGGGCTGACCGGCCAGCAGGCCGCGCACCTGCTCGGCTGGTCACCGAGCCGGCTGTCACGGCTGCTGTCGGGCAAGCGCGGGGGCAGCGAGGTGGACATCGCCGCGTTCCTCGGGGTGTGCCGGGTCAAGGGTCCGGAACGGGACCGGCTGCTCGCGCTGTGCCCGGAGCAGAACACTCCGGGCTGGTTCCAGCAACACGGCACCCGGCTACCCAAGCAGCTCAGGACGTTGATCGACCACGAGAACAAGTCGATGGCGATCAGCGAGTTCCAAGTGACGCTGGTTCCCGGTCTGCTGCAGACCGGGGATTACGCCCGTGCTGTGATCAGCTGCAGTGCAAATATGCCGGCCGATGAGGTGGACGATCGGGTGGCCGCCCGACTGGCCCGCCGCAGCCTGTTCAGCCGGGGGCGCCCGCCGTGGTTCACCTTCTACCTGCACGAAGCCGTGTTGCGGCTGCCGATCGGCGGCCCAGCGGTGATGTCCGACCAGTTGCACCACCTGCTGCAGATGTCGGTCCGCCCCTACCTCACGCTGCGGGTGATCCCGGCCGCGCTCGGGGCGCACGCCGGGCTGTCCGGCCCCTTCACGCTGATGGAGTTCGCCGAGTTCCGGCCGGTGGTGTACCTGGACAGTGAGACGTCCAGCCTGTTCCTGGAACGGCGCGAGGAGGCGACCGCCTACCAGCGCATCCTGGGGACACTGGCGCACACCGCGCTGGACGAGGGACAATCCAGGGAACTGATTGCCACCGTGGCAACCGAGCTCTACGCGGAGCGAGAGGACCATCATGACCGCGCCTGAGCCTGACGGCATTGTCTGGCACACCAGCAGCTACAGCGCCAACGGCGGTGCCTGCGTCCAGGTCGGCTGGCGCACCAGTAGCTACAGCGCCAACGGCGGTAACTGCGTCCAGGTCGCCCCCGCCCCGGGCCGGGTCCTGGTGCGCGACTCCAAGGATCCCGACGGCCCCGTTCTGGCCGTCCCCGCCGCAGCCTGGCGGGCCTTCCTCACCACCGCCACCCGCTGATCACGTCTCCGCCCGTGCGGCGGTGGCACTCGGGTGCGCTGGGCTGCGCGGAGTTCGGCGAAACCGTGCCGAGGGGACAACATCGTCCGGTAGGGTCACCGCCCGAGACCGGGCGGATCCGGTCGGTGAGGGGAGCTTCGCGTGGCACCGGCAGCTGGACCCGCGTTCGCCGTCAGCCGGGACGAGGTGCTGGCCAAGCATGCCGCCCTCCTCGCCGAGGCCGACGACTTCCAAGTGTTCCTGAACCACATAAGGGACCAGCTCTTTATGACGCCCATGGGTGGTGACCCGGTCAGCCACGATGTGGCCCGCGCGGTCACCGCCCGCATCCGGGACGCCGATAACTCCTACTTCACCGTCTGCCAGCAGTGGGTGGACAACCTGTACCAGGTGGCGACGGCACTGGCCGAGACCGCCCGGCAGTACGGCTACACCGACGAGGAGATCGCCGCGTCGTTCAACGGGAGCACCCAGCGTGCGTGACCGGCTTGCCATGCTCGTGACCGTCGCTGCGGTGGCGGTGCTGATGCCGGCGTGCGGGGCCTCCACAGCGGTCACCGGTACCGCGGAGACAAGCGCAAGCCCACCGGCACCGGCGCTGCCACCGCGACCCCGGGAGATCGACCTCACCGGCGTGAATACCTGCACCCTGCTCACCCCGGAGCAGCAGCGGCAGCTCAGCACCGACCGCGCACCGGTAGCTTCCGTGGATACCGACCGCTACGGCAACACTTACTGCGACTACGGCAAGAGAGCGTCGAGCCCACGTTTCGGGTACTCGGTCAAGGCGGTGACCCAGGAGGACGCGGCGGTGTACCTCACCAGTGAGCGGAACGCGGTCGCGCGGGTGGTGTCGGCGGCCGGGTTCCCTGCGGTGGAGGCGCGGCCCCCCGGCGACGAGCGGGCTTGCTTCATGTTCGTGAGCACCACAGCCGGGCAGTACCTGAGCATCCAGTACGCCGAGTCGACGGGGTTGAACGACACCACCGAGGTGGCTTGCGAGAAGGCGCGGGTGGCCGCTGAGCTGGCCATGCTGACGCTGCTCACGCAGCGGTGAAGGGGACGGCAATGGGAAACGCGCCGACGGTGGGGCACTACCACTTCGACGGGTGGGATCTGCCCACCAAGTACGGCTGGATGCACAGCGGCGCGGGCTCGCAAGCCGCAGCCGAGGTAGCAGACATCGTGCACCGGATGGC
>JBOHHF010000177.1:0-4514 GCA_050700495.1 Pseudonocardiaceae bacterium
GCCATACTGCGCCGCCCTGTGATACTCGTTGCTGCCTGCTGATCCGTTCGGGTGACAGCGGCGGAAGATCCACATCTGGTCTCGTGTGTAGGTCTGCTGCCTGCGGAAACGTCCGTGCCGTGGTCGATCGCCACAGTCTGGGCCGTACCCGGCGGCGGAGCTGGCGATCATGGTAGGCGGTGACGCCGAAGGCGTCCGCAGGGTGCTAGCTCAGATGGTCACCGAGGGTCTGGCCACGTCGGCTGACGAGCGGCCGGATGCGGCGAAGGGTGATACGCCGCCCCGAACATGACGGGAGCTGCTCTCACCAAGCACGTCCACGGCTAACCGCCCTGTCGGACGAGCCCGGCTTCCCGCCGCTTGAAAGCGTCACATCGTGCGTCTATCCTTGGTGTTACCGCCTCTCATGTCCATTCCGCGCCTTTCGGAGAGTGGCCATGCCGATGTCAAAAAAGCAATTACTATGCGTAGTATTTGCAGGTCAACGGCGTGAGTGACGTGTGAAGATATTCGCAGAAATTGATTTTAAGGAGTAATTATGAGTCTCGGAGCCAAGTTGGCAATGTCGCGGAAGCGGCTTGGTTACACGTTGGGAGATCTCGCAGTGAAATTGGGTGTTAGTGCGCCGACTCTTAGTCGTATTGAAAATGGCGAATTTAGTTACTATTGCAGTGACTACGAGAACCTGTTGGCAATGTTGCGACAGGAGCGGCTTCGGGAAGAAGTTCGTGAGTTTCCAGAACTCGCGAACAGCTACATCGGCGAGATGCTGAGAGAACAGCGAGCCGACGAAGATCGGCCGGGCCCGCAGCTCGCCGCCGTGTAACCCCAGGTCGGAGGGCCAGCCGATGGTCATGAGGCGATGGCCGAGACCTGGCTCTCCGACCTGGAGCACCTACGTGCAGCTCGTCGCGGCCGACGCCGATCAGCCGGGCGATCGAGGAGAGGGTGTCTCCGGCCGGACCAGGAGGTCACAAGCGACACCGGCCAGCCCAAGGATCACCCAGCCGTGCAGGGCACACCGCCCGCGCCCCGCAGTGACCGATAGCCCGTCGGGCCGAGCTGGGCCACCTCGGTGATCGGCAACCGGCGCCCGGCGTCAGCCGGGAGGCCATGTCCAGCTTCACCTCACCGTAGGCAGGACGTGCGACCAGAACAGCGGGATCAGCCCGCGCCGATCCTCCGGGGTTGAGCACATCGGCCGAGGCGTGACTTAAGAACGCTCGCCGTGGCCGAGGAGGCACGCCCCGTAGCATCTCACCCTCCCACGGCGCACGGGCACCAAACCCGCTATCTCACCGTTTGTTCGCCATCGCGGCCAGCACGGGGATCGTGGTGATCTTGTCGCGGTCAAGGGCGGTCCATATCACGCCTGTCGGCCGGTGTGGGGGACCGCAGTGGATGATCTCTTCGGGCGTGATGATGTAGTCGACGGTGAAGTCGTGCTCGTCATGGGGCAGTGACTCGTCGAGCACCTGCAGCTGGTGCACGGTGGTCACGATCGTGGTCGGTGGCCCGATGAGTCCGGCCTCAGCCAGGAGCCCTACCTCGATGTCGGAGTATCCGGCCCCCTTGCCGATGCGCACGCCGTCGCGGTTGACGGCCACGCTGCCGCAGACGATCAGGTCGACCGTATGCATGTCGGAGACGGCCACCTTGGGCGCGGCCGTGGCCGCCGTGCGGTGCGCCGCAATCGTTTCGGAGTCGCCGCCGAGTTCGGCCGGATCGAGCCGGAAGAACGGCAGTGGATCGGCCAGCTTGGGTACGGCCATGTAGACCAGCTTGCCCTCGCGCAGCGCGCGGGCCCGCACCGGCAGCTGCGCTTGGTCAGGGTTTGCCTTGAGCACGTGTGCCTTCTGCCAGACGGGGAGCGCCGCCAGTCGGTCGGCGCTGGCAGTGGCCCCCACGAAGTCCGGGATGCGGCCGTGGGGATCCACGCTGGCGCCCTCTTGCCACAGGCGGTCCCACACCCGCTGGCGGATGGCCTGTTTCGCGTCAGGTCCGGTCGGCATGCTCACGTCCTCGCCATGAGCGCGAGCAGCCGGTCTTGGACGTCGTGCACGGCCGGCTCGTGCCGCCAGGGATAGAGCTCGCGGGCGGCACCGAAGACGACGGTGAGGCCAGCGCCCCCGCGGGTGTCGTCCAGCAGGTCGATGGCTTCATGCAGCGTGGCGGTGGCTGCTTCCAGCTGCCGTTGCCGCAGGTAGGCCAGTGCCAGGTTGCCCAGGACCAGCGAACGTGTCTTGCGGCGGGAGTGCAGCGCCTTGGCAGTGGCGTCGAGTAGCGGTTCGGCAAGCTCGGGATGACCGAGAAAGAGGTAGCACGAGCCAGCCAGCCGCCCGAGTTGCGTTGGGGAGTAAAAGCTCACGCCTGGATCCTCGCCGTCGATCTGTCCGAATGCCGTCTCCGCAGCGCTCAATGCCCGCTCGCACTGCCGGTGCTCGCTGAGCATCGCGTAGGCCTCGCCGACGTGCAGCAAGCTGAGGCCATACAGCGCGTCGCTCACCCCGCGGCTCTGCTCGGCGGCCGCCTGAGCGAAGTTCAGGCCTGTGCGGGGATTGCGTATCTCGGCGCGGCCGTAGAGCGCGGCAAAGCCCTTACGTAGTTCAGCATGCGCGACCGCCACGGCATCGCCGCACTCCCGGCCGTGGGCTATGGCCTCATCACAGTAGGCCACGGTAGCGTCGCAGTCACGCCGCTGAGAGACGTCCCACACCAGCTGGCTCATCAAGACCGCCGAGGTAGTGGCTGCCGCGTGCAGCTCCCGACGCACGGGCTCGCTCTGGGCCTGACGGAGCAGCAACGTTATCGAAGCGTGGCACTGGCCGGCCTCGGCCAGCAACGAGGCTGAGGGCAGCGTCTCGTAGCGCTGTGCGATGTCATCGAGGCGGGCGGCGGTATCCATAGGCTCTGAGTCCACCGGCCGCGGCATCGGTACGTCCGCGCAGGTCGTGGTTCCTGAACGCCGAGGCGGGTAGAACCCCAGTTCGGCGTCGGTGGCCACACCGAGCACAGCTCGCAAGCCTGCCCGGTAGCGGGCTGAAGGCCAGCGGACCACGCCGCGCTCGAGTTTCGCGAGATAATTGGCATCCAAGGTAGTCGTCTTCTTGGTGTTCTCATAGATCCAGGCGTTGACCGCCTCGGCGACTTCGCGTCGGGACAGCCACTCACCAGGCACCTGCCGGGATGGGGTGCGTTCCCGGGCGAGGCGAAGCTGTTGGTTCCGTACCCGCACTGTGCCCCTTTCGTGTCGCGGAGTGTGGGCCGGGAGATCTTTAGGGGGTGACTCGGGCATGAAGCAGGTGCAGGGACGGGCGCGGGGCCGACAACGTCCTCGCGGACGGGTTGGTCGGTGTCGAGGTGACCGTGCCCTGCGACCAGGGGGCAGGCAATGTACCGCGTCGCGAAGGTTCGGGTTGTCGCGTTCCGGCGACTCTCGGTAGCACGACCAGCGGGCGTCCCAGCGCGACGAACGGAATCTACCTTTGTGTAATAGATTGCGGTGATTCGATCAACGATGACCATTGGTCGCACTATAGGTACCGATTGTCGATGACATGACAAAGTGGTGTTGACGGAGACACTGTTACCACAGCGGCCGAGGAGACTCGACGGACCGTCGCTGACACGACGACCGGGCCGGGCGGCGCACCCACCACGTGGTTCGATCCTGACCCGGTGCAGCTCACGGCGTAGGCGCATCACTGGAACCGCCCTTCCCGCTCTGAACCGGGCTCAGGCTGTGCGGGTACCCAGCTCGGCCGTGGCGATGTCGTTCCATTCGTAGGCGCGGTGGTCGCGGTTGAGGTCGATCAACGCCGCGCGGCGGACGGTGATCTCGGCCGCGGTTACTGACCGTGCCGCGAGCCGCTGGATGATCGGCTCGGCGGGGCCGGCGGCGTTGGAGTACGCCAGCGACACATGAGGACAGAAGCCATTGGCGGCCTCGGGCACGTTGTCCGGTCCCCACACGTCGGCGATCGCCGCGCGGATTGCGGTGCGTAGCCGGGTGACTGGCTCCGCCGGGTGGACTGGCAGCATCAGCGCTTCGGGGTCAACCCGGGCGGGGCCGAGAGTGATCGTGAATGGTGCCAGTGCGGCAGAGCGGTCTCGGGCGGCGTCCGCGATCGCGTCGACGTCAGCGCGGTCCACCTCGTCGGTGAAGCCAATGCCCTGGATGGTCAGATGCAGCCACCGTACGGGGATCGGATCCAGAGTTGGCAGATCATTGAGTACGGGGGCGTAGTCGGCGGCGAGCCGGTGCACGGCAGGATGATCGTTGAACGTCACGTGCCAGGTATAGAACGATCGGCCCACCCGCCAGCCCGGCCGCCACCACCAGTGATCCCGCATGGACTGCGTGGTCTCGGCCATCAGTCCCCCGCTTCTAGATGGTTGATTCCGTGAAGTTGGTGTTAGTGGTCGTAGGCGGTCAGTGATCGTTTGCTGGTGACGCCGGTGGTCCAGTTGTGCCAGATCCCGGCGGCCATGGCCAGTAGGCGTTGTGCGACGCG
>JBOHHF010000178.1:0-18962 GCA_050700495.1 Pseudonocardiaceae bacterium
TAATCGAGGTTATGCAGCCGCGACTCGGTCATCCCGGCCTGGATCGCGATCTGCCACGCCCGCGGCGGCAGCCCGCGCTGCTTACCGATCGCGATGATCAGGTCAACGATGGCCCGCTGCTCGGAGTCGAGGTCGCTGACCTGGACGGTAACCCGTGGAGCTTCCCGCCGATCAGTGGAGGCGAGCACCGAACCGCACGGCTGCCCGAATGCCCAGTCACCGGAACCGACGCCGCCGAGCAAAACGGAGATCGCAGCCACTGCGATGAGGCCGCCGAGCAAGCCGACGACCAGAAGCCCGACCAGCCACCGCCGCACGGCTTAATCCGCCCGCTGGTAACCGGCCACTCGCCATCCCTCGGGGGTGGCGACCAGCAGCAGCCGCACCATCACCACGGTGGTCGGCACGTCCACCTCGGCTGAGCGTGCGCTCGAGCTGACCGTTCGCGGCTCACCGATGATCTTCGCGGCAGGCACGTTCGCCGGGTCCACCGACCGCAGCTCCGGCACCAACTCGTCGGTGGTGTACGGCCGCAGCTGCTCGACCCACCGCGCCGAGCTGATGCCCTTAGGGACGGTGACAAACGCCTGCACCCAGGACCGGGCGACGGTCAACGCGGCGGCCGGAGCCGGGGCCCTGAAAGAGGGCGCTGGGGGGTGCCCGGTAGCGACTGCTCCGGGCACCCCCCCCAGATGGGGGGCCGGAGGTAACGGCGTGGCGCGTGGGCTGCTCGACGGCGCCGCGCGGACTGGGCTACTACCCCTGCTGTCGGGTAACACCAGCCCCACCGCGACGGCGATCGCCACCAGCGCTGTCACGGTGACGGTGAGGTGAACGGGGGAACGCAGCGGCCAGCCCCAGAACGTGCGGTAGACGGCCGCGCGGCCACGGTGGGTGCGGATCGGCATTGCGCTGGCCCCGGTCAGTCCGTGGTCCGGGCCGTGGTTTCGGCACTGTCACCGTCAGCGCCTTCCAAGCCGATTTCCAACCCGGCCGAGGGCCGGTACACCACCCACACCGGGCGCCCGGCCATTTCCTCCAGCTCGGCCTGCCGCGGTGCGCGAGAATTGCCGGGCGCCGACGGCACGTACACCGGCTCCTCGCCGGAGCGATCTCCGACCGGGCTCATCACCGGGTCCACGGCCGGTGGTAACAAGTCGATGACCCGGGTGCCACTGCGTGCGGTCGAGCTGAAACCGGTCGGCAACGCAGCTGTCTGAACCGGCCGGGAGGCGTCCTCTTCCGGCTTGTTCGGCGCCGCGTCCCCACCTCGTCCGGATGCAGCAGCACCACCGGGAATGAGCGCTGGGGTTACCGTCAGACCACCGGCGCGCCGGTCCAACCGCTCGGCCACGACCACCACCGGTACGGCGGATTCAGGGCGCACCCGGTTACCAAGTGCGTGGTCTGCGGTCAGTGCGCCCTGATCAGCTTCGGTGCCGCGGGTCTCTTCCCAGAACCGCTCCGACGGGGTGGGCTCGACACCTGCCCTGCGTCGTCGAAGCCGGGCCAACACGCCGGGGGGAGCTGCGGGCAACGCGCCACCCACCGCGCCGACCGACAGCTCCATCATCTGCCACATTCGACGAACCGGGCGGGACACCAGCAACATCACCAACGTGATCATCCCGGCGAGCAGCATCTGCGCGAGCACCGACATGTTGCGGGTGGGATCGAACACCCACACCATCACCAGCGTGTGCAATGCGGCGAGCGCCGAGAGCACGACGACGTTGAGCAGTGCGGCACCGACGACGCGACCGACGCCGCGCAGCAGTTCGTGGTGCAGGATCGCGACCAGCCCGATCACCGGGCCGAGCAGGATGACCACCCGCAGCAGCACCTGGGCCAGCAACAACGCTGCCTGGGCAAGAAACTGGAACAGTCCAAAGATCACCGACTGCAGGGCAGCCAGAAAGCCGACGCCGATCCGGTTGCCATCCACCCCCTGGAAGTAGCCGTAGGAGTTGCCCGTCCGGTCGGCGATGGCCTTGTACTCCTGCTTCTTGCGCTCCGCGACACCGGATTGCGGGTCGTCCGCGCCGTCCGCGATCTCCTGCTTGGTGAAGGCCTGCGCCCGGACCAGGTCGCGGCCGAGTTGCTCGGCCTGCGGCCCGTCGGGGGAACCGAACTCCCCACGTAGCCAGTTGCGGTAGATGATCTGGTCGTGCAGCAGGGTCGGCAACGCATCGCGCTGCTCGATGCCGACCTCGTTGAGGAACCCGGTACGGACCTGGTTGCTGCCGTCGACCAGCACTCCATCGAGCACCTGGGTATACAGCAGGGGGGTCAGGTAGGTCGCTGCGGCCAGCCAGATGCCGGCCAGCGCCCACGCGGCCCGCTTGCTGACGGTGGCGAGGTCGCCCCGCCAGATCGACCGGAACAGCACGATCGCGAGCAGCACCGCGATCAACCCGAACCAGGGCGCGTACACGGTGTCGTAGAGGGCGACGGTGCCCGAGACGATCAGGTCGTTCAGCGGGGCCAGCAGGCCTCCGTCGGCGAGCGCGTAGTGCAGCCCGTTGGTACCACCCACCACCGCCTTGCCGATGTTGAACAGCAGGCTGCCGGTCCAGGTGTCGATCACCGCGTTCGGGTTGCGCAGGCCCGACGGACCGCAGCCCAGGTCGTAGGTATGCCACACCAGCCCGGCGTAGCCGACCTCGCGGTAGACGCTGTCCGGCGTGCCTGCCTCCAACGGCGTGGGGTCGATGGCGCCGACCATGCCGGACCCTGGGCGCTCCGGATTGGGCGCCTCCTTGCAATCGTCGACTCCGGGGACCTGCCCCAGCACCGGTGAGCCCCACGCTGATGACCCGAACACGGCCTGCACACCGAGCAGCGCGGTCACCACCAGCAGCAGCGCCACGGCAGTCCTGCCGCGCAGCATCCGGATCATCATGCTCTGGACCCGGTGGCGGTCTCCTGCGCGATTGCGTTGCGCGCCGAGTTGGGGTGTTCGGGATCGATCGCCGGCGGGGAGGCAGCACCGCTGTTGGCTGGCACACCAGGAGATACGCCACCGCGCAACTCGCCGCCCGAGACATCGCCGCGCAGGGCGTCCGGAGTGGTGTCCAGCGCGGCGCACAGATGCTCCAGGTGCGCACCGGAGAAGTCCACCCGGATGCGCTCCACTCCCCCGGCGCCATCGCCGAAGATGAACTGCCGAGGCGCCCGGTCCCGTACGGTAGCCAGCCGATCACCGCCAGGGCGTCGCCCCAGCGACGCCACCACCTGTTCGTAACCTGCATCGATGGGCACCTTGAGCAGTCGCAGCGCATCGGACTGCGCGGGCTCATCGTCGAGCCGCCCAACGAATACCGAGTCCAGCAGCGACACGAAGCCCTGGATCTTGAGGAAGTCTGCCGGAATCTGCGAGGACAGCAGCACCCGCACATTCCACTTGCGGGAGTCGCGGGCGAAGCGGTTCATCAGCACCCGACCGGTGGGGACCTCCGACAGGAAGAACGCCTCGTCGATCCAGACCCCCTTGCGCTGATCGCGGGGACGTTCGTAGATCGACCGCTGGGTCAGCCACGCCGCGAGATTGAGCAACTCGACACCGAGCGACTCCGCATCGGTCCAGTGCTCCCGGCCGATGTTGTCCTTGGGCAGGTTCAGACCGGACATGGTGAGCACGGTGAGCCGGTCGTCGCGCACCTCGGTGTAGGGGTCGGCGTCCTTCTCGGGAATGAGCAACGACATGCGCTCGCGCATCTCATCAAGGAAGTCAGCGACCACAGTGGCGTGCTCGTGGTGCTCGGAGGGATCGCGGCGCAGCATCTCGAACACCTGACCGGGGTGCGCGTCAGGTCGCCCCCCCACCGACCGGACCGCTCGAAGCAGCACGATCCGGGTCTTGGCCATCCGGGCGACCTCGAAGGGCAGCACTCCGGTGAGCACGTCGAGTACCAACCGGCGCCGGGTAGCGGCGGTCAGCGCCTTCTCCCGCCGCCAGGCCCGCTCTGGGTCCTCCTCGTCGAGGAAATGCGCCAGCTCGGGCTCGGCGACCACCCGGTAAGGGTTGAGGATGCCGGGCTGGGCGTTGAGCAGGTTGATCGGCCGGGCGTAGGGCCGCAGCTCGGGCAACTCGCACAGCTTGGCCAGCGGACCGGAGGGGTCCAGCAGGGTCCAGTACGCGCCGGAACGCAGCGTCTTGTAGACGATGCCGCCGCCGAGGAAGGACTTGCCACCGCCCAGCCCGGCCACCAGCGCGGTCAACCCGGAGGAATCCCGGATCTCCTGAGCCATCCAGGGATCCCAGGCGACCGGACGCCTGGTGGCGGTGCAGGTCTCGCCGAGCAGAATGCCGCGCCGGTCGCCCACCTCCGCGGTGGCGGTGGGCACCGCCGAGGCCGCCCAGATCACCGACCCGCGGCGCAGGTAGGCGCCCGAGGATAGCGGCTCACCGGGGATGAACTCGCGGGCCAGGGCGTACTGCGCCTCGGGATGTTCGATGGCGATCTTGGGCTTGTAGAGGTCCAGGAGCTGCTGCGCCAACCGCAACGCATCCCGATCGGTGGGGCCGGAGACCGCCAGCCGCCACCACGAACGCACCCGAGTGCCCAGCGCGGTGAAACCGGAGGTCATCTCGTCGTCGATCTCCAGCACCCGGCCGGCCTGCCGGACCAGGCTCTGCGGCGGCTCGAGGTCGTGCTCGTCGGTGTAGTGCCGTACCTGGGAGCGCACCTTGTTCATCTGCCGCTGCAGCTCGCCAGCTACCTCCTCCGGTCGGCGCACGTAGATGCGAGCCGACCATTCGACCCCGGCCGGCAGCCGGTCCGAACGCTGCGCCCAGGGGTCGTCGATCTCCGGGATTCGCAATCCGTGCACCTGCCCCACGGTGAGCACCACAACGTGACGGACGGTCCCAGCATTGGAGCCGGTGCGACCGCAGACCGTGAGGGTGGGCGCGTAGGGCTCGGCATGGAAGTCCGCGGCGTCGGTGAAACTCGCCAGATCCTCGGGCTCCCAGGCGGAGCCGGGCACCGCGGGGAGGTTGCGCGGGGCGGGCAATCCCAGCGAGCACGACCGGTGCATCAGCCAGGACATCTCCTCGGCAGTGACCGGACGACCTTCGAGCCCGGCGATGCCGAGCACCCCGTCGAGATGCTCGACCTCGGCGTCGATCGCGACCAGCTCGGCATCGACGGCGGTGGGAAACACCCGTCGCAGCACCGGCGCGGCCCGTTCCACAACCCGGTCGACCATGGACCGGGTCTGCACCTGCACGCCGAGATAGACCTCCTTCTCGGCCATCGAGTGACCGAGCAGTTGCTGCTGCTCACCGATCATGTAATCGTCGAAGGACAGCGCACTGGCTGTGTCGGGCAGCCGGCCCACCGCGTTGCGCGCATGCGCCTCGGCCCACATCCGGATCGGGTATGGGCGTGCGGTCACCCGCAGGTGCAGCCACCGGCCCTGCAACTCCGCGTACTGGCCGGCGATGGCGTGGATCAGGTCCTGGCGTTGCGAATCCGAGCGAAACGACCAGCGCTGTGGGGCGAGCCGGTACCAGGCGTAGACCTCCTGCCCGTTGCGCACCAGATGCCCATCGATGGAGCGCAACGCGATGGCGGGAGTGTAGGTAGGGGCCACGGTCTCCCCGGGCAGCATGTGGCTGCGCCGGCTGGAGCCGCCCCGAGGGGAAGGCATCGCGGCCATCGAGTGCGGATTGTTCGGTGCGGAGTGCTGGTCATGTTCACGCCTGCGGGGAGGACGTCCGAGCCCGAACAACGTCGCCCTCCTTCCTAGCACGGCCCCGACGAGTTGACCCCTGGCTGGGCCGGGGGCGGTTGCGTTGGACACGGATCTGCGCCGCGCTGGCAGCACCACCCCGAGTCGCGGTCTTCTTCCGGGGGGCGGTGAGCTCGCGAACCCACATCGTGGCCACGGCAGTCAGTGGACGCTCGTGGCTGATCCGGGAACCGATCAACCGGGTGAGCAGGATGGTGATGAGCAGTCCCCAACCGGTCGAGAAGAAGCTGAAACCGATGCCCAGCTGGCGCTCGACGCCGAGAACCACGAGAAACACCACCATTCCCACGCCCCAGGCCACATACCGGGCGCGCCAGGGGAAGGTCGCCTTCGGTGGCCCGAGCCAGACCGCATCTACCCGGTAGACGTCATCATCGGTACGGATCCGCAAGGTGCGCTTACCTCCCGATCAGCCGCTGAACAGGCCGGCGATCCACGTTCCGAGGTTCACCCCTGCTCCGGACACGGCCAATCCGACGATGCCCAACGCGATGATCACACCTCCGACCCGCCGCATCACCCCGGCGTTGTCTCCCTTACCGCCACCAAGCCACAGCAGCAGCACCGCCACGGCCAGCAGCATCAGCGGGACGACATTGTCCAACATCCACGTGCGAAGGTTGTTCGTGCTCAACTCCGCTTGGGCAACCACGGTCAGCGCAGTCATCGCAACCCCCTGGGGGTTTGATCACGGTTCAGCACCGAGCGGCTGCCCGGCGGGTGCTGAGTAGACCATGCCAAGGTTGCCGGAGAGTACCCGGCACGCCACGCCCAGTGGTCACCCATATAGGGTAAGAGTAGCCCCGACCGCGCCGATGTGGCCTCCAGCTACCCACTCGCTGGGGTCGTATCCGGACCGATCGGCGGCCCTCCGGTGCTGACCCACTCTTCCGGGTCAGCTGTTCCGCCGCGCAGCTCACTTCCCGTGAACCGCGCGGTCGACGCAGCGTCGTCCGCAACCTCCAGGAACATCCGCGATGATGGCGGAGCGGCTGACGCGTCAACGACTCGACGGCAACACCGCAGCTGTATGCGCAGATGACCTCGAGCGCTTGATGAGTTAGGAAACGGGATACCGGGTCGGATGTACTACGGCCTTGATGTCATAGGGTGTGGCCCCGGCTGGCAACGCGGGCAGTAGTAGGCGTTCCTGGCGTAGACATCGTCGCCTTGTACCCCGCGGATCACTCGCTCTCCGCAGCGGCGACACGGTTTTCCGCCCCGTTCGTACACCCAGTGCTGGCGTCCGCGAGCCAGCTCCCCGGTGGTGGACTGCTCAGAACGATCGGCGTTGACCAAGAGCAGCCGCCGAGCCAGGGCGACCACGGCCTCGGGATCGACGTCACGAACGGGGATCCAGGGCGATACCCCCAACAGAAAGCACATCTCCGTCTTGTAGAGGTTCCCGACCCCGGCCATGATCCGCTGATCGAGCAGAGCAAGACCAAGCTCGACGCCGGAGTGTTGACGTAGTCGTTGCACCACGGTTGCGACGTCGTTGTCGTTCCAGGCGGGGTTGAGCAAGTCGGGACCCAGGTGTCCCACGAGCTGATGTTCGTCCAAGGTGGCCAACACCGCCATGTCGTGCAGCAGGAAACCCACTGCTACTCGTTCCTGTGTGGTCAACACTGCGCGGGCCTGGTGGCTTGGCCGTCGCCAGCGTTGTTCGGGCCGGTAAAGGTGCCAGGACCCATCCATCCGGAAATGCGTATGTAGGCTTCGTCCGTTGTCGAAACGGGTGAACAGGTGCTTCCCCACGCTGTGCACGCCCAGCACGGTGAGTCCTGCCAGATCATGCTCGGCGAGCCGTGGATGGCGCAACTCCCCACGGGTGAGCCGCTTCCCGCCCAGTGCGGCCGCCATACGCTTGGCTGCCAAATACACCGTGTCGCCCTCGGGCACGGCTACCTCCATCTGACGAGGACGGTGGCTCAGCTGCGGTTCAGATAGGCGATGTTAGGGCGGCGCCGGGGTTGTCGCCGCCTACATGACGCGTGCATGCTGGCGGCTCGCAGGAAGGTCACGTTCTCACCGGCGTGGAGTGACCAACTCCGAAACGCGGGGAGCATCAGGTGACCGGTGAGGTGCACGGGATCGAGGACTGGCGTGCTGCGCGCCAACGGGGCAACGTCCCGAGTGGCCTGGATCTGTCAATCAAGACCTTGGGGCCGGCCCGGATCGAGTCCCCGCTGGCTGCGCTGCTCGATACCAGGCAGACCACCGAGCACTATGTCGACGAGGGCGATCGGGTGCTGCTCGATGACACGCTCAGCATGGTCCGGGCGCGTGGAGGTTCTCTCGACGACCTGCCCAGCTTCGAACCGGCCGGACCCCGACACAAGATCTTCTTCGATCCTTCCAAGACCCGGATCGGGATCGTGACCTGCGGTGGGCTCTGCCCAGGTCTCAACGACGTCATTCGTGACCTGGTCCGCGACCTAACCTACCACTACGGCGTGCCGCGAATTGTCGGCTTCCGCAACGGTTATCAGGGTTTTATCGCCTCCTACCGGCACGACGTGGTGGACCTGACACCGCAGAATGTTCGCGACATCAACGTCGACGGCGGTACCGTGCTGGGCACCTCACGCGGACCGCAGAATCCGCAGGAGATCGTCGATTGCCTGGAACGACTCGGTATCGGCATCCTTTTCGTGATCGGCGGCGACGGCACCATGCGCGGCGCGATGCAGGTCGCGAACGTGATCTTCGAGCGCGGAGCGCAGATTGCCGTGGTCGGGGTGCCCAAGACGATCGACAATGACATTCCGTACCTGGACCAGAGCTTCGGGTTCCAGACCGCCTTCGCCCGTGCCACCGAGTCGATCCACGCGGTCACCGTCGAGGCCAAGTCCACTGCCCACGGCATCGGTCTGGTGAAGCTGATGGGCCGGCACTCAGGTTTCATCGCCTGCTATGCCGCGTTGGCCCGCAACGACGCCGACGTGGTGCTCATCCCGGAAGTCGCATTCCAGCTCGACAGTGACAGCGGCCTGCTCTACCACGTGGAGCGCCGAGTACGGGAGCGTGGTTACGCCGTCGTGGTCCTCGCCGAGGGGGCCGGGCAAGAGCTGCTCGACGGCGAAGAGGCCGCCAACGACGCCTCAGGCAACGCCGGGCTACGCGATGTCGGCACGTTGCTGCGGCGGCGATTCGCCGAGCACTTCGCTGCGGCCGGTATCGCGGCTTCCATCCGGTTCATCGACCCGAGCTATGCCATCCGCAGTGTGCCGGCCAACCCCTACGACAGCGTCTACTGCGTGCGGCTCGCACAGGCCGTGGTGCACGCCGCGATGTCGGGCCGCACCGAGATGGTCGTGGGCCGGTGGCGCCGGCGTTTCGTGCACATCCCGATGGCGTTGGCCGTCAGCAAGCGCAACCAGGTGGACCCGCACGGTGATCTGTGGATATCGGTCCTGGAAGCCACCGGGCAGCCAGTGCGCTTCGGAGAATGACGACATGAGCAGGTCAGCATCCCGTACGAGCCGCCCACGATCGCGCCACAGATGAGCTCGCGGTAGCGGGCCATCCCCAGCCTTTATCGGGCACCGAAGACTTCGTCAGCTCAGCTTCGTTCTTGCCACAGTAGGAGATCTCGGGCACCGTGTAGATCCCGATCGGCTGCAGTTCCTGCAACTCGCGAGCAGGTTCGCCGAACGCATGGTAAGCGGCTAGCAGCCCCTGATTCATGGAGGTGGCCGCGAGCGCGGAGAAGCCGATCACATCGCCGGCCGCGAAGATGTGCATCACCGCGGTGCCTCCCGCAGCGTCTTGGACGGGATCGTGCCGGTGTTGACGTAGACTCGCCCATCATGTCGCGGCACTCGGCCAGTCAAAGCTACTCCGAGGCCGCCTCGCCCTTGTCCGCGTCGGACTCGGCGGGCACCGGGATCGGAACACCCTCCCTTTCGGACTCCGTCGGAGCGCTGTCGTCCTCCGCCACGGCCTTGCCTGCCCTCCCGACCCCGGACATGGCGCTTCTGCCGTCAGCACGGGCGCCGACGCCACCGAGGGCGACGGCCGCCTTGGCCATGACCAGGTGATAGAGCAGCAACAGCTGGACCAGTGCCAGCGATTCCGAGCGGTGCAGGTTGGTGCCTACGGTGAACTCACCCAACCGCTCGGAGCGCAAGTGGCTGGCGAAATGCATCCACTCCCAGATCGCATGCTCGATCTCAGCCGCCCGCTCGGGCGGGACGTGGCCGGGGATGCGTAGCACCTGGGCGTCGGGGGCGTCCTCCATGGTGATCCCGATGTCCGCGTCCAGCAGGGGAGACAGGTCGGGGTGAAGCAGGCCCTTGCGCAGCGTCAGCTGTGCCGGGAGATGCTCGACGTCGCCCCCGTCGCTCGGCTCGAACGTGACGACGATGTCCGCGTAGGCCCGCTGCGGCCTGATGAACACCTCCGAATCGGGCTCGCGCCGGTCGAGCTCGGTGAGCACCTGGTCTGTGGTGTATCCCCGCCGGGAGCAGTCCCGTTGGATCTTCCACCGGCGACGCAGGTTCTCCGGAGGAGCAAGATAAACCCGCACGTCGTAGCAGTCTCGCAACGGGGGTGTGTGGTAGCCGAGCAAGCCCTCGACGACGGCGAACCGATGCGGCTGCACGTACTCCGGCGGACCGAACGTCCCGTCGGCATGCCGGTAGACCGGCTTGAGGATCGACTCTCCGGCCCGGACGAGCGCGAGGTGCTGGGCCATGATGTCGATGTAGTTGCAGTCGGGGTGCAGCGGCGTGATGCCGAGTTCGGCGCGACGCTGGCGGTCGAACCTGTGGTAGTCGTCGGTGGCGATGTGGACGACCGCTCCCTCGCCGAGGGCACGTACGAGCCCTCGGGTCAGGGTGGTCTTGCCCGTGGCCGAGTCCCCGACGACGCCCAGGATGACCGGGCGCGTGGCTACCGACTGCCTGTTCTGCTCGACTGGATGCGTACTCATGACCCTGCCCTCCGCTGGAAGTCCACGCCGGCGGCCGATGTTCGGTAATGCGGATCCGGCGGGTCACCACCCTCCTGCCTGGCGACGTGAGATGCGCACCGGATGTCCATGGCTCCTCGCTTCCTCCAGAGGTTGCACTCGATCTTCCCACCCAGCGGCCCCCGCACTCAATCGGCCAAATCCCAACCCGCCGACCGACGTGACGGGATACCCGCGCCGCACGTGGTCATCGTCGAACTTGATTTCGGGGAGCAGGCACTCACCGGAACGTCAGCAGGGTCACGAAGCGGGTTAGACCCCGTCCCGTGGATCAGTGAGCGGTATTGATCGGGCTGTGGGTGCTCTGAGGTTCCCGAGCCCAACAGCAGAGCTGTCCGGCTGACCTGGGACAGCTCTGCTGTTGAGCTCGGGAACGCCAGGGTTGGTGACGAATCTGAAGATCTACAGGACATGGACTAATCCGAACCGACGATGGACTGAATCGTCCGGATCCAGCACCTCGACACGGTGTTGGTGCCGACGGACGATGATGTCAACGTAGCCGGATGTCGACTGGATCTTCCCCGTCCACGCCGGGATCAACAGCGATGTAGGAAGGTCGGGTATGACCGAACAGCTCACCGCGCGAGACGCCCGGGTGCGACCGCTCGCCGAGACCGACCTGGCGGAGGCCGATCGGATCATGCGGCTGGCCTTCGGCACCTTCCTCGGGTTGCCCGACCCGATGGCATTCCTGGGCGACGGGGACTACGTGCGCAGCCGCTGGAGAGTCGACCGGGCCGCCGCGCTCGCCGCCGAAGCGGACGGCCGCGTCGTCGGCTCGAACTTCGCCATCCGGTGGGGCAGCGTCGGGTACTTCGGCCCGCTGACCGTGCACCCGTCACTGTGGGACCGCGGCATCGCTCGCCAACTGCTGGCCCGCACGATGGAGATCATGGACGGCTGGGGACTCAGCCACACCGGCCTGTTCACCTTCGGGCACAGCCCCAAACACATCGCGCTCTATCAAGCCTTCGGGTTCCTGCCTCGATTTCTCACCGCAGTGCTGTCCGCGCCGATCTCGCCGCTGGCCGGCCCCGGGGCCGGGGCCGGGTGGACGACGTACTCCGCCGACCCCGACCGGGCCGGCCGGTTAGCCGACTGCATGGTGCTCACCGACACGATCTACCCCGGTCTCGACGTGAGCCGGGAGCTGCTTGCCTGCCAAGAACAAGGCCTGGGCGACACGGTGCTGCTGGAGAAGGGGTCGGGCTTCGCAGTCTGCCATGTCGGGCCAGGCTCGGAGGGAGACACCGGGACGTGCCTTATCAAGTTTGCCGCGGCGCGTGCCGCCGCCGACTTCGAGCGGCTGGTGGAGGCCTGCGAGGGGTTTGCCGCCGGCCGCGGGGCCATCCGCCTGGTCGCAGGTATGAACACCGCGCGCCGCGACGCCTACCGAATCCTGCTCCAGCGTGGGTTCGCCGCCGACTTCATCGGTGTCACGATGCACCGTCCCGACGAGCCGGGCTACTCCCGTCCGGACGCGTACGTGATCGACGACTGGCGGTAGCGCGCTTGCAGCCTGACCCACGAAACAGGCACCGATCGGCGAACTGCGCCGTTCCGTCTGGCCGCCGCACCACTGAGATGGTAGGAGAAAACGACGACCGTCGCGCGACACCGGAGGACGGATGTTCCCGATCACGCTCGAGATGCGCAGGTGAGCCGCGGGGCGCCGCGGAGTCCCGCGCTGGGATGGGGCTGACCAACCTCGATCAGCCCCTGTTCGACGGCGCGGACGCGACCAAGCGGGACCTGGTGGACTACCTCGATGCCGTCCGGGACAGCATCCTGCCCGTGCTGAGGGATCGGCCGCTGTCGGTGGTCCAGGTGCGGCCGGGCCAGCAGCCGTTCATGCAGAAGAACCTACCGACCTACACCCCGGATTGGGTGCGGACGACCACGGTCTGGGCCGAGGCCTCCCGCCGCGAGGTGTCCTACGCGCTGTGCGACGACCGGCGCACACTGCTGTGGTTCGCCAACCAACGTGCTGTCGAATACCATCCGACGTTGGTCCGCGTCGGAGCCGAACACGCCACGCACTTGGTGCTCGACCTCGACCCGCCGACCGGTGACGCGTTCCCGCATGTCATACGCGCAGCCCAGCTCGTGCGGCACGCCTTGGCCGACGCCGGGCTGGCGGCCGCCGTCAAGACCAGCGGGGCGAAAGGCCTGCACGTGTTCGTGCCGCTCGAGGACGGGGTGAGGATCGACGACGCCGCGGCGGCGACCAGGGCGCTCGCCGCGCGGGCCGAGCGACTTGACCCCGACGTCGCGACGACGGCGTTCATCCGGGAGGACCGCGCCGGCAAGGTGTTCCTGGACTCGACCCGGTCCGGTAGCGCGACCGTGGTGGCGGCCTACAGCCCGCGGATCCGCCCCGACGTACCGGTGTCCTTCCCGGTGAGATGGGACGAGCTCGACCGCGTGGTGCCAGCCGATTTCACCATCCGCACCGCTGCCACGCTGCTTGCTGACGGTGACCCGTGGCACAACCTGATGCCCGAGCCCCAGCTGCTGCCCGCGGATCTGATCGAGGAGGGCCGCGCCATCCCGATCGCACGGGTACAGGCGATGCACGAGGGAAAGCGACGCGCCCGCGCCCGCCGACAGTAGCCACCCAGCGGGCCGTAGACGGCCACCCCGAGGGGCGGACGACTGGAGCGCGGTGGGCTTAGTACGACAGACGCACTTTGTGATCTATCCCGCGGAGCGCCGTCGGCATTGAAGGCGGCGGGCGAGGGACTAGTGGGCTCGTCGACAGTGGGACCAGCTCTGGTAGTAGATCAGGCTTTGGGCGGGTCTGGTGATCAGGACGTTCATTAGGTGGCGGATTTCGTTGGTGGTCAGCTCGAGCAGCTCGCGGCCGTCGGGGTCGTGGGGGGACGGTGTGGTGTGGCGGGCGTCGGCGACCAGGACGGTGAGCACGGCGAGGGCGAGCATGGCCAGTACCGTGTGGCGGTGCCAGCCGGTCCAGCTGCGGACCTGGTAGTGGTCCAGCCCTTCCCGGCTTGGAACGACTCTTCGACCGCCCACCTGGCGCTGGCGACACGGACCAGGCGGTTCAGCGGAACCGGTGTGGGCGCCCAACACAGGTAGTAGGCCAGCTCACCGGTGCGTGGGTGGCGGCGGATCAGCAGCCACCGGTCGTCGTCGTTGCAGGCCTGGTCGGGGTTGATCCCCAACCAGGCCCAGTCGTAGTCGCGGGGTCCTTTGGAGCCGTCCCCGGCGCTGTGGCGCTGCCATGCCTGCCGAGGCAGCCCGGCGACCAGCGTGTCGACCCGGACCCGACCGGCAGCGGTGGTCACGTGCTGGTCGTAACTCGATGTCGGCGGGGATCCCAGCGGCGGCGCACCGGTCCGGGTCAGCGCACCAGGTCTTCGCCGGCAGGTACAGCCGGCGGTCGATCAACGCCGCCCATGCGGGGAGGCATAGGACAAGAACACCCCGACCTGGGCGTTGTCCACCCGACCGGCGGTGCCGGTGTACTGGCGCTGCACCCCGGCCCAACCGGTGCCCTTCTTCAGGAACCCGGTCTCGTCCACGATCAGCATCCCGTCGGGGTGGGCGAGTCGTTCGATCACCACCGAGCGCACTCATCGCGGACCGCCTCTGCGTCCCAGCTCGCCGTGCGCAGCAGCCGCTGCATCGCGTCCTGGACTCCACACAAGCCCGGCATGATCACGTGGCGGCCGTTCCGCGTCACGCCGACACGCCGAAGATCACGAAGTGCGGCTGCCGTACTAGATCAGCTCGTGGTCAAGCGGAGAAATAGGATCACCATTCCGTGTAGCGAGAAAACCCGGTCGGGGATTCTTCACCTCCCGGAGGCGGTTGTCGACACTATTGTATGTCGTGAACAACATCGCGCGGTCGAATGGCGACATGTTCTGAGGGGAGCCGTGGACGACATTCGGAGCGAAGAACAAAACCGTCCCCGGTTCCCCCATCGCGGCAGTTATTCCATGTTTGTACGCCAATTCAACAACGACCTGGTTGGGCACAGTATAATTCACGCCCGCAGTGTAGTTCGAGGTCCAACGCTGCGTGTCGGATGCGGCCGGCCCGGACCGCTCGACCGGTATCAAGCCCGAGCGGTGCGAACCTGGTATCAGCAGAAGTGGTCCATTGGTTTCGTCCGCCCGATCAACGAATACGACAGCGGTCAAAGCCTGGGGAGCGGGCATGCCGTCCTCGTGATGCCAGTAACTGAAGTCCTGGTGCCATCGCCACATATCTCCTTTAAATGCCCGCTTCATATTGATCTTGAATTGATAGACATAGACATCAGAATGCAACAGTCGCTGGGCGGGGATGAGTATTTTCGGGTGCCGAACGAGCCGCGCGAAGAACTCGTTGGCAAAATGCGTCCCGCGCAGTCCCTGCAGCGTGCGACCGTCCTTCTCGAGCATCCGCCCTGACGTGGAATCCGTGACCGAACGCTCAACGTTTTGCCTGATCACTCCGACTTCTTCATGCATGAGATCGGGGATGAGCAAAAAGCCTTGCTCGGCGTACCGCTCGATTCGGTCAGGAGTAATCTCGACCCGCATTTCGATCCTCTCCGAAAGTAGAAATTCGCGACACGAGGAAGCCGAATAGCAGTGAGCACTCATCCGGCAACCTGTTTGCATTGTTATCTCGGGAGCATGACCCAGCGGCCGCCCTTCTGAAACTTCTTCGGGGGTTCCCGATGAAGGATATGATTACAACGCAGGTTGTAACTATTCGGTTTCGACACGCCGTTGTGCTGTAGTGCGTGACGTGCCCATCCGAACAGCAACGATACGAGAGATGACTTCCCTGCCTGAACCGGGCATGACGAATCGAGAATCTAGCCCCTGGCCGCAGCCCGGCAACTAGGGAGATCCTCCGGGCTGTCAGATCAAGCTGTCAAGATCATACTGATGCAGCGTTGATCCACATCCAACGTTCGAGCTTGGCGCCGACGCCGATCCGGGCCGGTAATTACCAAAGCGGGCATGGCTCCTCGCGATGATAACACAGCGTCAAGAGAAACTCCATACTAAACTCGAAGACGACGCCCGCCCTGCTACCTATGATTCTCGGAGTATCGCCCACCATCCGAGTGATCTACAACTTCGCCGGCGCCTTGGCCGGAGTGATAGATTCGGGGTACAAGTATCGATCTCGCCACCCAGGAGGCTCGCGGACCTGCTTCTTAACACCGAGACGATAGGCGACGGGACCGTGGTCAGCATCGAAGGCGAAGTCGACGTCTACACTGCTCCCAAGCTCCGCGAGCAGTTATCGAGCTGGTCAACAACGGGTTTTTCCACCTCGTGGTGGACATGGAAAAGGTCGATTTCCTGGACTCCGCCGGTCTTGGAGTGCTCGTGGCTGGGCTCAAGAGGGTCCGCGCGCACGACGGATCCTTGCGACTGCTGTGCACCCAGGAGCGGATCCTCAAGATTTTCCGAATAACTGGCCTTACCAAGGTTTCCCATCCAAGCCAGCGTCGAAGACGCCGTCGAAGCCAAAGACTGAGATTTCAGCGCCGGAGAGTTCGCGGGGCCTCCGCACATGCTGTCCACATTAAGACAGATCGTGACAGCTTAATCTCCGATAATCATCGTCAGCAAGCCGTCCGCGGAAGCGACGCGACAAGTCCGCACGAGCCGATTCACACCGGCACTCTGAGATCAATCATCAAGGTCCTGCAGCAGCCGCGAGCGCAGCCTTCCAAGCTGGCGCTCCCCGTGCGATCTGTGGGCCGTCCAGACGTTGGGAAGAGCTGAGAAGTCCGGAGAACCGGCGAGAGCGTTTCCGCTGCTCAACTCCAGTGTCCAGCTCTCCCAACGCAGACGGCCAGATGCGGGGCGGACGAGCTGGCCTATAAGCCGAATTCTGCCCGCCCGGATCACAGACCTGGGGTGATAGCCCGTAGAGCCCATCTGACCTGCTGGTACACCGTTTGGCACCGTTGACAGCCGTTGGCCGTCTGCGGATGTCTTGCGGACAGTCTGCGGGCAGCTGGAGATCAACTGGACCGTCCCCTGTGGACGTTGCGTGGATCATCCGGTTAACCGAGATCGGGGGGTGGGGTAGCCACCGTGGAGACCATCGCTGGCGGTGATCACCCGCGCCCGGCTAACGGTGGCCTAGCTCCTTCGCGATGGCGTCCGCAAGCGCTTGATGGGCAGCGCGTTCATCGGGGTGTAGCACGTCCCGTAAGCGGTTCAGGTCGTCGAGACGGGACACTTCCGGGGAGTTCTGGCCCACGTTCCACTCCAGCGCGTCGTTCTCGGTGTCGATCGCCGTGATGGTGGATCACCAGTCCTGGTAGAACCTGCGCACGTTCGTCGAGCCAAAGGCCGCCAGGTGCGCCGCGATCGTCGCCCGGTCAGTGACAGCAGGTTCGGGCGGCATCTTCACGCGTTCGTACCCAGTCACGGTGTTGCCCGCCATCAGCGCGTCGATCCCATACTCGGCTTGTTCTTCGGCTGCGATCTTCCAGTTCGTGATGCTGGCCTCGACCCATTGGCCTTCGCGCTCGACGATGCGCAGCACCTCAAGATAGGAGTCGGCCAGACGCTGCTGCGTGCGCTCGTAGGATCGAGCAGCTTCCTCACGGGCCCATCTGGCCTGCTCGCGTTCGCGTTCCCGATCCCACCGAATGTCCTCACGGCGGTTGGCGTTGCGCTGCGTGAGCACGGCACTGCCAAGCGCCGCCGAGTGTGAGTAAGCCGACGGCTAACGAGATCCAGGTTGCCATTCGCCAATCATGCAGCGTCGCGGCCCCTGACCTGCGGGGATCTTGCGAGCGTCTCGGGTTTCCCAAGTCGCAACGCTCACTATGCGAGGTCAGCGTGACCTGCGGCAGAAGGCCAGCCGTGCGCGGGTGCTGGCGGCACCATCGCGCGGTACCAGCTTCGCTTACCGCAATGGGAACTACGCCGAGCGTCGCGGTGCCGGGATTACGCGGCTTCCCCGGCCGTGATGGTGATGTCCGGGCAGCGTTGAACCACGGGGCATCCGGAGCAGATCCGGGCGGCCTTCGCTAGCCGGGGAGTTGTTCCTCGTGCTGGTATCGGTGGTCGTTGCCGCGGATCGGGTCGAACAGCTCCTGCCGACCCCGGCAGGCAGCCCCATCTAGCTTCGGGAGGTCGGTCAAGATCGCTTCGAGTAACACCACCACGCCGTCGTGATCCACGCCCGCAGTGTTCACTAGGGGCGCCGGGCGTAGCCTTGTCGCTACCTCTTCGCCGAGGTAAACGCCCCGGCGTAGCTCCCCGGGGCATCGGCGAGGAGCCCGGCGAAGAGAGGGCTAGCTAGTAGTGGACGCTAACGAAGCGAAGTCGATCGGTGCGCGCGCTGGCATGATCCGGCGTCGCCGGGGGTTGAGCCTGGACGTGGTGGCCGGGCTGACCGGGATCACCAAGCAGTACCTGTCGATGCTGGAACGTGGCGAGCGCGGGTTCAACCGGCGCGGTCTGATCGAGGACCTGGCGGACGGGCTGTGCTGCTCGGTAGCTGATCTGACCGGGCAGCCCTACCCGGCGCTGGATCGGGCGACCGTGGTGGGCCGGGCCGCGCTGCCCGGGATCAGCTTGGCGCTCAACGACTACGGGCCCGATGAGGTGCCCGACCGCACCCCGCGACCCCTTGATGAGCTGCTGGCCGGGGCCGAGCGCGCCAACGAGCACCGTGACCACGGCCGTTACTCGCTGGCCGGACAGGATCTGGGCACGCTGATCACCGAGCTGCAAGCCCATGCGCTGACCGCCGGACCGGCTGACCGGCGCCGCGCCTTCGCAGCACTGGTGAAGGTCTGGGTTGTGGCCGGTATCGTCGCGAACAAGATCACGGGCGATGTCAACCTGTCAGTCTCGGTGGCCGGGCGCGGGTACGACATGGCCTGCCGCCACGGCGATCCCGGGCTGATCGGCTTCACCCGGTGGTCCTGGGCAGGAAAACTGACGCTGCTAAGGGCACGGGGCCGCGCGTCGCGGGTACTCACTGCCGGCATTAACGAGCTCGGCGGATCCGTCCGGCTGCGTGGTGAGAACACGCTGCCCGGCGAGATGTTGGGTTTTCTGCATTTGTCGGCGGCGCAGTGCGCGGCGCGGGATAAACGGTATGACGACGCGCGGGGGCATCTGGACGAAGCCAGCGCGATCGCCGCGCGGATCGGGGAACACAACGGGCTGCGCATGCACTTCGGTCCGACCAACGTCGCGGTGTGGCGGCTGGGGATCGGGGTCGAGCT
>JBOHHF010000179.1:0-2952 GCA_050700495.1 Pseudonocardiaceae bacterium
GGACCGGGCCGATCTGGCCGTGGACGGGCGCCCCCGCGCGTCGGTCGACATCTCCACCACCCCCGAAACCGTCACGCTGCCGGGAGTCACCACCGGCCAGCGCCTCCGGGTCGAGGGCTACGCCGCCGGCCGGCTGGTCACCGCCCGCACCGTCACCACCTAATGGGAGCTACCGGGTCAGCCACGCTGGCAGACTCGGTGCCTGGTAGCCGCTGGTGAGTGAGCACTCTCGCCGCCTGGATCTTTGAAGTCCTAGGGTCAGATCGTGCCCTCACTGGTGGTCAGGGGTCTTGATCGCTGATGGGATGTCGTGCCCGCCGAACGTTGGCGTGAGCACTTGTCCATGAGGTCGCCGACTGGCTCCTGCGGGCTGCTGGAACTGTCGTCGATCATGGAGGTCGGTGTGCTGTTTGTCGGTGATGACTGGGCTGAGGACCATCACGACGTGGAGGTCCAGGACCAGGACGGGAAAGTCCTCAAACGGGTGCGGCTGCCTGAGGGAATGGCCGGGATGTCCCGGTTCCACGAGCTGGTCGGCCGGTTCGTGCCCGAGGATGCTGAGCCATCGGATGTGCTGGTGTGCATCGAGACCGACCGTGGCCCGTGGGTGCGAGCGCTGCGGGCGGCGGGGTACCGGGTGTTCGGGGTGGACCCTAAGCAGGCTTCCCGGCACCGAGAGATCCTGGGGAGTTCGGGGGCCAAGAGTGACAAGGGCGACGCGCACGCTCTCGCGGACATGATCCGCACCCGTCGTCACCAACTGCTGGAGGTCGCCGGGGACTCCGAGACGGCCGAGGCCGTCACAGTCGTCACCCGGGCGCATCAGACACTGTTGTGGGAACGGACCCGGCACATGCTGCGGTTGCGGGTCGCGCTGCGGGACTACTTCCCCGCCGCGCTGGAGGCGTTCAAACCCCTTGGCCTGACCTCGGATGCGGTACTGAAACTGCTGGTCAAGGCCCCGACTCCGGCGGCGGCTGCGAGGCTGACGATCAGCCAGATCAGCTCGGTGCTCAAGGGCCGCCGCGAGATCCCTGGCAAGGCCGCCGCGATCCGGCAGGCGCTGCGAAGCGAGCAGCTCGGCCAAGCCGACCTGGTCACCACCGCCTACGCGTCGACCGTCCGCGCCTGGGCCGCGGTGATCACCACGTTGAACACCGAGATCACCACCCTGGAGTGTGAGGTCGAGGCCCATTTTGGCCGGCACCCGGACGCTGAGGTCATCCTCAGCCAGCCCGGTATCGGCGTCGTTCTCGGCGCCCGGGTGCTGGCCGAGTTCGGAGACGCCCCTGGCCGCTACGTCAGCGCCAAGGCACGCAAGAACTACGCCGGAACCTCACCGATCACCCGGCAGTCCGGCAAAACACGGACAGTCCACGCACGGTTCGTCCACCACGACCGGCTCGTTGACGCCCTCCATCTCCAAGCGTCCTGCGCGCTCCTGCATGACCCGGCCGTCCGCGCCTACTACGACCAGCTCAAAACCCGCGATGTCAGCCACAACGCCGCTCTCCGCCAAGTCGGCAACCGCCTCGTCGGCATCCTTCACGGCTGCCTCAAAACCCACAGTGTCTATGACCGGGCAACCGCTTGGTCACATCGCAACCACGACCTCGCTGCTTGACATCCAACGTCCAGGGATGTCTGACCTGACCACCGCCCGGCACAGGGCCGACCGGAGAAGACCGCGGAAGAGCCGGACAGACCGACGGCCCCCTCACACCCAGACACAGAACATCGAACACAAAGATCCATAAACAAACCGAGAACGATCACTCAAGCCCGGTCGGTGGATTCGGGCTGAGTGGGGCGTCGCTTTCGCAGGCGAGGTCGGCCTGGCGCTGCGGATTGCGGTTCGCAGTGCCCCGCGAGTGAGCAGTCATGTCCCGGCACGTGCTCCATCTACGCGGAATCTTGCGTGGCGTGGCTGGCGGGCCGCTGGGCGCGGAGAAGTTCGGCGAGCGCGGAGATCCTGCGGAGCGGTTGCAAGTTCGGTTCGGGGAGCGGGTGGGTCCCGAGGAGAGTGGTGGCGGCCTGCTGGATGGCGGTGTGCAGGGGTGAGTCGTGGACGACCTCGTCGTGGAGGACGGTACCGTCGCGTTCGGCGGTGATGCGGTGGTGGTTGCGGTTAAGTTGCCAGCCGCCGGGGGCGGTGACCGGGTCGAGGTGGACGGTGAAGCGAGTGCGGCCGGCTTGCACGGCGAGGTGGCGGTGTGAGTTATCGGCCGGGCGGAGACCTTGACGCCAGTGGCGATCGTCGCCGTGAGTGGTTCGCGGGGTGCTGCCGAGGACGACGGTCGGGCCGGTGATGCTGGAGGTGAGGTCGACGTGGAGCCGGTGCGGGCCGTCGGTGACGACGGTGCGCTCGGTGAGCGCCGAGACGAACAGCTGGCGGTCGTAGGTGGCGCTCAGCTCGGTGTGCTGCCAGTGGGTGGCGAGGTAGGCCGCCATTGCCGCGGGCGGGATGACGCGGCCCATGACGGCGAGCATGTGCAGCCACTCGTAGCCGAGCAGGCCGTAGGAGCGGTCGACGAAGCGGCCGCGGGTGATGTCGCCGGTGCGGTCCTTGCTGAAGGTGACGGTGACGTGGTCGGGCGGGGTGTCGGGTTCGAGGCGGTGCATCAGGTCGGCCAGGGCGTCGAGAGCACGGGCGTGCCGGTACTGGTCGGTGATCACGATGCGGGCGTTGCGGTTGCTGGTGAGCAGCGCGGCGAAGGCGTCGATCTCGTGGGCCTGGCAGGCCGGCTTCTCCAGCAGGACGCGGGCCTCGGGGTCGCGGGCCAGGATCGTGCGCAGAACGGGGAGGTGCTCAGCGGTGGGGCAGCAGACCGACCACAGGTCGACGCTGGATCGGACAGCGGCGGGCATGTCCTCCAGCCCGTGCGGGAAGCTGCGGTATGCCTTGGGCAGGTCCTGGTGCTTGGGGTCGACGACCGTCAGCTCGGCGCCCTG
>JBOHHF010000180.1:0-1514 GCA_050700495.1 Pseudonocardiaceae bacterium
ATCTCCGTGCATGGCGCGCACACTACGCGGACCGGGACCAAACGAGAACTGTGATCATCATCCATGAGGACGTGTCGCACCCAGTCCTCCCGGGCTTGCGCAGCGTGGCGTCAACCATGAGGTCGACTAAGTGGAGGCGATCGAGCAGCCGGAGACGGAGCTCGGTGCCGGGGTGGGCAGGACGCTCAAGGTCAGAGATGGAGACGAAGCTCAACCTGGCCGCCCCAGAAACCCCCCGAATAGCTACTCATCCAAGGCCAGCACTCCATCAGCAGGTCCAGTACGCTATCATTAAGATCATCTATGATATCGAGTGCACGAGTTCCTGTGAAGTCAGCTACGGGCACGGTCGTGGTCTGGGCGTTTGCGGTGCCTGTCGAACCGAGCATCAGGACAGTGGCCACCCCCGAGGCGACGAGGACAGCAACGACTCTCTTGCCCGTTGCGCGCATCACACAATCTCCAATTTCGACGTTGACTCCGTGCGGGCTGAGCTAGGATTCTCTAAGAATAGGCATATAGATGCGCCGCCGAACCTCTCCCGAATCATGTTCATCCGATCGTGGGCGCCGTTGGGTAAGGCGGGCGGGGACCGCATTCCCCGAGTGAGACCTCAACGCAGGAATACCTATCCGGTGGTCCGGGATGATGGGCCTGTGCCGGTGCGCTGTGACCGAAGGGGGCGGGGGGGGATCCGGAGGCTGACCGATCGTCCGCCCCGGCTCCGCTGGCCCAACCTTGGCCTTGATCATTGAACGGACTGTTGTCGCTACAGGGTCGGGCTACCCGGGGGGGGCACATCTCATGTGGTATGCGGGCGATGGGGCTGCTGCCCTGTGGAAGTCGGTCGCCTGTTCGACGACAGCCGAACCAAGGCCGAGCTGTACAGGGGCGGAGCGTTGGAAGCAAGCACCTGATCCTGGTTGGTCGGTGACAACGCGCATGAGTTCAGACTCGCTCCGCGGCCGAGGAGGTAGTCGGAGGCGCGGTCACCGTGGCCTCGATGATGCTCGAGGAGCCCTGCGGCGCCGGCGACGGGGCAGCGTGCCCAGGTGAGCGCGGCGGTGAACATCTCGGGTGCGTTGGGCTCGGCGGGGTCGTCATGACGACCGGTCCGCCAAACGGACCCCCGAAGCCCTCCCGGAGCCCGTCATGTCATTCACTCGCATCCTGCTCTCCGACCGCACCGGCCTGCTCGGCGCTGGCGGTGGTCTGCTCGCCGGGCCGCCTCCGGCTGCCGTGTCGGCTACCTGCTGGCCAGGCTGCTGATTCCTGTCCTGCTCATCGCCCTCCTTGCGTCGCGCTACCCCCCACCCAGAAGATCGTCCTCGTCCGCGACCACTGATCGCGACGAACCCCGAACCGGCAAGCAGCAGGAACCGTCGGCGGTCGGGTGGCCGGGGGCATCGCAGCCCCCGGCTCCCACAGATCCCGGCGTGAGCCTCTCGGCTCACCGGGCTCTTGTCATTTTGGTCACCAGACGCGCGGGACCGAAGGAACCCATTTCCAGTGCG
>JBOHHF010000181.1:0-15633 GCA_050700495.1 Pseudonocardiaceae bacterium
GAGCGGGAGATCCTCGGCCCGGTGCGCCGAGGAGACTGATCAGGAGGGTTTGGCTTCATCCGTGCGGTCTGGGATGGCCTGTTTACGGGTCGATCTAGTACCATCGGCGGCGGGTGACTACGGATGGCCGACCGAGCCGAGCAGGTGTCTGGCGTCAGGGTGCCGGACTTCCACGGTAAGCAAGCCTTGGACGCATGGCTGCGCGGGCACGACATCGGCGTGCTGTGCCAGGGCCCGGACCCCGACAGTGCTCAGCCTCTGCTGCATGGCCGGGTGATCGGTCAGAGACCGGCGCCGGGAACGACCGTTCACCGATGGGACGCCGTAACGCTCTGGGTGTGTGAGGACCCCGGCGACCTCGCGGGAGTGCGGGAGCCGCGTCGACCGCTGCCACCTGATCGACACAACCGCGCGGAGTATCCACCCGAAGCTGAAGACCCTACACTGAGAGGAATATGCCCGATTCATCCCTAGGGTGCGCCCGGTACCGCACTGTGAGGTCCGGTTCGCACCAGTGATCGTCGGAGCGATCAACATTGTGGTTGCTCCCGGCCGGCGGCGTCAACTTCTGAAAACATTCTTACATAAGCGTCATTCTGCGAGTCAGGTGTCGCCAAGTACCCCCTCAACAAGGGCTATCGCCGGTTTCGAGCCGTTCTCGGGGTCACCGACGACGCGAATTGGGGCCAGACGTTGAATGAGCATTTCCGTCAGCAGAATTTGATGATCTTGAAGCGGTTGGATAGCCACCTCAGCGAATGAAGAAGGCCTTGAAAGGTCTCCCGGCGCCGGATGATAGCATCTGCTACAAGCATGCCCCATGGAGGAAGAGGAAGAGGTGCAGCACGGCATGGCGCAACGCATGGTTCGCTTCTCGGATTTGTCCAATAAGATCATCGACGATGACGGTACTGTGATACGTATTGTCGTCGAGCAGCACCCGGCCCTCGGGAATGGTCCCGTGGAAATTGAGGCTTCTCAGGACGAGGTCGAGCTCGTCCGCAAAGGCGCACTGAGCGTCGTCAGCCTCAAGCTCTATCAGGGCGATGGGTCAGAGCCGGAAGCTGTCACGATGGAGATCGAGGCGTTCAACAACCTTGCTAGCGGCATGGAGATGGCGGATATTATTCGACAAGCAGAACCCGCGTATCCACCGCGTAAACAAGGTAGACCGATACCATCACCGGCTGCCGACAAGTTGGACTACTCCACACTGGAGCACGCAGGCAAGCCACACCGAGGTAAGACCACGGAAGTCGAGAAGGAGACTGTGCGCAATAACCTGGTTGCTGTCAATGACCGACTGAAGCGCGACGGCATTCGCACCATTGAACTGGACAACGCGGAGCACGTGGCGCGGTACGGTCTTGAAGCGCTGGCGAAGGAAGCCGGGCACCTTCAGTAGTGATGCTGCCGCTCGGTGCCACGAGCATCAACGGGTTCAGTCAACAGGATGCGCTCGTGCCCGCCCTTGGTGATCTATCGGTGCCGGTGCTCTACGACGTCGACCTCGGACACCTCCCGCCAGTCCCGAAAGGCCGCTCCACAGGACATCGAGAAGTTGGCACGATCAGGATATGCGCGCGCAGCCCCGGATCCAAGACGCTCAGCGTGAAAAACAGAGGCCGCCCGGCGCGTGCCTGAGCTGGGCTCGGCCGTCTCGCTGCTGCGGCTCCGGCGGGCGGTTGGCACCGGCGCCGTCACCGTGATGCGCGCCCGTAGCGGTCCTGCCGCCTCACCGCCTGCGCCTGGGGTGTCACCGTCGCCGCCGCGGCCCCTCCTCAGCCCCGAGGAGAAGGCATTCGACGACGCCGTCACGTCGGGCGACTGGGCCACGGCGGCGACGTCGCTGGCGAAGCTGGCCATGCCGACGACGAAGCTGCCGCCGCTCACGATCGACCAGCTGCGCCTGCTCCAGGATGCCGTGACCCGCGCTCACTTCGTACTCGGCGGCATCGGCATCGTGCTCTTGCTTGCGATCGCCGTCGAGCTGCAGGGCAAGGGCGTCGCGGCGGCCAAGGTCGCGGCTGGCGCCGCGTTCGGCAACCTTGAGACCACGGTCGACGAAAGGATCGACGGTGACAAGGCCACCGGCACCTCCTACGCCTACAAGATCAACATTACCTTCACGCCTGACCCCGCCGTTATCGACGCCGACGAGATCGCGTTTATCCAGACGACCCGGCTCGTCGAAACCGCGAGCGGCGCCAACAACGACTACAAGGAGACGAACAAGAACCGCCAGACACCGTCGGCCACGAGCGTGGACCGGCTCCGCGGCAAGAAGCAAGGCTGGTACGGGATGATGATGGACAACGGGACGGGCAGCGGCACGCTGACCGTCTGGACGAAGTCCGCCCCGGCCACGCCGGCTACGATGCGAGACCGCGCAAGTTGGAACCAGCCCAACACCACGTGGCAGTTCGAGACCATGGTGGTCTGCCGCTCCGGGGCCGACGTCGGCAAGGTGTACGCGGTCGTCACGTGGGGCTTCACCGTCGACGCCGACCTCAAGCTCACCGAGCAGGCACCCACGGTGACCAACAAGCAGAGCACGGAGGCCACCACAGCGGTGGCCAAGTGGAACGATCAGGTCGCCGGCTCCGCGGCCGACCGCAACGCCCCGGATCAGATGTCGCTGCCGACCCTGACCTGAGCGACCTCGGGTATAGATTGCAGTGGCGTGCTGGCATTGCGGGTCTTCGCGCACCACCCGCGCGGCCCCGTGGAAGACGTCGCCAGACTCTGCCGGGGCTGCGCCCGGCGTGCCGGCGAGATGCTACAGGGAGGCGGATGTGATCAAGAAGATTCTGCAGTTTCTGGTGCTGAAGCGGCTTTGGGAACGCTGGCGCGGTCGCCGCTGACGCTCCGCGACGACCCGCTGACAGCGTGACGGTCAGCGATCGCGTGCCAGTGCGGTGAGGGTCCGACCGGTGATGCGTTGCGATAGACCGTCCACTCGTCCATCGGTGCGGCGCCGATCGAGCGGTAGAAGCCGATCGCCGGCTCGTTCCAGTCCAGAGCACACCACTGCAGCCGGGAGTACCCCGTGGCGCAGACACTCGGCGGCCAGCTCCGCGAGCAGCGCCCGACCGAGCCCGCCGTTCCGGTGCTCCGAACGGACGAAGAGGTCCTCGACGTAGATGCCGTGCATCCCGTCCCACGTGGAGAAGTTCGGGAACCACAACACGAACGCGGGTCGGTAGCGGCAGGGTGGTCGGGCTCACGAGTCCCGGCGGCGCGGCGCGGCGCGAGGGGCTCGGCACCGCCGACGATCAGCTGGACCACCGGGTGAGCGCCTGGCGATGCAGCAGGGCCGTGGCGATGGTGACTTGGGCCGGGTGCAGCGCGATCTCGCCGTCCTCGATGTCCCATAGCGCGTTCTGCAGCACGCGGCCGAGCGTCCAGCCGGTCGCCCGTTGCCGGTCCAGGTCGAGCACCTCGGTGAGGAGGTCGAAGCGGCGGAGCACCGCGCGAGTCACGTCGCCGGTCGCCACCACCTCGTCCCACCGGTTGTCCAGCGCCGGCAGCAGCTCGAAACCGGGGTCGCCGGCCAGCGGTTCGGGGTCGATGGCCAGCCACGGTTCCCGCTGTCCGGCGAGGATGTTGTCGTAGTGCAGGTCCCAGTGCAGCAGCCGGTCGCCGGGTTCGCCGATCAGCTCGGCCATCGCGGACGCGCAGGTCCACACCAGCTGTTGCTCAACGAGGTCGCACAGCGCCGGCACAGCACGTGGCACCTGCTCGAGCATGGCGGCGGCGATGTCGGCCAAGTGCCGCAGGCTCTTCGGGGCGGGCACCGCGACCAGGCGCGCCAGCAACTCGGCCAGGATCTGCAGGGCGGCGGTGTCGTCGGCCACCGACGACAGCGGCCGGGCCGCGTCCAGCCGTTCCAGCAGCATGGTGCCGGTGTCCGGGTCGTGGTCGAGCAGACGCACCACGCCGTCGCCGTCCCACACCCGCAGACCGATCGGCGCGCCGGCGTTCTCCTCGCTGACTGGCTGGAGCTTGAGCGCAGCGGGCGCACCGTCTGCGCGGATCACCGGCAGCACGAGCGACGCCATGCCGTGTCCTGCGGGACCGTCCAGCCGCAGCGCCCAGCGGTCCAGGAAGTCCGCGGCCAGCCCGGGCAACGCGACCATCCAGGCACGGCCGGACGCGCCGCTGTGCTTGCTGTACGACGCGGCCAGAGCGTCGGGGACGTCGATGTGGATCGACGTGTTCATGTCGACTATCTCCTTCGTGGGCTCCGGATTCGGTGGCATGACACGAAGGAGGTGATGGTGGTGCCCGGCTACCGGGCAGGCGTCAACGCATGCCTCCACCCTATCCGAACGCCATCAAATCCGATTCCAGCAGGGTTGAGGCATATAGACGACCGGACGCACACCGTGGTGGGACGATCGACGGTGGGACGATCGACGGACACAGTTCTGCAGTAATTCACCAGACCGCGCCTGACAATGTGGATGTCGCAGCCGAACGGCAAACGTTGCTAGAAATCGAACGACGAACGTACGCACATCGGCAGTTGAGGACGGCTCCTGGCGCAACACGTTGCCATCCTGAAGAGGCTACGTTTCCGACTGTCGTCACCTACCGTGATCGAAGCCGGTCTCGGCGGCGTCGAGGGCGGAGCCAGTTATTGTCGTCACGGGGGGTCAAGTACGACCGTCACAACCAGCCCAGCTATCAGTAAAGTGTGCTAGTTAAGTAGTCCGATCTTTCCAGCAAACGCCCGCACCTCCGAAGCATAAGAAGGCTTCGCCCGCTTCATCAGTGTGCGCACCATGCTGCGTACGTCCTGCCGGTGTTGGAAATCTTCCGGGCACAGTGCTTCAGCCATCTTCAGGTGGACGAACACGGCAGTATCATTGCCCTTGCACTCGTAGCACTGAGCGACTTTGTAAAGCAGACTGTTCTTGCGCTCCAAGGACGGCGTGCGGGAAATATCCACGTCGTTCGACAGGCGCAGCGCTTCACCGACCTCGCCGCTCTCATATTCCACTCTGACACGGTGGATGCCCACATTCGTCGGCCCAAAGAAGAGCGTGTTGTGGTAGTTGTACATCTCATCGACGCGCAGCGCGGCTTCATGTGCTGGGCCGCGTAGAATATCCCGCGCCCTCCAAGGATCACCGGTTCTCAGCGACCCCAGCGTCGCTACCAACTGCAACCCGCCGTAGAGAGAGAAGTGTTCAGGAGTCCCGTCCTGCAGCAGCGGCTCTAGCTTCTCCGCTCCTGCCATTGCGAGATCAAGAGCTCCAACGGGCTGGTCATCCGTGAGCAGAGCATGACCGAGGCTCCAAGTAGCAGCGGCGATCAGCAGCGGGTCATCGGTCTCCTCGGCGTAGCGCATGGCCCTATCCGACACCAAGCCGCAGAGATCAGTCCTGCCAAGATACTTCAACACCGCCCGTGTCAGCATGTAGACCTCGGACGTCTGACGGCACGCTTCAACTGAACGGCCGGACTCATACACTGTCCGCTCACTGTTGATAATCAGTCCAGGCAACACTTGCAGGGCGTCGCTGTACTTGCTAGGCGAGGTAAACCACGTCTTCTGTGTGGCTTTGACCTGTCCGGTCAGTTCTTCCAGACTGGGAAGCTCGCCGTTGTCACCTAGGGAAACTGTGCGGTACGTGATGAGCGCCCGTTCCAGTTCAGCCAGCCGGGGGTTTACCGGCCCCTCATGGTCTTCACTGGGAGCCTCACCCAGCAGAGTCGACGTGCGGACGCTGAGAACCTTGGCGATCTTGCACAGGACGTGCAGCGTCGGCGTCTTAGTACCGGCCTCAATCATCTCTAGGTAACGCACGGTAATACCGGCGAGGGTGGCGACATTGGTCGTGCTCTTCTTGCGGTCGATGCGATACAGCCTGATCAACTCGCCTGTGGGCATGTCGGGCACGGGGTCACCTCACAGAGACTCATCCGCTCCAGGGTAGCTACCAGCGTCCACAGTGCCGTTTCGGGGCCTCTGACCTGAGTATGAAATCAGGTGAGGGCAGGTGAGTAGGGCTGATCGCGTCCGGGTTGCGTAGCTCATCGATGGTGTCGAGCACGGCGGCGTGGACCGAGACGCCGAGTCCTACTGATGGCTTGCGGACTACGGCATTACTTGACTAGGTCAGCTCGTCACACGGCTCAGCCTTGCTGATCACACCAACCGGTGCCCCGTAGGTTCTCGTTCTGGGAGATCCATGATGATGTCTCCCGCTTCCGCGGACACGCGAGGTGTGATGGTCAGGCATCGTAAAGCTAGGTGTTGACGACTTCCAGTTTCGTTACGGGCACCAGGAGAGTGAGCCCCGTCGAAGGGAAGGAGACAAATACTTCGATCGGTGATGGGAAGTACGTTTGGTCGGGACCGACAACCTGACCACGCACCTGTCGGCCATCGCTCGTGTTATAGATGACCCGCGTCCCGGTCACAAATGCCGATTTCAGGAGTCCGCCCCAGTCAAGAAGTTGAATAACTGGAACGGCCATACCAATGACGGGGCCTAAGCCGTCGGGACGCCATCGGTACGGCCGTCACCCCTGTCAGCTATGAGGGGCAGGGAGACGTTAGCTCTGTGGAAGCGATCAAGGGCGAACGGTGGCGCTCTAGCTCGCCAGTTCGATGGCAGGGGCGAACCGTGAGTTCGTTGATGTTGGCATTATGATTCCCTCGAATCTGAGGGAGTCAAAGATGGCGCTGTGAACCCTCAGAGCAACGAGGAACTCGCATATTTTCGGCCGGCGCGGGTAATGAGCCGATCAGCCAACCCACTGCACGGTCAGCAGATCCACTCGCCGTTGATCTCCAGAATCAGGTACGTCACCAGGCCACCGCGTCCGAACGCGTGCGCGCCACCGCCCCGTCCGGGTTGTCCTTATGAACGGGATCGCCGTTCCAGCACACGGTCTCCAGCACGCCAGTTCCATCGTCTCGGCGGCAGTGGCCAGCGCCCGGCGTGCACGGTCTCGGCGCCGCAACGCCGTGGGAGCGGTGGTTGATGACAACGGGCAGGATTGCGGGTTCACCACAGCCGGGTCGTGCCATGCCCCGGCACCAGAGGAGGCGGATCCATGCGATGGGTGGCAGCTCTATGAGACGCTCGACGCCGCCGTGGACTCGGTGCGCCGGGCCGGCGCCGTCGAACCGAACGACGCCGAGGCGCACTCCGTTCTCGGTGACATCTACCGCCGCAAGGCTCGCAGCCACTACGACGGCACGGGGCAAGTACGACACGGTCACGCTGCGGCAGGCGCGGGACGCCTACGCCGAGGCGAGCAGGTTCGACCAGTGGAACACCTACCCGCTGATGAACGTCGTCCGTCTGGATCTCCAACTCGCGCGCGATGACGAGGTGAAGCGGCGGGAGGTGCTCGACAGGGCCGGAGAGTTGGCCAAGCTCGCGAGCTACAGCACCCAAGCGGAAGGCGATGAGGACAAGTGGAAGTGGTTCGACCTGGCGGACGCCTTGGCGTTCACCGGGAAGACCGACGAACGGTAGGTCGGCTCGGCAGCCGTGGTCAGAGCATGATCAGGTCGATCGACGCTGCGGTTAGCGTGGCGGAGGCGTTGCCGACGACGGGCTGGCCATGACCGAAGCAGGCCACGTCGGTGTCGAGCTCGGCGAGCGCGCGAAAGGAGAGGGCAGCGCGGTCCCGGTCTAGGTTGAACGGGCCCAGAACGATCTGACCTTGGTGCTCAGCGACGGTGTCGCCGGTGAAGAGCACCCGCCGCCGCTGTAAATACAACGCCATGCTGCCGTCGGTGTGACCGGGCGTGGCGACGACCAGCGCTCCCCCGACGATGTCGAGGACCTCGCCGTCAACCAACTCTCGGTCGACCCGGCATGGCGGCGCTGGCGGCAGCGCGCGGGCCACCTGGGCGTACAACTTCCGCTCCATGTCGGTGAAGTTCGGCGCAGGACCGGCCTGCTCACCGCGGATGATCGGCGCGTCCTGGGCGTGCGCCAGCACCTCGACGTGGCCCCACCCTGCAACCTCCGCCGCGCCGCCTGCGTGGTCGTCGTGAAAGTGTGTGAGGACAAGCCGATCCACATCCCTGGTCCCCATGCCCAGCTCAGCCAGCGCGGCGTGGAGATCCGGACCCGAACCGGCCGCGCCGGCGTCGACGAGGGTGATCCCGTCCTCGTCTCGCCACACGTAGACCTGCCAACCACCCGGCGTCAGCAGGTGCAGATTCGGTAACAGCTCCGTCGTGGTCATAACCCGAACCGTAGGTCGCCGGACCATACGAGATGACATCGTTCGCTGAGGGCGCATGCAGTGCTGAGCGAAGATGGTGGATATGACGAACGCGCCGACCGGACACCGGTTCTATGGCGACCTGGCTGTGTGGTGGCCACTGATCTCACCTCCGGAGGAGTACGCAGAAGAGGCCGCCTATGCGGCAACGGTGCTCAGCTCGGCATCGATTCCCGTGCGCAACGTTCTGGAGCTGGGCAGCGGCGGCGGCCACAACACCGTCCACCTCAAGGCGCACTTCGCCGTGACGCTCGTCGACCTCTCCGAGGAAATGCTCACGGTGTCGCGACAACTCAACCCCGAGTGCGACCACCGGCAGGGCGATATGCGCGTGGTGCGGCTGGGCCGCACCTTCGACGCGGTGTTCGTCCACGACGCGGTGGACTACATGACCAGCGAGGCCGACCTCCGGCAGGCGATCGAGACCGCCTTCGTGCACTGCCAACCTGGCGGCATTGCCCTGTTCGTCCCCGATTACACCGCGGAGACCTTCGAGGCGACGAGCGATCACGGCGGCAACGACGACGCCACCGGTCGCGGGGTGCGATATCTGGAATGGGTCTGGGATCCGGATCCCACTGACACCTGGACCGTGACCGAATATGCGTTCCTGCTCCGCAACGCCGACGGCTCGGTGCGAGTCGTGCATGAGACACATCGAACCGGGTTGTTCGGTCGCGACGTCTGGCTTCGGCTTCTCGCCGACGCAGGCTTCGAGTCGAACGCGGTTCCCGAGCAGACCACCGAGGGCCGGACGCCCCGCGAGCTGTTCGTCGGCCGACGGCCATGCCCGGTGAGATCCGTCCGGCTCGGCGCAACAACAACGTGACGGGTACTCCCTGAGAACCTTCGTCAGAATCACCACCTCAACCGGTGTCCCCCATTCCGTCAGCTACCTCCAGCAACCCGCCTCCTCCGACAAGTCCGGTTGCGGCACCTGCCGGGAGCGTACGTTGGGCCGGCACGGTGCCACTGACAGAGACATCGTCGGACGCGCCGACCGACCTGGACTCGACGCCGCCAACTCGTACGGCTGAAGAAGCCAGGGCGACATCCATGCGACCTGCTGCATGGATTCCGACTCGGGCAGTCTGGTGGATTACGACGGAAGTAGCCTGGTCGCGAGGTGGACCGGAGAAGGAATTCCAGATTACGCGCAGTGCCGAGAGACCGCGCTAGCTCAGGGTGGGCAGGAGGTAGGCGAAGTTCGCACCGGCACCGTGCTGTGCGTTAAAACGGCTCGAGGACGCATCGCTCGGCTGGAGGTCGTCGAAGTCAAGAAGTTTGAGAGCTTCCGTACCAACACAACGGTGTGGGAGGCAGGCTAGCGAGCCAAAGCCGTGAGACCTCGACGAGCCGGCCAAGATTGATCAGGCAGCGCGGCTGCAGCCGGTTTGTCCCGATTAACCCTGCAACAGCACATATTCCGATCACCTGTCCGGCCCAGCGTGCTGGGATCACTGCGGGCGTCGTGAACTCGACGTTACCGACATCCCAAGGCGCTCGAAACAAGCGCGGATGCGGTGTCGCGGCAAGCAGGGTAATTCCTCCTCGCCGCGCACAAACCCGATGACCTGGCAGTAGCTGTCGACAAAGTGGGGAAACCCGCTACGGGGCGAGGTCGCTCGCGACCCGGCGGGCGCGGGTCTGCTCGGCGCGGGCGGCGAGCTGGTCGTCCTCGGGATAGTCCACGCCGACGAGCGTGAGGCCGTACGCGGGCGCCACGGTCACCTCGCTGGCGCGGGCGGTGTGGCGCAGCAGGCCGGCGGGCCAGTCCGGTGCGCGTCGGCCGTCGCCTACCGCCAGCAGGGCACCCACCAGGCTGCGCACCATCGAGTGGCAGAACGCATCGGCCACGACGTGCCCGGTCAGCAGATGCGGTTCGTCGCGGGTCCACTCCAGACGCGCCAGCGCGCGCACCGTGCTAGCGCCCTCGCGGCGGCGGCAGAATGCGGCGAAATCGTGCTCACCGATCAGCTGCCTGCTCGCCACGTTCATCGCGGCATCATCGAGCCGGCGGCAGTGGGCCAGTATTTCGTGCCGACGCAGCGGATCGACCCCCCACGGCGCGTCACAGACCCGGTATCGGTAGTGCCGGCGCAGCGCGGAGAAGCGAGCGTCGAAGGTGCGCGGCACCTGCCGCACCGCTGGGACCCGCAGGTCCGCCGGCAGCAGCCGAGCGAGCCGGTGAGCGAGCTCATCGGGTGCGGTCACGCCGGGCGGCACATCGAGGTGCGCAACCTGCCCGGTGGCGTGCACTCCAGCGTCAGTGCGTCCCGCGACGGTGAGGGTGGCCTGAATCCGCGCGACGGTCGCCAGCGCGTGCTCAAGCACCCCTTGGACGGTTCGTCGGCCCGGCTGGACGGCCCACCCGGAGAAACCGGACCCGTCGTAACTGATGTCCAGCCGGTAACGCAGGAGCCCGCCGTCCCCGTCGGGGGCAGCGGGCTCCTGCGGTGCAGTACTCGCGGTCAGGATTCGCCCGCGCCCTGCCGTGCGGCCGGCGGGCTCTCCTCGACCGACGCGTCAGCAGAGACCTGCGTCGTGGCCTGCGCCGACTCGTCGGAAGCGTCCACCGTGCTGGACTCCACGGAGCCGGATTCCTCGGCAGTGGTCTGCCCCGTGCTGGACTCCTCGGAGGTGGAGTCCACTGTGCTGGGCTGTTCGGGGGTCGGCTCTTCGGCCGCGGCGGCCGACGGCTTTGCCTGCGGCCGGTCCTTGAAGGCCCGGCGTTTGACCTCCTCAACCTGTGCAGCGCTGCGGTCGGTGACCAGTGCGATGACCGCCATCGGAGCGTTGTCGCCCTTGCGTGGCAATGTCTTGACGATCCGGGTGTAGCCACCGGGCCGGGTCGCGAAATGTGGGCCGATCTCCGCAACCAGCTTGTGCACCACATCCTTGTCCCGGATCACTCGCATGATCTCGCGACGGTTGTGCAGGTCCGCCTTGCGAGCCTTGGTGATCAACCGCTCGGCGAACGGGCGCAGCCGCTTGGCCTTGGCCTCAGTGGTGGTGATCTGGCCGTGGGTGAACAGCGACGTCGCCAGGTTGGCCAGCATCAGCCGCTCATGGGCCGGCGACCCACCAAGCCGGGCGCCCTTGGTCGGCGTTGGCATTATGGTTCCCTTCGATCGCCTCGTGAGTGCGTGACAATGCCATGGCACTGTCACGCACTCACGAGTGCTAGAGCTGCTCGGTTTCTGCGTAGTCCTGGCCGTCATCGGTGCCGTCATCGGTGCCGTCATCGGTGCCGTCGGCGGCGCCGTGATCAGCGCCGTTGTCAGCCCCATTGTCGCTGGCGTCGCCCCAGCCGTCGATCGAGTACTCCGCCGCCGCAGCTGTGGGGTCGAACCCGGGTGGACTGTCCTTGAGCTGCAAACCGAGGCCGGCCAGCTTCAGCTTCACCTCGTCGATCGACTTGGCGCCGAAGTTACGGATGTCCAGCAGGTCGGCCTCGCTACGGCTGACCAGCTCGCCAACGGTGTGGATACCCTCCCGCTTGAGGCAGTTGTAGGACCGGACCGTGAGGTCCAGGTCCTCGATGGGCATCGCGAACGCCGCGATCGTGTCCGCCTCGGCCGGCGAAGGGCCGATCTCGATGCCTTCGGCGTCCACGTTGAGTTCGCGGGCCAGGCCGAACAACTCCACCAGGGTGCGCCCGGCCGAGGCCAGCGCGTCCCGGGGGGACAGCGACGGCTTGGTCTCCACGTCCAGGATCAGCTTGTCGAAGTCGGTGCGCTGCTCGACCCGGGTGGCCTCGACTTTGTAGGTCACCTTCATCACCGGCGAATAGATCGAGTCCACCGGGATCCGGCCGATCTCCGCACCGGACGCCTTGTTCTGCACCGCAGGCACGTAACCACGGCCCCGTTCGACGACCAGCTCGATCTCCAACTTGCCTTTCCCGTTCAGGGTGGCGATGTGCAGATCGGTGTTGTACACGGTGACACCGGCCGGCGGCACGATGTCACCTGCCGTGACGTCACCCGGGCCCTGCTTGCGTAGGTACATCGTCACCGGCTCGTCCTCCTCAGAGCTGACCACGAGCTCCTTGAGATTGAGGATGATGTCGGTGACGTCTTCCTTGACGCCCGGAACGGTGGTGAACTCGTGCAGCACACCCTCAATGCGAATACTGGTGACCGCTGCCCCCGGAATGGACGAGAGCAGAGTCCGGCGCAGCGAGTTGCCCAGGGTGTAGCCGAAGCCCGGCTCCAGCGGCTCGATGACGAACCGGGAACGGGTATCGACGACCGATTCCTCGCTGAGGTTGGGTCGCTGAGTGATCAGCATGGTTGTGTTCCTCCTCTGGCGCCCGCTATTTGACGCCGTTGGTCGAGATTACCCCGTTGGTTGGTATTACTTGGAATAGAACTCAACGATCAGTTGCTCCTGCAGCGGCACATCGATCTGGGCGCGTTCCGGCAGCCGGTGCACCAACACCCGAAGCGTAGCGGGGACGACCTGCAGCCACGCCGGTATCGGACGGTCTCCGACGGTCTCCCTGGCCACCATGAACGGCAACGTCGGCAGTGACTTCGGCTTGACGTCGATGATGTCGAACCTGGACACCCGCAAGCTGGGTACATCTACCTTCTTGCCGTTGACCAGGAAATGCCCGTGGGTCACCAGCTGGCGCGCCTGACGACGGGTACGGGCCAGACCCGCCCGGTAGACGACGTTGTCCAACCGGGACTCCAAGATCTGCAGCAACGTGTCACCGGCCTTGCCGGTGCGGCGGTTGGCCTCCTCATAGTACCGGCGGAACTGTTTTTCCATGACGCCGTAAGTGAAGCGAGCCTTTTGCTTCTCCTGCATCTGCAGGAGGTACTCGCTCTCCTTGATCCGCGCCCGGCCGTGCTGGCCGGGCGGGTACGGCCGACGCTCGAAGGCCTGATCGCCGCCGACCAGATCGGTCTTGAGCCGGCGTGACTTGCGGGTTACGGGTCCGGTGTACCGAGCCATCTCTGCTTTCCCTCCCGCGCCGCTAGACCCGGCGCCGCTTCGGCGGCCGGCAGCCGTTGTGCGGCTGCGGAGTCACGTCCTGGATAGTGCCGACCTCGAGACCGGCCGCCTGCAGCGACCGGATCGCCGTCTCCCGGCCCGAACCTGGGCCCTTCACGAAGACGTCGACCTTCTTCATGCCGTGCTCAGCGGCCTTGCGGGCCGCGCTCTCGGCGGCCATCTGCGCGGCGAACGGAGTCGACTTGCGCGAGCCCTTGAACCCGACGTGGCCCGCCGACGCCCACGCGATCACCGCGCCTGTGGGGTCGGTGATCGAGACGATCGTGTTGTTGAACGTCGACTTGATGTGCGCATGGCCATGCGCGATGTTCTTCTTCTCCTTGCGACGCACCTTCTTGGTGCCCGCACCTGTTCGTGCTCTGGGTGGCATGCGGTTTGCGCTCCTACAAAGTCTGGGTCTGCGGGGTTTACTTCTTTCCGGCCTTCTTCTTGCCGGCGACCGTCTTCTTCGGCCCCTTGCGGGTGCGGGCGTTGGTCTTGGTTCGTTGACCACGCACGGGCAGCCCCCGGCGCCACCGCAGACCCTCGTAGCAGCCGATCTCGATCTTTCGGCGGATGTCGGCCTGGACCTCACGGCGGAGGTCGCCCTCGACTTTGTAGTTGTCCTCGATGTAATCCCGCAGCCGGACGAGGTCCTCGTCGGAAAGGTCCTTGGAGCGCAGATCCGGGCTCACCCCGGTGGCACCGAGAATCTCATGCGAGCGGGTACGGCCGATGCCGTAGATGTAGGTCAGCGCGATCTCCATCCGCTTGTCGCGGGGGAGGTCAACGCCGGCGAGTCGTGCCATACGACGGTGTCTCCTGTCTCGTCGTCATCCCCAGGTCTGCTCCCTGTCCGTCCCGCATGACGACGGTGCTCGTCGGTATGCGGGCCCCGGCCTGAGCCCGAGGGTGAATCGATCCCATCTGGATCGGCTGGAGCGGGGAGGTCTTCTCGCGCCGTTGGACCGGCGACATCGTGCGCTGCATCAGCCCTGGCGCTGCTTGTGGCGCTGGTTCTCGCAGATCACCATCACCACGCCGTGGCGGCGGATCACCTTGCACTTGTCACAGATCTTCTTGACGCTCGGCTGCACCTTCACGTCATCTCTCCTGGTGCGCTACTTGTAGCGGTAGACGATGCGGCCACGGGACAGGTCGTAGGGCGAGAGCTCCACGACCACCCGGTCCTCGGGCAGGATGCGGATATAGTGCTGGCGCATCTTGCCGCTGATGTGTGCGAGAACACGGTGACCGTTCTCCAACTCGACTCGGAACATCGCGTTGGGGAGTGGTTCGACCACCTTGCCCTCGACCTCGATGGCCCCGTCCTTTTTGCCCATGTCCTCCGCGTTCCTGCTCACTGAGCCGTGCCGTCGGGTGGCGGCCCGCCGCGACGCAGGCACCCGCCAGTTCCAAGACGTGGGAGGCATCAGTGAGAAGTGCGAGACGCACTGCTGAGCAGGAAACCCCGTTCAGATACCTGTAGACACGCTGAGAACCGGCGCGGATACTCGCGCCGACAACACAGTGTACGTCCAGGTCAGCGAGGGATCCAAACCGGCCCCTCACCAGGTGAGTGTGGCGACCTGAAGGCTCGTGCCCGCTCGCCTATCCAACCGGCCAGCAGCACCGCACCCCACGGGCCCGCGACCCAGATCCACCAGGGGTAGATCCAGCTCAGGGTGGCCAGTGACACGACTCCCCAGATCAGCAGATTGATCACGCTCGCGCCGGCCCAGGCGGCGACCGCAGAGCGCCCGGCGCGCCCCTGTCGATACTGACCGTGAGAGTGTTGCACCTCAGGACGAGTCGCCGGGGTGGCCGCCGGCCCGGCCTGGGGCAGGTCGGCAGTGAGGGCCTCGAGCTCGCCGTAGGTCCGAGCCGCCCACGCCTGCTGGACCCGCCCGTCGTACTCGGTGAGGTCGAGCCGGCCCTCTGCGTGCGCTGAGCGCAACTTTTCGGCGACCCATTCCCGATCGGTGTCCGCGGCGCGCATCCGATCGCGCGAGGTCTGATCGTCCACGATCCCCATCGTGCCGTTCGTCTCGTTCATCGGTACCTCCGATCGGCCCTTCCTCACAAATATAACATCGTTACAGCTCTGCGCGGTCAGGTGTCCTCCCACAATCTGCGGGCCACCTTGGTCATCAGTCGTCGAGGAACGAGGCGGGCCGACTGGGCGATCACCTTGTTCTTCAAGCCGGGCACGACGACCCGCCGACCTGTTTTGAGTCCCTGGTAGATCCTGCTGGCTAATTCGGTTGAGTGTTGATCGCAGGTCGGCGTGGTTCCTGCTTGTTGACCTTGTGTGTGTTCATGATCGTTCGCGGTCGAGTCTTGTCGTCCCGCGGCCGTGGATGGAGCACA
>JBOHHF010000182.1:0-2244 GCA_050700495.1 Pseudonocardiaceae bacterium
CCTCGAGCGTGGCCTGATGACCACCATCCACGCCTACACCCAGGACCAGAACCTGCAAGATGCCCCGCACAGCGACATGCGTCGGGCTCGGGCCGCCGCGATCAACGTTGTGCCGACCTCCACGGGAGCCGCCAAGGCGATCGGCCTGGTGCTGCCCGAGCTCAACGGAAGGCTGGACGGTTACGCGCTGCGGGTGCCTGTCCCGACTGGATCGATCACCGATCTTTCCGCCTCGGTCTCCCGTGACACCAGTGTCGAGGAGGTCAACGAGGCCTTCCGGGCCGCCGCCGACGGGCCGCTGAAGGGCATCCTGCGCTACAGCGAGGAGCCGATCGTGTCCTCGGACATCATCACCGACCCGGCGTCGTGCATCTTCGACTCGCCGCTGACCAAGGTGATCGGCAACCAGGTCAAGATCGTCGGCTGGTACGACAACGAATGGGGCTACTCCAACCGGCTGGCTGACCTGATCGTCGTGGTCGGCTCTCAGCTGTGAGGACCCTCGACGACCTGCTCGCCGAGGGCGCGTCGGGACGGACCGTGCTGGTTCGCACCGACCTCAACGTGCCTTCAGATGGGACGCGGATCACTGACGACGGGCGGATCCGTGCCTCACTGCCGACTTTGCGTGCGCTGACCGGTGCTGGGGCCCGGGTGGTGGTGACAGCCCACCTGGGCCGTCCCAAAGGTGTGCCCGACCCGGCGTACTCGCTGGCCCCTGTCGCCACCCGGCTTGGCGAGCTGCTGGGTGCTCCGGTGGTGGCGGCAACCGATGTCGTTGGCGACTCGGCTCATGCGGCGGTGGCTGGCCTGGCCGACGGTGGCGTCGCGTTGCTGGAGAACGTCCGTTTCGACCCGCGGGAGACTTCCAGGGACGCAACCGAGCGGGGCGCGCTGGCCGACGATCTTGTTACGCTGGTGGGTCGCGATGGCGCGTTCATCTCCGACGGGTTCGGCGTGGTGCACCGTGCGCAGGCCTCGGTCGTCGACGTCGCCGAGCGGTTGCCCGCCTATGCCGGCACGTTGGTGCTCGGCGAGCTGACCACGCTGCGGCGGCTTACCGAGGCACCGGACCGTCCCTATGCCGTGGTGCTGGGCGGATCGAAGGTGTCCGACAAGCTTGCCGTGATCGAGGCGTTGCTGCCGAAAGTGGACGCCTTGCTCGTCGGTGGTGGGATGTGCTTCACCTTCCTGGCTGCCCTTGGCCACCCGGTCGGCAAGTCGTTGTTGGAACAGGACATGGAGGACGTGTGCGCCCGGCTGCTGAAAACCTCCGGCGACACGATCCGGCTGCCCCGCGACGTGGTCGTCGCCTCCGCTTTCTCCGCCGATGCGAACATCGATACGGTGCCGGCAGGAGAGATCCCAGACGGGTGGATGGGTCTGGACATCGGTCCGGAGACGGTTCGCGATTTCGCCGCGGCGCTGGCCGGGGCGGCCACGGTGTTCTGGAACGGCCCGATGGGTGTGTTCGAGCTGTCCCCGTTCGCGGCCGGCACCCGTGGCGTCGCGGAGACCATCGCCGGGTCCGCGGCGTTCAGCGTCGTCGGTGGCGGTGACTCGGCGGCCGCGGTGCGGCTGCTGGGTCTGCCCGAGGACGGGTTCTCGCACATCTCCACCGGCGGTGGCGCGTCTCTGGAGTTTCTCGAGGGCAAGACCCTGCCCGGCGTCGCGGTGTTGGAGGAGTAGGAGTGCCAAGGCAACCACTGATCGCCGGCAACTGGAAGATGAACCTCAGCCATCTCGAGGCCATCGCCCTGGTGCAGAAGCTCGCCTTCGCCCTGCCGGAGAAGTATCTCGCCAAGGTCGAGGTGGCGGTGCTGGTGCCGTTTACCGCGATACGCAGCGTGCAGGCCCTCGTCGAGGGGGACAAGCTGCTGGTCGGCTACGGGGCGCAGGACCTGGCTCCGAAGGACTCCGGGCCCTACACCGGCGACGTCTCCGGGCCGATGCTGGCCAAGCTGGACTGCAGCTACGTCGTCGTGGGGCACTCCGAGCGGCGGGAGCACCACGGTGAGGACGACGGGATCGTGGCCAGCAAGGTGCGGGCCGCGCTGCGCAATGGGCTGATCCCAATCTTGTGTGTCGGAGAGGGTCTTGAGGTCCGGGAGTCCGGTGGGCACCTGGCGCACAGCACCGAGCAACTGCGGGCCGCGCTCAAGGGACTGTCCGCGGAGCAGGTTCGCACCATCGTCGTGGCCTACGAGCCCATCTGGGCGATCGGCACCGGCCGGGTCGCTACCC
>JBOHHF010000183.1:0-4873 GCA_050700495.1 Pseudonocardiaceae bacterium
CTCCGCGAGCCGGGCGGGCCAGTCCTCCCCCGGCAGCGCCTGCCAGCAGGCGTGCGCTGCCCGACCCTGCTGCACAGCGTCCAGGAAGGCTGGTCCGCGCGGGTAGCGCGCCCATCCGGTCGCCGCGGGTCGTTGCGGACGGGCCGCGGGCGGTGAATTCGGCTCGGCCTCGGTGCGGGCATGCCGCGGTGGCACGGCCAGCCGCAACACGTCGCTCATGGTGCCCGCGCACCGGTCAGCCACCGCCCGCGCCAGCGCAGCGACCGGTGGGCTGAGCACCGGCTCAGCGGAGACCACCCGGTGCAGCCAGCCGAGTGGGCCGGGATGGTCGGATCTCTCAGTGCGCTCCAGCAGCCACCCGTCCACCAGCCGCCCGGCGAAACGGATCCGAAGGCGCACGCCGGGCACTGCCGTCGCGTCGAGCTCGGCGGGCACCTGGTAGTCGAAGGGGCGGTCCAGGTGGGCCAGCGGCGTATCAACGCACACCCGCGCGACGGGCAGCGCGGCAGCCGGACTCTGCTGCCCACGACGCGGCCGGCTGGCGCTGTTCACCGGGTGGGTCTACCAGACCACTCCGTCAGTCGCCCCGCCCACCATTGGCTTGGCGCTGACTTGGCGCAACACACTGGCCCCCACTGATCGCGGCGACGATGATGGCGACGTGGATGACGGTATGGCCGCGGGTTCGGAGTTATGTGGGGAGCGGGTCGTGCTGGTGCCCGTCACTGCGGAGCACGTGCCCGAACTGCGGCGGATCCTGCACACGCCCGAGGTGCGGTTGCGTTGGGGTGAGGAGGCCGTGTCGCCGCAGTGGCCCTTCGACGACCCGTCCGCCATCCGGTTCGCCATTCTGCTGGACGAGGCGGTGCGCGGATTGGTGCAGTACGGCGAGGAGGAGGAGCCCGCGTACCGGCATGCCTCGATCGACATCTTCCTCGACCCCAAAGTGCACGGGCGGGGTATCGGCCGCGACGCCGTGCGCACACTGGCCCGCCACCTGGTGTGCGACCGGGGTCACCACCGGCTGGTGATCGACCCGGCGGCAGACAACGAACCGGCCATCCGCTGCTACGCCGCAGTGGGATTTCGCCCCGTGGGCGTGCTGCGTCGCTACGAGCGCGACGCCGACGGCGCCGGGTGGCATGATGGCCTGCTCATGGATCTCCTCGCCGAAGAGCTGGATCAGCCTCGCTGATCATCACCGGGCCAGCCTGGTCGCGACGGCGTCCCAGACATATGAGGCGAGCATCGTCTTGGGGCCCTCGGGCAGTTCGATCTCGACGCCGCCATCGCCGAGCAGCCAACCTGCGTTGTGCTCGACCTCGAAAGCGCGATCCTCCCCGACAGCGTTGACCACCAACAGGTCGCAGCCCTTGCGGGCGAGTTTGGCCCGGCCGTGCGCGAGCACTCCACCGTCGGCGTCACCGGTCTCGGCGGCGAAGCCGACCACCACCTGACCCTGCGGGCGGCGTCGCACCAGTTCAGCCAGGATGTCCGGGTTGATGGCCAGTGGCAACGGATCCGGATCTGATCTGGATTTTTTGATCTTGCTGGGATGGGAGTGGGCCGGGCGGAAGTCCGCGACGGCGGCGGCCATCACCACCGCGTCGGCGTCCGGCGCCGCTTTGAGCACGGCGTCGTGCAACTCGCGCGCGGTGCCGGCGACGACCACCTCGACGCCGGCCGGATCGGGCAGATCGGCGGTGTGCGCCGCGACGAGCGTCACCCGTGCGCCGCGCTGGGCCGCGACCCGGGCCAGTGCATAGCCCTGCCGTCCAGAGGACCTGTTGCCCAGGTAACGCACCGGGTCCAGCGGTTCTCGAGTACCACCGGCGGAGATCACCACCCGCCGCCCGACGAGATCCCGCGGCAGGGCGCCCGCGTGGCGCAGCAGCAAGGTGGCGAGGTCGACGATCTCGGAGGGCTCCGGTAGCCGGCCGGCACCGGTGTCAGCGCCGGTGAGCCGCCCGGTGGCGGGCTGCGCGACGACGACTCCGCGCGAACGCAACACTGCGACATTGTGCTCCGTTGCCGGGTGTTCCCACATTTCGGTGTGCATCGCGGGCACCAGCAGCACCGGACAACGGGCGGTGAGCAGGGTGGCGCAGAGCAGGTCGTCGGCACGGCCATGGGCGGCGCGAGCCAGCAGATCCGCGGTAGCCGGGGCGACCAGGACCAGATCAGCGATCTGGCCCAGCCGCACGTGGGGTATCTCAGGGACGTCGGCGAACAGGCCGTGGCGCACCGGTAGGCCGGACAGCGCTTCCCAGGTCGCGGCACCAACAAACCGCAGGGCAGCCTGGGTGGGAACCACTCGGACCTGGTGCCCTGCTTCGGTGAGGCGGCGCAGCACCTCACACACCTTGTAGGCGGCGATACCGCCCGCAACGCCGAGCACGATCCGCCGGGGTAGGTCCGGCCGGACCGGCCCGGCCTGCGTCACTCGCCCTCGGTGTGCTCGAGCAGACCGGAGTGGATCTCACGCAACGCGATGGACAACGGCTTCTCCCGCGCCCCTGGCTCGACCAGCGGTCCGACGTACTCCAGCAGACCCTCCCCCAGCTGCGCATAGTAGTCGTTGATCTGACGAGCCCGTTTGGCCCCGAAGATGACCAGGGCATACTTCGAGCTGACCTTGCCCAGCAGGTCATCGATCGGTGGGTTGGTAATGCCCTCAGGGGCCGTGACCGAGGGCGCGCTCAGCGCGTCCAATTCGGTGGGAGTGCTCACTCACTGTCTCCAGATGCCGTCAGATGTCACTGGGTCAGATGTCAGTCAGATGTCACGGGGATCGGGCCGCCGGTGTCCGGAACCCGTGCCGACCATCAAGGATATCAATTCCTGCGCGGCCCGTTGCACGTCATCGTTGACGACCGTCGCATCGAACTCCCCGACGGCATCCAACTCCTCGCGTGCCACCCGCAACCGGCGCTGGCGCTCCGCGGAATCCTCGGTACCGCGGTCGGACAACCGCGCATACAGCACCTCCCAGGATGGCGGCACCAGCATCACCAGCAGTGCGTCGGACATCGCGGCCCGAATCTGCCGCGCACCTTGTACCTCGATCTCCAGCAACGTAGACCGGCCGGCAACCAGCGCCTTGCGTACCGGCACAATCGGAGTGCCGTAGAAGTTACCGGCGTACTCAGCGTACTCCAGGAACTCACCGCGCTCGATCATGCGAACGAAGGTGGCCCGGTCCACGTAATGGTAATGCTCGTCGGGCCGTTGGCCGCCACGACGAGGTCGGGTGGTCACCGAGACGCTGACAAATAGTTGTGGCCAGCGCCGCACCACTTCGGCGACCACGCTGGACTTGCCGACCCCGGAGGGGCCTGAGACAACGGTGAGCCGGGGTCCGCCGGTCTCGCTGGGCCCCGGCCCACGCGCCGTCACTATGCTGTCACTCTGGGCAGGTGGTCACACTGGGCCAAACCTCACTCTGGAGCGTCGTTCACTCTGGGCCGAACTCGCTGAGCAATGCCTTACGCTGGCGATCACCAAGCCCGCGCAACCGCCGACTGGCGGCGATCTCAAGGCGCTCCATGATCTGCTGAGCACGGACCTTGCCCACGCCAGGCAGAGCCTCGAGCAAAGCCGAAACCTTCATCTTGCCCAGGATGTCGTCACTGTCGGATTGAGCGAGGACCTCCGTGAGGTTGGTCCCACCGCGCTTGAGGCGTTCCTTGAGTTCGGCCCTGGCGCGTCGGGCGGCGGCCGCCTTCTCCAGCGCAGCGGCCCGCTGCTCCTCGGTCAGCTCGGGAAGGGCCACGGTCTCCTCCGTCGATTACTAGTGCTTAGGGATGGTCTGGATTGGTGCGGCGACCGTATCCCCCGGGCGGTCCACCGCTCAACGCGGGGTGCCACCGTTGACTTGCCGTGAGGGCAATCGGAGCAGCTCTGTCGCCTCGTCGGCCATACGACGTACGGCGTGTCGCAGGGACACCGGCTCGGGTCCATGCCGCAGCAACTCACGTGACGTGGTCGGGAGAACGTGGCGCGACGCCGCACCGAAGACCTGTGGCAGGTCGGCCAGGCAGGCGCCCTGTGCGCCTATCCCAGGGACCAGTATTGGGCCGTTGAGTGCCTCGAACCCAAGCGCTCCGGCCGCCGTCGTGGCCCCCACCACCACACCGAAATCACCGAGGTGACGGGCATTGCGTACGGCGACGGCGTCGATCACGGACTGCGCGACCGTGCATCCGGTACCGGTGATCGCAGCCTGCACGTCGGCGCCCTCCGGGTTGGAGGTCAGCGCCAGCACGAACACCCCCCGACTGGTCCGGCCGGCCAGCTCGAACGCCGGATCCAACGCGCCGACCCCGAGGTAGGGTGACACGGTGATCGCGTCGGCGGCCAGCGGTGCGCCGTCGCTGAGATAGGCCTCGGCGTACCCGGACATGGTGGAACCGATGTCCCCCCGCTTGACGTCGAGTAGTACCAGCGCGCCGGCATCCCGAGCCGCTGCCAGCACCCGCTCCAGTACCGCGACACCCTGCGCCCCGTGTCGCTCGAAGAACGCCGACTGTGGCTTGACCACCGCCACCTCCGGCGCCAACGCCTCAACCGCACCCAGCGCAAACCTCTCCACCCCCGCCACGTCGTCCGACAGCCCCCACTCCCGCAGCAACCCCGGGTGCGGATCTATCCCCGCGCACAACACCCCCCGCGCCGCCACCGCCGCCCTCAACCGCACCCCAAACCCGCATTCAGCGGACTGAGCGGGGTTACTGGGCACCGGATAGACCCGCTCAGCCCGCTGAATGCGGGGGGAGGCGCGGAGGGCGGTGTGGAGGGCTTGGAGGGGGCGGACGGTGATGTCGCCGCGGATGAGGGCTTCGATGCCTTGGACGGCGGCAGCAGCGCCCTGGAC
>JBOHHF010000184.1:0-1028 GCA_050700495.1 Pseudonocardiaceae bacterium
GGCTCAGCGGGGTTATCCAGGTGTCAGTAGCCCCGCTGAGCCCGCTGAATGCGAGCTGGGGCGGGACTTTCAGTCGACTGGGTCTGGAAGGGCTCGAAGGTGACCGCGACGGCCGGTGGCGGTCGCGGTCGCGGGGGCAGCGAGAACGGGGTCCACTACCCGGCCGGCCTCGCGTACCGCCTCCGCCAACGCGGTGAGGTCGTCCACCGAAGGTTCCGGCTCGGCGAATTCACCGTCATGACGCACCACGTCCCAGCCTCGTGGCGCGGTCAGACGCAGCGCGTGCCGCTCACACAGGTCGTAGGAGTGTGGCTCGCTGTAGGTGGCCAGCGGACCCACCACCGCGGTGGAGTCAGAATATACGAAGGTAAGCGTGGCAACCGCCGGGTTTGTGCACCCGGTCCTCAAGCACCGCCGCACGCTGCGCACGAACGCAGACCTTAGCGCGCAGGTCCCGCCAGGTGTGACAGGCGCGCGGAGGACCACGGTGGCCGGCGCTCCCGGCGTACTCTCGACGGATGACTGCGACCCGGTCCCACTCTCCCCTGCGCAGGCGCCGGGATCGGCGCGGCCGCGGAGTGCGCGGGTTGCTGTTCCCCGCCACACTGCCCGCGGCCCGCAGCCGCTCCGAGCGCTTCGACGCGATTGTGCTGAACGCTCTGGAACCGATCGACGAGCGCTGGCACCCCGAGCTCGAACGGCTCGACATCGCCGTCGACGAGGTACCAGAGATCACTGACTGTGATCCGACCACGGTCATCTGGGGCAGCGACGTGGTGGAGGACGGCAAGGTTCCGCTGGCTCGCCTGGTGCCAGCCGGGGTGGACGGCGCCGGGCTGCCTACCCGAGCCAGGATCGTGCTCTACCGGCGGCCGCTGGAAACTCGAGCACAAGACGGCGGCGACTTGGCCAATCTCGTGCACGAGGTGCTGGTCGAGCAGATCGCGAGCTACCTGAGCGTCGATCCGGACGTCATCGACGGCCCCACCCACGGAGACTGACCCCGCGGCGGCGGGGCTAGCGGGCAC
>JBOHHF010000185.1:0-42272 GCA_050700495.1 Pseudonocardiaceae bacterium
TACGCAAGCAACAGCACTGACGATGCCTCGACCTGATACCGAACTGGTCGTGCCGAGCGATGGTGCGGTGTGGGCGACGGCGACCGGTCTTGCGCTGCCGGACACGTTTGTCGCGATGCTGATGCACTACCTCGCATCACTGGCACCGGCTGATCGTGAGGCGCGGATCACGCCCCGGGACCGCGACCGCGCGTATCATCAGCTTGTTGGGTTCCTCCGCAGTTGGGCGCATACCATGGACCGTCGCGACGTGCTGGGCGTTCTGGCCTGGGCAGCGGCCGTCGCGTCGGTGTTGCCGGCCACGGTCGGAGATGAGTATGAGCGTGTGGCGTCGGTGCTCAGGGCTTCGGGTCGGGTCGATGCGCAGACCATCGGGCACATCGAAGCGGTGCTGTGGCATTGTCTGCGGCAGGACCATGCGCTGGGTCCGCAGTCTGTCCTGACCACCGTCTTGGCCCAGCGGGACTTGGCTCGTGCGCTGGAGCCCGACTGTCCGGCCGACTTGCGGCCTCGGATGCTCTCGGCGCTGAGCGAGGCCTCGCGCCAGGCCGGGTGGCTGTCGTTTGACCTGAAGCAGTTCAACCACGCTGGGTACTACTACGAGGATGCCCGCACGCTGGCGCATGAGGCGGAGAACACCGGGCTGGGTGCCTTCGTGTTATGCGAGATGAGCCACTTGGCGACCTGGCAGGGCAGGCCGCGTATCGGCATCGACCACGCCGTCGCGGCCGAGCGGTGGGCCAATCGCACCGATGACATGCGCTTGCGTGCCTACACCGCCGACGTGGCTGCGCGAGCGTATGCCGCCGATGGGCAGCGAGACGCCTGCGTGAAAGCCCTCGACACCGCCCACACCGCACTCACGAGAGCCGATGACCAAGCCCCGAGTTATAGCACGTATGACGAAGCGGTACACATCTCGATTCGCGGTGAGTGCCATTTCAAACTCGGTGAAGCCGAGCCCGCTGTTTCCTACGCACAGCAGTCCCTCAAGCTCCAGGACCGGTTATTCGCCCGGGATGTGGCGATGACTATCGTTGACTTGGTTGAGGCGTATGTGCAGTGCACTGAGATCGACGAAGCGGCTCGGCTGCTCGGTGATGCCGGGGACATCGCGGCGGGCCACAGTTCCGTTCGGCTGATCGGGCGGTTGGAACAGGCTCGCGCTGGCATGCAGCCCTGGCAGCATACTGCCGCCGTCCGCACACTCGACGACCGTTTAGCGTCTTATGGCCTGACGTGAAGGAAGTAACTGACGCCCACCTCGTTCACCAGATCGCGCTACAGTACGTAGCATGTCGGTCCGGCACTTCTCCGTTATCGTCGAGTGGGATAGCGACGACAAGGTATGGGTTACCCATGTGCCAGCACTCGACGGTCTGTCGTCGTACGGCGACACCCGTGAGGCCGCGCTGGAGTCCACCCGAGAGGCCATCGCCGGTTACCTGGAGGCTGCAGCCAAGGAGGGTATCCCCCTGCCCCGCAGCGGACCCGAGCCGAGCATCGTCGAGCTTGAGGTGTCGCTGCCCTGACTCGCCTTCCCCGGATCAGCGGACGGCGCATGGTGCAGGCGCTCCAGGCAACCGGATTCGAAGTCACGCACGTGCGGGGAAGTCACCATTACGTCCGGCGCGCGGGCAGCGCTCGCCTTTGGTCGTGCCCGTCCACGGGAATCGAGTGGAGCTGCGCCTGTTACTTGATCGTGCTGGGCTTTCTCTCGGGCTGGCCGGGCTGGCGCATGTCAACCGCGGCTATGTGGGCACATCGAGCATGGCCAGCAGATCACGCCCCGGCACGGGTGCGCCCGTAGATCATCAACGCCCAGGACAGGCAGCCGAACGCCGCCGTGAAGGCGATGGCCCGCGCGATGTTCCAGCGGACCCACGCGGCCTCGAAGCTTGCACGCACCTGCGCGAGGTCGATGATCCGGTCCGGCGATCCGGCTGCGTCGAGGGCGTCGTTGAGCGGGACGTTCATCGCGACCGTGAGGACGAACCCCACCCCGGTCAGCACGAGCGCGGCAACGATCCAGGGCAGCGCGGCCCGCACGGCCGCGGGAAGATGCAGCCCGGCCGCGACGATGGTCAACACCGGTGCCCCGAAGAAGCTGAGGAAAAACCACGGGTTGATGATCGCCACGTTGATCTGCTGCATCGCCTCGACGAACGCCCGGTCGTCAACCCGGCCGAGCCCCGGCATGACGGATACGGCGAAGGCGTAGTACAGGCCCGCCTGCAGCCCTGTCACCAACGTGGCCGCGACCAGGGCGGCACCGCGCAGCACCTCGAGCATCAAGTTCTACCTCCGCGCCCTCATTCTGGGCGTTCCAGACGCCGGCCGCGACGGCTAGCCGAGCGGCTGCGGTTGACCCGGGGCGACGATGATCAACCGCCGTGGTCTTGCACTTCATCCAGCGGGGCAACGAGATTGTGCATCAGATGATCCGATAACCGGTCGGACCGGGATGGCGTCGTAGCCGCGGAGTACGCGGGTGGGACGTCGGTGCGGTGGACCAGCGAGCGTGAGACCGGGGAACCGCCGGAACAGTGCCTGCAGGCCGACCTCACCCTCCAGCCGGGCCAACGCGGCTCCGATGCAGTAGTGGATGCCGCTGGAGAACGACAGGTTCTCGGCCGCCTCGGGTCGTTGGACGTCGAACCGGTTCGGGTCGGTGAAGACCGCGGGATCGCGGTTCGCGCCGCCGAGCAGCAGGACGATCAACGAACCAGCGGCGACCCGACGCCCACCCACCTCGGTGTCGCGCAGCGCGACCCGCCCGGTGCGCTGCACGGGCGACTCGTAGCGCAGGATCTCCTCCACGGCACCGACCCAGAGCTGCGGTTGGGCCCGCAGCACGTCCAGTTGGTCGGGGTGGCACAGCAGCAGGACGGCGCCGTTGCCCAGCAGGTTGACCGTAGTCTCGAAACCGGCGGCGAGCAGCAGCATTGCAATGCTGCTCAGCTCGTCGAGGGTCAGCTGATCGCCCTGATCGTGTACGGTCACCAGCGCACTGAGGACGTCGTCGCGGGGAGCGCGGCGGATCTCGATGAAGTGGCCGAGCATCCAGCGGTGCAGTGCGGCCAGGTCGTGTTCGGAGCGACGGAAGTCGCGGTAGGTCAATCCGATGTCCAGTGACAGCGACGCGCCGGTCCCCCAGTCGAGGAACTGGCGACGCATCGCGACCGGTGCTCCGAGCATCTCGGCGATCACGGTGGCTGGCAGCAGGCTGGCGTAGCGCGCCACCAGATCCACGGTCGGACCACCGGCATCAGGGCCGTTCTTCGGCGTCGACCGGGCGATGTCGTCGAGTAGCTCCTCGGCGATGTCCTCGACGCGTGAGCGCATCGCTGCGACCGCCCGGGCGCTGAATGCCCGGGTGACCAGCTTGCGGTATCGGGTGTGATCGGGTGGGTCGGTTGCCAGCATGGATGGTGGCTCGATCGGTCCCAGGACCGGGCGGCCGCCGATCTTCATGGCCAGCCGGAGCGGCCCGAGTAGCCGGTCGAGGCGCAGCTGGCCGAAGTCCGGGCTGCGCAGCACGGCCAGGCAGACGTCGTGGTGCGCGGTGATCATGGCCAGCCCGCTGTTGACGATTCGGCCCTGCGCGCGCAGCTGGTCGTAATACGGGAAGGGGTCCTCGCGGATCGCCGGATCGATCATCAGCCGCGAACCCAGGTCACCGGCGCGCATCTGACGATGCACTGCGCGCCTGACCAGTCCGTGCTGAACCATCCAGCGGATCCTGCGTCGTAGCGCCATCAAGACCTCTCACTGCCAACCCCCGAAGGTATCGCGGCGCTCACGTGATCGGGCCGGCCAGGGACTGACCGATAGCCCGCCTACGACCAGGCGTGCGTGTGAGAGCCGGACATGCGGGGGTCAGTGGTAAGTGTGTTCTGGGCCTGGGTACGCGCCTGAGCGGACTTCTTCGGCGAAGTGGCTCGCGGCCTCCCGCAGACCATCTCCGAGCCCCGCGTAAGTCTTGACGAACCTCGGTATGCGGCCGGCGGGAACGCGGAAGGCCGCCATGTCCTGCCACACCATGACTTGAGCGTCGCAGTCCGGCCCCGCGCCGATGCCGATGGTGGGCACCTCGGTGGCGGCGGTGATCCGGGCGGCGAGTTCAGCGGGCACCACCTCCAGGACGATGGCGAACACGCCTGCTGCTTCCAGCGCCTTCGCGTCTTCTACCAGCCGCTCGCCTTGCTCGCCGCGTCCCTGCACCGCGTAACCGCCTAAGACGTGCACCGACTGCGGGGTGAGCCCGAGGTGGGCCATCACCGGAACGCCGGCCTCTGTCAGAGCCTCAATCTGGGGCACCACCCGGCGACCGCCCTCCAGCTTCACCGCATGAGCGCCGGATTCTTTGAGGAAACGTGCCGCCGTGTCCAGTGCCTGGGCGGGGGAGGATTGGTAGGAGCCGAAGGGCAGGTCAGCGACGACGAGCGCGCGACGAGCCCCGCGGACCACCCCGCGCGCTAGGGGTATCAGTTCGTCGACGGTCACCGGCACCGTCGTCTCGTAGCCGTACACGACGTTGGCCGCGGAGTCACCGATCAGCAACACAGGGATGCCTGCGGCATCCAGAAGAGTGGCAGTGGAGTAGTCGTAGGCGGTGAGCATCGCCCACTTTTCCCCGCGACGTTTGGCCGCGAGAAGATCCTGGACTCGGATCCGCTTGACCTTGTGGTCCGGGTCGATCGGTCCGCCGTACAGGGTGGGTTCGACAGCAGCTGCGGTCATCATTGACCGTCCTCCCTCGAGGCCGGCAGTCGTCGCCGGTCCCCGGGTTGTGTCGGAAGGCTGATACCGAAAGCGTGGCACCGATGTGAGGGTCTGGCACTAGCGTGCGACGAGACTCACAAGTGAGGAGAGCCATGACCACACCGATACCGACACAGCGCGTCGCTCCACCGCTCGTCGCTGATGAGCGGGCGATGCTTGCCGCCTGGCTGGACTACCACCGGGCCACCCTGGAGACCAAGTGCACCGGGGTGTCTGAGGAGGCGCTGCGCGAGCGCCTCGAGGGCCACCCCTCGCCGTTGTCGCTGCTGGGATTGGTGCGGCATATGGCCGACGTCGAACGGGCCTGGTTCCGGCGCAGGGTGGCCGCTGAAAATGCTCCGCCGCTGTACTACTCCGAGGACGATCCCGACGGTGATTTTGACAACGTGGATAGCGCGGACGTCGCGGAGGCCTTCGCTACTTGGCGCGCTGAGTGCCAGCGTGCCCGGGAGATCGTCGCGGCCGCGGTGTCGTTGGATGACATGTTCGACCACCGGGACGAGCGCGTGTCGCTGCGGTGGGTGCTGGTCCACATGGTCGAGGAGTACGCGCGGCACAACGGGCACGCCGACCTGCTGCGGGAGCGCATTGATGGCGCCACCGGCAACTAGGTGCCGCTGGAGCGGGCACGGGAGACCGACCACCGTGCACAGGAGACTGACACAGCGGGCATGAGAGGACGACACAAGGCCATTAGGAGCGTTCGCGCCAGCGGTTGGTGATCGGGAGTCGCCGGTCCCGGCCGAAAGCTTTCAGCGTGATTTTTGTGCCGGGCGGATATTGCCGGCGTTTGTACTCCGCGGCGTCCACCAGCCGAACGATGTGCTCGATCTGGTCCGGTTCGAACCCCGCCGCCACCAGGTCGCCGAAGCCGCGGTCGCCTTCCACATAGTCGTCCAGTACGGCGTCGAGCAGCTGGTAGTCGGGAAGCGAGTCTGTGTCGAGCTGGCCGGGACGCAGCTCAGCCGAGGGCGGCTTGCTGATCGAGTTCGGCGGGATCGGTGGGGTTTCACCCCGCTTCTCGGCCACTGCGTTGCGCCACCGCGCCAGTGCCCACACCGCGGTCTTGGGCAGGTCCTTGATCGGCGCGAACCCACCGACGGCATCACCGTAGATTGTCGAGTAGCCCACTGCGAGCTCGGATTTGTTCCCGGTGGCCAGCACCAGGTGACCGTGCTGGTTGGACAGCGCCATCAGGGTCACCCCGCGACAGCGAGCCTGGACGTTCTCCTCGGCGACCCCACAGAGCCCGAGCTGACCCACGAACACGTCGACCATCTCCCCGATCGGCTGCACCTGGTAATGCAGACCGGTGCGCTCGGCGAGGTCGGCGGCGTCCGATCTGGAATGTTCAGAGGAGTACGACGAGGGCATGGACACCCCGTACACCGCGTCGGCGCCCAGCGCGTCCACCGCCAGCGCGGCACACACCGCAGAGTCGAGCCCGCCGGACAGCCCGAGCACCACCGAGCGGAATCCGTTCTTGCGCGCGTAGTCGCCCAGACCGGTCACCAGCGCGCCCCACACCTCGGCCTCGTCGGACAGCGGCTCGACGGCCGGCGCAGCGGGGACCGGTGGGTAGGCCGGCAGCGGGTCCTCGGTAAGGACCACCCGGGAAACGTCCAGCCCGGCATACCGGCCCGCCGTTCGGCCCGACCCACCGGGCAGATCCAGGTCGAGGATCAGGAGCTGCTCGCGGAACTGCGGCGCCCGCAACAGCAGCTTGCCGCGCTCGCCGACCACCATCGAGTCCCCGTCGAAGACCAGCTCATCCTGGCCCCCCACCAGGTTGGCGTAGACCAACGGCGCGCCCGCTTCGATGGCGCGGCGGGCCACCAGTGCCAGGCGCGCGTCGTCTTTGCGACGCTCGTAAGGAGAGGCGTTGGGGGCGACCACCAGGTCGACCCCGGCCTGCGCCAGGGTGGTGATCGGGCCGCCTACCTGCCAGATGTCCTCGCAGATCACCATCCCGATCTCCAGGCCATGCAGCCGGAACACGGTCAGGCTGGTGCCGGGGATGAAGTAGCGGCGTTCATCGAACACCCCGTAGTTGGGCAGATGATGTTTGAACTGGCGGGCTACCACCCGTCCGCGGTACAAGACCCCGACCGCGTTGCGAGGGCCTTGAGCATCGGAGTCCAGATATCCCACGACCGTGGCCAGCTCCCCACCGCCTTCCTCGGTGAGCTGAGTGGCCAGGGCACTCAGGGCCTGTGCCGACCCGGCGGCGAAGGACTTGCGCATCGCCAGGTCCTCCACCGGATATCCGGTCAGCGCCATCTCGCCGAATACCACGAGGTGCACACCGGCGGCGCCGGCTTGCCGGCAGCACGCAGCGATCATCGTGGTGTTTCCCACGAGATCACCCACACAGGGATTAATCTGAGCTATGGCCAGCCGGAGCTGCGGCATGACCTCATCATCCGGCCCAGGAGTTCTTCATCCAACACAGTTGCGGGGAGCCACACCTGACATCTACCCGGGGCTCACTAGGATTCGCCGAATGCCCCGCTTATTGCGGCCGTTGCGGCTGACCGCTGTCCTGGCGACCGTGCTCGCCCTCGGTGGTTGTGCCGGCGAGCTTGCCGGGGACCGCCAGTCCACCGATGTTGCAGGGTCAAGCCGCGCCGCGCAGCTCGACGGGGGCCCCGCCGGTCCGGTGCCCCCTGGGCTCGAGCGGTTCTACGGTCAGGATTTGACCTGGGGCGGCTGCCAGGAGTTCGCCACCACCGACGGCGCCCAGGACTCGTTCGCGGACCCCGCACTGCAATGCACCCGGGTGGAAGTGCCGCTGGACTACACAAACCCGCAAGGGCGCACCGCACGCCTGGGACTGCTGCGCCGTCCTGCCGGCAACCAGCAGGAGCGGCTGGGTTCCCTGCTGGTGAACCCCGGCGGCCCCGGTGCTTCGGGGATGAGCGCGGTTGCGTCGCTGGCCGGGGCCGGGGCGGTGGACGGTACCGATCTGGGCCGCCGCTTCGACCTCGTCGGGTTCGATCCGCGAGGAATCGGTGCCAGCGAGCCGAAGATCGTCTGTCGGAACACTCAGGAGCAGGATGCCGAGCGGCTCGACCTCGACCTGGACACCTCGCCAGCGGGAATTGAACAGACCGAGAGTGAGAACCGCGCCTACGCTGCGCTGTGCGCCGAGCGGTTGGGCAAGGACGTACTCGCCAACGCCGGCACCAGGGACGTCGCGCGGGACATGGACGTGCTGCGTTCGGTGCTCGGCGACGAGAAGCTTAATTATCTGGGTTACTCCTACGGCACCCGGATCGGTACTGCCTATGCCCAACAGTTCCCTGGCAATGTGCGGACGATGGTGCTCGACGGTGCGCTGGACCCGGATGAGGTCTTCGTGGAGAGTCTGGTGAATCAGGGCGCGGGGTTCCAGCAGTCGTTCGACGCGTTCGTCGGCTGGTGCGTCACCCAGCCGCAGTGCTGGCTGGGCGACACCCCGAAGGACCAGGCCAGCCGGCGGTTCCAGGAGTTGTTGCGGCCGCTGACCACAGCGGCGCTACCGGTCGGCAACCGCCGGCTTTCTTACAACGACGCCACTATCGGCACGATCCAGGCCCTGTACAGCGACCAGCTCTGGCCGATCCTCAACCGGGGCCTCACCCAGCTGGTCGCCGGGGACGGCTCCACGCTGTTGACCCTGGCCGACATTTACTACCAGCGCGACCAGCAGGGGTACTCGGGCAGCCAGGACGCTTTCAAAGCGGTCCGCTGCATCGACGACCCGCCAGTGACCGATCCGGCGGTGATCCTGGAGGCTGACCGGCGCTACCGGCAGGTCGCGCCCTTCCTCGATGATGGGAACCCACCGTCGGCGGCTCGAGACTCCTGCGCTTTCTGGCCGGTGCCGCCGACGTTCAAGCCGGGAAAGCCGGAGGTGGACGGACTACCGACGGTACTGGTGATCTCCACGACCGGTGATCCGGCAACTCCCTACCGGGCCGGGGTGGAGCTCGCCAACCAGCTCAACGGCAGGTTGCTCAGCTTCGAGGGCCAGCAGCACACGGTGGCTCTGCAGGGGGTGAAGTGCGTGGACGAGACGATCTCGGACTACCTGGTGCGGCTCACCCTGCCGAAGCGGAAGACGTGCGTGGCCGGAGCTTGAGTGCTCGGTCGCGTCGTTGCCCGTTGCCGACCATCCCATTGCCGAGCATCAGGGCGCCGATCGCACCGAGCACGCACACTCCTGCGGTGAGCAGGAAGATCTCTCGATACTGGGTGCGCAGCGCGGCCTCCAGGACCAGCTGGTAGTCGGCAAGCTGGCGCTGGTACACCTCGCCGCTGACCCCGAAGGGCAGCGGTGTGGCCAGTTGGGCGGTGAGTTCGCGGAAGCGGTGCAGTCCCCACGCCGACAGCGCCGCGACACCGACGAGCATGCCGGTCATCCGGGCCACCACCACCGCGGCGGACGCGACGCCGTGCCGGTCGGCCGGGGTGGCGCGCAGCGCCGCCGCGGACAGCGGCGCGATCACCAGGCCGAGCCCGAAGCCGGCGACTGCCAGGTCGAAGTCCAGCCGGGGCAGGGTCAGCAGATTGAGATCGTGGCGCGCAGCCAGGACGTCCACCGGCCATCCCGCCACCAGCAGGTAGCCGGTGGCGGCCAGCAACATGCCGGTGACGGCCACCCAGGCGTCACCAAGGCGACCTGCGACGAATCCCCCGACCAGTGCGCCGGCGGGTAGTGCGATCAGGAACCGGACCAGCAGCACGGTCGCGCCGACGGCATCGCGGCCCAGCAAGGTCTGCGCGTAGAGCTGGATGTCGACCAGTGTCACCATCAGAGCTGCACCGGCGGCCAGACTGACCCCCAGCGAACCGAGGAAGACCCGCCACCACATGCCGTCGGGATCCAGCAACCGCACCGTCGCCCACCGCTCCCACAACACGAACGCAAGCCCGGTCACGGCGGCCAGGCCCAGCGCCGACCACCCCCATGGCGGCAGCACCGCACGGCCGGGGTCGGGGTTGTACAGCCCTGCCACCAGCAACCCCAAGGTCAGCGCCAGCAGCCCGCCGCCGACGAGATCCAGCCGTGCGCGATCCCGGAGGTGCACATCCCCGGATCTTGTAGCAGCTGGTACCGCCAGCTGGACCACCACCATCGCGGCGAGTGCGATCGGGACGTTCAGCCAGAACACACCGCGCCAGCCGGACACGCCGTGCTCGCTGACCAGCGCGGCCACCGCTACGCCGTACAGCGGGCCCAGCACGCTGCCCAGCTCCTGGGCAGCGCCCAGTGCCCCCAATGCGGCAGACCGGCCGCGATCCGGCCACAGGTCAGCAGTCAGCGCCATGGACACCGGCAGCAACGCACCACCGGCGACGCCCTGCAGCATCCGGCCGGCCACGAGCAGCGGCAATGTTTCCGCGACCGCGGTGGCCGCCGACCCGACGGCGAACATGATCAGGCAAACCTGCAGCAGCGCCCGCCGGCCGAAGCGGTCGGAGGCTTGACCCAGCAGCGGCATCGCGGCGACATAGCCCAGCAGGAAGCCGGTGACGATCGGGGTGGCCCGCTCCAGGCGGTTCAGTGGCACCTGCAGGTCGCGGATGATATCGACCAGCAAGCTGACGACGACATAGGCGTCCAGTGCTGCCAGTAAAGTGACCAGGGCGCCGGCGCTCAGGGCCAGCTTCCGACGGCGAACCGGAGTTGCCGTTGGATTCATCGAAGGAGGCCGGGATCAGGCGGGTGCAGTGATCTCGACCGGGACGTCATACTCGGAGAAGCGGACGGTGATTCTGCCGTCCGGGTCGGTCGCCGGGAACTGGGCCTGCACCAGCCGGGAGCCCTGGACGGCGATCCAGATCTGACCGGTCTTGTCCTTCGGTGGCCCGGGCACGAGCGTGCTGAGCGGTTGCGCCGGGAAGTCAACCCTCAACCGGTAGCTGTCCACCCCGCCGACCTGCTCTCGGGCCTCGGTGGTGGCTCCCTTGCCGCTGGCGAGCACCGCCGCGACGCCTCGGTCCGGATTCAGGATCACCGATGGGTCGTACACCGCACCGGCCAGGGACAACGGCAGCTTCTGGACCGGACCGGTCGGGGGACGCAGGTAGAGCGTTTCGCCGAGGATCACGAACTCCAGCTCGATGACCTGCCCACCCTGGTCGAGGTTGGCGTTGCCCTTCGCCGAACCCTCCTGGGTGAGCTGGCCGTCGGCAGACCGAAGCCGGATCTCTGGCACATTGCCCTGGATGTCGACATTGAATCGGGTGCTGGTCACCGTGCGCATCGCGGTGGCGGAGTCGGCGAGCAGTCGGGTGCCGTCGGGAAGGGCAACTCTCTGCTCGGAGCCCGTGCCGCAGGACGTGATCAGCGTGATGACCAACGCGGCGAGCAGAGCGAGAAGGCGCAGACGTTGGCGCGGCATATGCGCATCGTAGGGGGCGCACAACAGGCTCGTCACCTGCTGTCCTCTACCCTGCCCGCATGGATCGCCAGCAGGAGTTCGTGCTGCGCACGCTGGAGGAACGCGACATCCGGTTCGTTCGGTTGTGGTTTACCGACGTGCTGGGCTACCTCAAGTCGGTGTCGGTGGCGCCGGCCGAGCTGGAGGGAGCGTTCGCCGACGGCATCGGTTTCGACGGGTCGGCCATCGAGGGCTTCGCCCGGGCCCACGAGTCCGACATGATCGCCAAGCCGGACCCCTCCACGTTCCAGGTACTGCCGTGGGAGAACCCGAACGGGGATCACTACTCAGCCCGGATGTTCTGCGACATCGCGATGCCCGACGGCTCACCGTCGTGGGCCGACCCACGGCACGTGTTGAGCCGGGGGCTGTCCAGGGCGGCGGAGTCCGGATTCACCTGCTATGTGCACCCCGAGATCGAGTTCTACCTGCTGCGCGACCTTCCCGACAACGGTTCCGAACCGATACCCGCCGACTCCGGCGGGTATTTCGACCAGGCCAGCCACGACGCTGCGCCGCACTTCCGCCGCCATGCCATCGAGGCGCTCGAGCAGATGGGCATCTCGGTGGAGTTCAGCCATCACGAGGGCGCCCCTGGCCAGCAGGAGATCGACCTGCGCTACGCCGACGCGCTCACCATGGCCGACAACATCATGACCTTCCGGTACGTGGTGAAGGAGGTCGCGATCACCCAGGGGGTGCGCGCCTCGTTCATGCCCAAGCCCTACACCGCCCGACCGGGGTCGGCCATGCACACCCACATGAGCCTGTTCGAAGGCGACCGCAACGCATTCCACGACGACGACGACCCCTACGAGCTCTCCGACACCGGGAGAGCCTTCGTCGCCGGGGTGCTGAAGCACGCTCGGGAGATCACCGCGGTGACCAACCAGTGGGTGAACTCCTACAAGCGTTTGATCACCGGAGGGGAGGCCCCCACTGCGGTGTGCTGGGGACACGCGAACCGCTCGGCTCTGGTGCGGGTGCCGATGTACTCGCCGGGCAAGGCGTCCAGCCGGCGGGTGGAGGTCCGCAGCCCGGACTCGGCGTGCAATCCCTACCTCACCTACGCGGTGATCCTCGCCGCGGGGTTGCGTGGTGTGCAGGAGGGCTACGAGCTGCCGCCCGCCGCCGAGGATGACGTGTGGGCGCTGTCTGAGCGGGAACGTCGGGCGGCGGGCTACGCGCCGCTGCCGCAGAACCTCTCCGAGGCGCTCGTCGAGATGGAGAACTCCGAGCTGGTCGCTGAGGCCCTCGGTGAGCACGTATTCGACTTCTTCCTGCGCAACAAGAGCGCCGAGTGGGACAACTACCGTCGCCACGTGACGGCCTACGAGCTGCGCACCTACCTGCCCGTCCTGTAATCGATCGACTCGCCGCATTGCCAGGATCATGATTTTCGCCACTTCATCCTTATACGCAGGAGTGAACGGCCGACGGCTCTTTTGGCATACATTTCCTCTGAGCGATATTCAGGCTGTGTAGCTCGTGGGCATTTTGCTATCTTGCATGCCATGTCCAAGGATCTCGCGTCCATGCCGTCTCCTGCCAACGTGGACATGCTGGATGGCCGGCGAGGTGTGGGTTAACTGTCACCTTGAGCAAACCGGGGAGCTGCCGCATGGCGGTCGCCGGCACTCGGGGCATGGCACGGACCTGAGCGTGCTGGCCATGACGTAGTACCAAGCGTCCCAAGACCGTGACTGTCCGGCTGGACTAGCAGCTCATCAAGCAGATATCAGCGAGTACTCCACACGGTGCCATCCGATGTGTCAGTCACCTGCACGCCTATCCGGTTCAGTTCCGCGCGGAGCTGGTCGGCGCGCTCCCAGTCACGCGCCTTGCGCGCCGCGTCGCGCTGGGCCAGCAGATCCTCGATCTGCGGGGTTTGCTCGTCATCGAGTGTGCCATGAGAAATCTTGAGATCCTCTGGCTGCAACGCCGTCAGGCCGATACCGAGCAGAGCTTCACACGCGGCTATACCGACCCGACGACCGTCGTCCGTCAAGGCGCCGGAACGAAGGGCGTGCTGCAGCAACACCAGGACCTGAGGTGTTCTGAGGTCATCACTGATGGCCGCGTCCAGACGATCCAGCAGGCCGAGGGTGAGAGTGTCACCGGCCGCAGCCTCACGTGCATCGGACAACGTCTCGATCTTCGGCAGTGGCCGCAGTAGCTGGATTCGGGTGAGCAGCCGCCGCAACGTTGCTTGGCTCGCGTCGATCGCGGCCTGAGTGTAGTCGAGTTGCGCTCGGTAGTGTGCGCCGGCCAGGAACAGCCTATACGCTACGGGGTGGAGATCCGCATGGCGGAGATCGGCGACGCGGATGGTGTCGCCGGCTGACTTGGCCATCTTCTGGGCACCGAACCGCAGGAATTCGTTGTGTAGCCAGAACCGCACCCAAGGCCGCCCGTCACGAAGGTAGGCTTCGCTCTGTGCGATCTCGTTGATGTGATGCAACTCCCGGTGATCCACTCCGCCAGTGTGAATGTCGAAATGTCGACCGAGTAGGGCGATGCTCATCACCGAGCACTCCAGGTGCCAGCCAGGTGCGCCCCAGCCCCATGGCGACTTCCATCGCATCGCCCGCGTCTGACCTGGCGCCTCAGTGCGCCACAGCGCGAAATCGGTCTTGCTGCGGCGTCCTTCGACCTGCTCTACTCGGGCGCCTTCACGTTGTCCCTCGGTGTTGATTAAGGCGAGGCTGCCGTAGCCGGGAAACTTGGTCGTGTCGAAGTAGAGCCCAGAGTCGATCGTGTAGGCGTAACCGTGTCGTTCGATGTCCGCGGCAAACTCGATCATCCGATCGACGTAGGCTGTGGCACGCGGATACTCGTCGGCGGGCAGGATGTTCAGCGCGGCGAGGTCGTCGAAGAACGCCTGCGTGTAGTGTGCAGCGATTTCTTCGACCGACACGCGTTCCCGGGCCGCCGCGACCTCGAGCTTGTCTTCGCCCAGCTCCAGCTCGGCAACTGCATGTCCCACATCGGTGATGTTCACGACGTGCCGGACCCGGATCCCTTTCCATCGCAATGCCCGGCGCAGCGTGTCCGCGAACACGTAGGCGCGCAGGTTGCCCAGGTGCGGGTAGGCGTACACGGTCGGTCCGCAGGTGTACACGCCGACCGTGTCGGTAACCGGAACAAAAGCATCCAGGCGACGGCCAAGCGAGTTGTACAGCTTCAGCTGATGTCCGGCAGCCACCGTTTCTCCTCACCGCGCATCGACGCCTGCCGCCTATACGGGCAGACGTTCGACCGTATGATAAGGGATCGCGTTGATCGGCGAATCGCCGTGAACCGCGCGGCATCAGTTGATCTTAAGGAGGGGACGGCCCGGAGCGCCTCGCTCGCGTCCGGCTGGGATCCGCCAAGTGCACAGCACCTCAGACGACGATCCGCAGACGCTTGAGGTGCCGGCGTCGGATCGACGTGCTGAGCTGCCCGGCCGTTCGGCCGTGGAAATAGAAGGTGTTGTCGATGACGACGACCATGCCTGGTGACCAGACCACGCCGGTTGCCACGCCAGGGGCGTACATCGCCGCGAGCAGGCCCCGGATGGTGGCGTTGACCTCGTCCGGATCACCTACCGCGTCAGTGCTCACCCATTGCAGCGGCTGCTGGGCGAAGTCACGGAACGAGAAGACGGTGCGCTCAGCCACTGAACGCACGATCGAGGGACCCTCGTCGTTGCGCCGGTACCGGATCTGTCCGAGGCTCCTGAGCTGTTCGAGCGTCAACCGACCGGCCACTTTAGCCATGGAGACGAGAACCGTCCGGGCGGCGCTCGCGAGCCCCGGCTCGCAGCACATCAGCACGATGTATCGCGGCTGCCGGCGTACCGGCCGGCCGCTGCCCTCGCTGTGCAGAGTGAGAAAGTTGGTGGCGAACGGTTCGAGGTTGACGTCCCGTGTGGCGTCGTACTCGGCGATCAGGTTCAGGATCACGCCGCTGTCGACGTAGGGTCGCACCGCCGTATCGATCTCCGGCATGGCGGTGCCCAGCAGGATCCCGAGCGCAATGAACCGGTCGTTCGACAGTGGCCGGTCCAGCCACACCACTCCGAAGCCACGTTGGTGCAGTTCGGCGAGGAGTTCATCGCCGCCCTCGTCCGGGAAGTTGCTGGCCCGGGCGCGCAGGTAGGTGGGGGCGGGTTCGCGCAGCGCGGCGCCGCTGGCCAGGACCTGCCGCCTCAGGTCCACATGCGGATCGCTGGCCTGTTCGAGAAACGTGCCCATGAGGTGCCCCTGCATGCCAGCTCCTTTCGCGTGGACGGGCTGGTGCCTCGGTCAGCCCTCGGCCCGCAGCACGGGAGCCACCTCCCGGGCGACCAGCTCGACGGTCTGCCAGTCGACCGGCGGGCGGGCTCCGAGCACGAAGTCGCGTACGCCAAGATCGAGATACGCTGCGAGATCCGCCACGCACTGCTCGGGCGTGCCGAACGTCAGGTACTCGCTGAGTACGGGCCAGTCCGCCGGCACCCTGCTCAGCAGTTCAGCCTTGCGTCTGCGGGCGCTGCGCTCGTCGGACGCGAGCAGTGCCCGGAAAGTCACCGACCGGCGGATGGTCGCCGGGTCACGTCCGACCGTGGCGCAGTGCCGGGTCAACGCGTCGACCTTGCGCCGGTAGCTGACCGGGTCACCGGCGAGGGTGTTCCAGATGTCGGCGTGCTCGGCCACAATGCGCAACATCCGCCGCTCTCCCTCGCCGCCGATCACCAACGGCAGATGGGCTTGCATCGGCCTGGGGCACAGTTGGGCGTCGGTGAGCTGGAAATGGGTGCCGGAGAAGCTGGTGCGCTCGCCGTCCCACAGTCCGCGAACGATCCGGCAGGCCTCATCGAGCATGTCGAGGCGTACGCCGGCCGGGGGGAATGGGATGCCGTACTGCTCGTACGCCAGGTCAGGGCCAGCGGCGCCCATCCCGAACTCCAGGCGCCCACCCGATACGTGGTCGATTGTCGCGGCGATCACCGCGACAATCGCCGGATGGCGCCAGGTGACCGCGGAGACGAGCATGGCGCAACGGATCCGGCTGGTGCGTGCAGCGAGCCCGGCGAGCAGTGTCGTGCCTTCGAAGCAAGGCCCGTCCGGGCCGCCGAGGGGTGGCCGGAAATGGTCGAAGAGGGAGACCCAGTCATACCCGAGCTCCTCGGCTCGCTGCCACACGATTAGCAGATCGTCGAAGGCGATGTACTGCTGTCCGGAGTGCAGGCCGAACCTGATCGCGGGGCCATGGCTCGGCACGCTCCACCCAACTTCCTCCGAGATGGTGGTGCAATGGTGGTGCACTGGTGCGATTATAATCGTCACCGTGATAATATGGATATGAGTCTTGCTTACCGGCCCGTTCCGCCGCGCTGACGCAGGGATTCCTTGACCATTCGCCGTACCCGGATCGGCGTCACCGCCGGTCACGCCGGCCAGCCCTCGACGCCGGTGGACGCGTACACGTTGGACACCGGGGCCTTAGCAATCACGGTATGGACGTACGGGGCCACGCTGGTTGAGGGAGTCGTGCCGGACCGGCGAGGCCACCCGGCCAACCTGGTCCTGCGCCTGCCCGATCTGCGTGGCTACGAGGACCGGGGCCGCAACGCCTACCTGGGTGCCGTCATGGGTCGCTACTGCCGATGCGTCGCGGGTGCCCGGTTCCACCTGGCCGGCGTTGAGTACCGCCTGGACCCCAACGCCGGTCGCCACCACATCCACGGCGGATCGATCGGCTTCGACCGCTTCGTCTGGGCGGCAGATGATCGACGCTCACCGGCTTGCCGTCAACGCCACCCGCGTGGTGTCGTGCGACTCAGAGTTGATTCCCCTGCCCGGCCCACCGGTCCCGGTCGCCGGCACCGCGCTCGACTACCGCACCCCCCCAGCCGATCGTCGGCGCCCGGCTCGACACCTTCTTCGTGCTGGATGATCCGGTGCGGGCGGCTGAGCTGTCTGAACCGACCAGCGGACGGGTCATGCGTGTCATCACCGACCAGCCGGGCCTGGGCGTCTACTCCGCGGACGGGCTGCGTGAGCCGCGGACCGGCCTGTGCCTGCAGACCAGCGCCTGGCCGGACGCACCGAACCGGGTCGACTTCCCGTCGGTCCGGCTCGATTCCGGCCAGACCTACCGCCATCGGACCGTTCACTTGTTCACCTGCCGCTGATGTCACGGGGCCGCATACCGGTCAGCCGCGACGGCTCTGGAACAGCGACCGACCCAGCGTCTCGGCCAAGTACGACCCGAGATAGCCCGCGAAGAGGTGGTAGAGAAACGGCGAGAACTCCTCCCGCACCTCGCCCAGGACTGGCAGGACGGCGCTGGCGTCACGAGTGGTTTCGGTGTCATCCCGGTGGGCCACGGCAACGACCCGCCGACCCAGTCCGGCCGCGCGTGCCGCCAGTTGTACTGCACGCCAGTGCGAGCGGCCCGGCGGCGCGATGACGAACACCGGCATGTCGAAGGGAGAGGCAAAGCGCTCGATGTGCCACCATTGCTCCAGTTCCTGGGCGATAGCTGGGATGCCGGACGCCTCGATCACCTTCGCCGCGGCGAACAACGCGGTGCCGTGGTTCGGACCGCTACCCAGCATTACCACGGTCGGTGCGTCCGCGATCGACACGGCGAGGTCGTGGCAGCGTTCCTTGATGGCGTGTGTGGTATCGGCCACGGCGTCGGCCAGGCCGACGATTTCTGCGCGTAGCGATTCGGCTTCCACCTGGCCGTACCTGGACCGGGCCTGCCCGAGCCGGATGGATGTCAGCAGTAACGCCAGCAGACTGGCTTGATAGGTGCGGATCCCGGGGGACCGTTCCTTACCGGGCAGGTCAACCACCACGCTGCGGTCCGCTACCCGGGTGAGGGTGCTGCTGGGGGTACCGGTCAGCGCCACTGTCAGTGCACCCCGCTCCTTCGCCCGCGCCGCCGCTTCCACCGCCCGCGGCGTCTCCCCGGAGCTGGAGATCACGATCACGAGCGTCTGGCCGGGACCGGCAGCTGCCATCCGGCTGGCGCCGTACTCCAGGAAGTGCAGTGCGCTCATCGGTGCGCAGGTGACGTCCGCGAGTGACTCGAACGCCAACTCCGCCGTGCAGGCGGCATGGTGCGAGTCGCCATCGCCAGTCAGGTACACCGCCCGTACCGACCCCCACTCAGCCGAGCTGAGAATGGTGCGCAAGTCTCGATCCACGGGCCGGGTGTGGTCGTGCAGATCGCCGGCGAGCGCCTCAACCTGGCGCACCATCACATCCGGCTCCAGCGGCTGGGTCATCAGTTCTCCAGGTCGTTCGGGTCATGCTGCCGTGGTCCTACGGCGCCACCGAGCGGGCCGCCCTCACGTATGCCCGCACTCGCTCGACGTCGATCGGACCGCCCCAGCCGCTGGGCTGTAGGCAGGTGCCGACGAAGGCCCCATCGGCGGCCGCCAGCAGCCGGCCGGCGTTGTCGTGGTCGGTGTGGCCGGCCAGAATGATCGGTAGGTCCGGCTGGGCGGCGCGGACCGACGCGATCATCGCCAGCGTTCGTTCGTCGTCAGGCGAGCCCAATGCCACCGCGTCCGCGCCGACGAACGCCGCGCTACCCGCGACCTGGGCTGTCGGCTTCCCGCCCTCGAACCACCGGTAGTGCTGGGAGTCGATATCGGCGATCACCTTGATGTCCTGGGCGTGAATCTTCGCGCGGTACTCCATGACCCTCAACGGTTGGGCCGTCACCATGCCGTGGGCGGTGAGGGTCATGCCGACCAGGCCCCCGGCTCGGATGAACGATCCGCCGGCCACCTTGGCGACCGCCAGGGACGCCCGCAGCGCGTTCCGCATCAGCTGTACGCCGACCTCGAAGTCCTTCCCGGTAGCACGGACGATCTCCCGTACGATCAACCCCATCGCGACCGTGCGGGCCGGATCGGAGTCGTCGTCGACGCTGTACACCCGGTCGACGGTCTGCACAAGGCAGCCGTCCGCTCCGCCCACGTCCAGCGCGCGCGCTGCGTCCACCGCGCGTTCAAGGATCTGCGGGAACTGGCCCTCCTCGTGGAATGGCGTGCCCGGCAACGGTGACAGATGGACCATGCCGATGACGGTCTTGTGCCCTGGGTCGGAAAGGCCGAGGACGCCGGGCATACCTACCCCTCCTCCGACAGCGCGAACTCCGACCGCAACCGGGAGATTGCCGTGGACAGGTCAGTCCACTGTCGGGCAGTGGTTATCCGCACGGTTCCGCCGGACAGGCAGAACGTGAGAATGCCGGGGAACACCGAAACCCCGGTCCGCCGCAAGATGTCGCGAAAGCACAGGTAGGAGTCGCCCCAACCCGGGAAGTCGACGGCGATATTGATAGAGAACCGCGGGCACACCACTGACGCCGACGCGTCCGCGAAACCGGCGAGTGCGGCGTCGCGCAGCACGGTCAACTCAGCCTCCCGGGCCTGGCGGTCGAGGCGATACACATGATAAGCATCCTGGAGGCCGGTCAGATCGAGGTTGTACGACGGCTCGAACTCCGCCAACTCGCTTCGGCCCACCTCATCCAAGCCGGTGATGAGCCAGCGCTCCATCCGGGCGAGCACCTCGACGGCCGTGTAGAGGAACGACTGCGGTCCGCCGAACGTCGTCGAAGCGTACTCGTAGTACCTGTCGATGAAGGCCGCGTCGGCGAGCACCCACCCCAGCTTCAAACCCGGGACGGACCACGTCTTGGACAGGCTGGAAACCCGCACGACGTTGGGCGCCGCGCGGGCGGGAGAGCGCTGCCCGGGCGGCCCGAGCCATTCGTGGCACTCGTCCAGCAGGATGATCGTTGACGGGGAGGCGCTCCGGATCAGTCGTGCGAGGTTCGCCTCGCTTGGCGCCGCGCCGGTCGGGTTCGCTGCGGTCTGCAGCATGACCATCGGCGTGGCGGGCGTCAGCGCGGCGATGAGGCCGTCGACGGACGCGTAGCCCGATCGGGACGGCATCGGCACCAGCCGGATGGCGCACCGCCGGGCGATCGCCTCCACCAGCGGCGGATAGTTGGGGATCCCGCACAGGACCGGGGCGCCGGGGTGCGTGGTGCCGAGCAGGACGAAGTCGGCGAGTGCGCTGATCGCGAAGGTGCCGCCCATGGTCAGTGCGACATTGCGGGTTTCGTACGCTCCGCTCTCAATTCGGGTGTTCTCGTACTCGGCGATCGCCTGCCGGGCGGGAAGCCGGCCGCGGGAGTCGGAGTAGCCGTACCAGTCGCGCTCCAGCGCGAAGCGGATGCACCGCTTCAGCGTCTCCGGCAGGCCCCAAGCCTCCTCGTCGACGGACCCGCTGGAGAGAATCAGGTGGGTGTCGTCGCGTAGCTCGCCATAAACGTCGTCGCGGAAAAACCAGTTGAACAGCTCCTTGACGAAGCGCACGGTGGCTCGGGAGGAGAGCACACCCGCAGGCTCGACCGTGCGGTGCACCTTGGTCGCGCACCATTGCTCGGCGAGGGCCGGCCGGCGGCTGTGCGGACCCAGTTCGTGCTCGACCCGGCCCAGCCAGAGGTCCCGCAGCTCGAACGGGTCAGTCGGGTTGCGCGCTCGCGCGTAGACGTCGAGCATGCGCTCGTCGACGTTCGGGCTGAACACGTCGCGGACGTTGACCAACCCGTACGCGCGTCGGGCTGTCTCGTACGCGTCGTCCGGCAGGCCGAGGCAACGTCGGCGGGGAACGGAGTCGAAAAGCTGCATGTCCCACTTCCCGGGTCGACTACTGCCGCTGAGTTGTCTCCCCCGCTCCAGGTGCAGCCAGCGTCCGAGCTAGTTGCGAGCGGAGCACCTTCCCCGTCGCCGTGCGCGGGATGGTGCCGAGCGCCACGACACGACGGGGCACCACCGCGGCGGCGAACCGGGTTCGCAGGTATGCCCCGAGATCCGGCCGGCTGCCGGCGCCGAACACCACCGCAGCGACGATCTCGTCGCCGAGCAACTGGTGCGGCACGCATACGCATACCGCGTCCAGCACAGCGGGCAGCGCACAGATCACCCGCTCCATCTCTTCCAGCGACACGGTCTCACCACCGACCTTCGCGATGTTCTTGCTGCGGCCGGTGATGACGAAGTAGCTACGACCGGAGCCCGGGTCGACGTCCTCAAAGCCGAGATCCTGCGAGTGGAACCAGCCGTGGCGGAACGCGGCGCTGGTGGCCTCGGCGTTGCCGGCGTACCGCGTCATGACGTTATGGCCGCGCATGCACAGCTCGCCGATCTCGCCCGGCGCGGTGCGGCTGCCGTCCTCGCGCAGCACCGCCACCTCGTTGCCATACATCGCGACGCCGACCGTCGGGATGTCGGCCGCGGTGACCAGCTGGCGGTACGCGTCGGGCGAGATGTCGGTCGGCACGGTGGTGGAGAAGTTGGTGGTCTCGGTCAGCCCATAGCCCTGCAAGACGCGCACGCCCAGCCGCCGGGAGACAGCCTGCGCGGTGCGAGCCGTCAACGGGGCTGCGGCCGACACGAAGTACTGGAGCTCCGGTGGCAGGTCCGGCTCCCGCCAGGTCTCCAGCAGCGCCTCCAGCACGCTCGGCACCACGCTGGCGATCCGGGGCCGGAACCGCTCGATCAGCTGCGGATAGCCGAACGGCTGGAAGGCGTGTGCAAGCACCACGTGCGCGCCGGCGGCCAGGGTGCCGAAGACGGTGAAGTGCAGCCCGTTGACGTGATGTACGGGCAGGCAGCCGAGAATCCGGTCACCCCGCCCCATGTCGTGGTGCCGGCGTACCGCCGCCGCGTTGGCGACCACGTTGTAGTGGGACTGCGCGACCAGCTTGGCGCAAGCCGTGGACCCGGAGGTACCGAAGTACAGGGCATCGTCGCCCGGCGTGAGCGACGCGTCGGCGCTGACCTGCAGCTCCTCGGCGAGCGCGGTGGCATCTGGCACGGCGATCGCTTCCGGGTACTGTCCGGCCGGTACGTCGGGAGCGCACAGCACGACCTTCGCGCCGATGGCTTCGGTCTGCTCCCGCAGCCGGGCGACCGGGTCAGCGGGGCTGAGCAGCAGCACCCGGCAGCCGGCGCGCAGCGCGCCGAGGATGGCGATCACTGAACGTGCGTCGTTGAGGGGGATCATCGCGAGCACGTCGCCCGTACTGCAACCGACTTCACTGCGCAGCCAGCCGCCCAGGCGGCGGCTGAGCTCATCGAGGTCGCGGTACGAGAGCGTGTCCACTTGCCGGTCAGCCGCCACCGTCGTCAGGAACGGGGAGTCACCCTGGGTACGCGCGCGATACGCAAGGCTGGCCACAATGTCGCCTCGGGGTGAGCTGGACGGCCCGAACGGGACACCGAGGTAGGTATGGGCGAGATCCGAAGGGATGGTGACGTCCGAGTGGCTGAGCCGGGCTGTCGACATAGGTCACCCGAACTGGTGCGGCGAGTGTGGGCAGTCCAGCGCGGTCAGCTCGCCGTCGCTCTGAGCGCAGACGCCGCAGATCACACAGGTGATGGTGCCCGGTGGCGTCAGTAAGGCCGAATACGCGGTCAACACTTGGCGTCCCGGACTCTCCAGCCGTCGGTGTGGCGCGCCGACGGCGAGGATCACGTGATCGGTGATTGCGCCGACAGCGTGCGGCACCGCACCTTCGACCAGGTACACCTGCCCGGCCGACGTCTGGATGATCATGCCGTTGACCGTGATGGTGCCCCGCCCACTCAGCACGAAGAGCAGGTGATCCCCTGGATGGGTGTGTGGGGGGAAGCCTTCCCCTGCGGGCACGTGCAGCAGGTCAGCACCCAGACGACCATTCGTCACCAGCGAACGTCCGGTAGCGGCTCGCGTCTTCGCGACCCGGATCGGGCCCGGGGTCAGATCAACGTTGAGTTGCTGGGTCACGCCATCGACCCCGGCATCGGCCGCCCAGTCGCAGATCAGCAGGGGAGGCGCCGGGTGGGGGCGACGCTGCGCCGGCGATGGGTTGGCGTTGACGTACTCCATCCGGTCGGAGGCTTGGTCCTCTGGTGCGCTGTGGTCGAGGACGGAGAGGAGGTCGGCAATCCGCACCTCCCGCTCGGCCGGGTCCAGGGTCGCCAACCGTTCGACCAGACGGCTCAGCGCGTCATGCGCGGTCGTCATCTGCTCCTCCTGATCCGGCTGTCCCGACCGTTCTCCATGAGTATTCCAGGAGTATTCCAGCGACCAGGCCGTTGCCGTTATGAAACTCCTGTCGACCCTCTCCGGCGGCCGAGGAGCACCTGAAGAGCGGCGGTAATGGTGTTTACGCTACGGAACGTGCCGACATCGAGCTGGTCAGCGGGAAACGTGATGGCGAACTGCGTCTCCAAGTCGACCAGCAGGGCGACCAGTGCGAGGGATTCGAAGCCGGCTGACGTCAGGTCCGCGTCGGGATCATCGAGCACCGCGGCGCTCTCGGGCGGCAGATGGCACCGCACCAGATCGGTCACCGCGTTAAGAAGGTCATCCAATTCGAGCCACTGAAATGCATCATCCGCACGGCGACGAGTGCTGGCCGCGGCCCCGTCCCCGATCAAGCGGATCCCCTTCGGCCTTCAGCTGGATGGCTCCCGTGAGTGAGTGGCGTTCGAGAAGTGTATCGAAGCCACTCAGCCGCCGGTAGGGGCGCAGGCGCGGCGTACTACCGATCCGTGGTCTGCAGGGCCTTCTGCAAAAAGATCCAGCGCCTGACCCCGTCGGTGTGGACCTCGCCATACTGGCTGAATCCCATCAGCTGCAGCAGCGTGTGGGTCGCGGTAAGATCGGGGTTCGCCTCGGCGCGCAGCGCGTCGGCTCCCCGGCGCGCAGCCAGTTCGATGGCCTTGCGCAGGCAGCGCGCCCCCGCGATGGACGTGTCCTCGAGATGTTCGGGTCGCACCGCGAGGCGCTGCAGGTAGGCCGGGTTGTTGGCCGGTGGGAAGGCGGACAGATCGTCGAACGGTGGTGTGCGGGAGAGCGTGAACATCCCGATCGTCTCGGGTCCGAGCCTGAGCAGGTGAACGGCGCCCGTCCGCACCAGGCGGTCGGTGGTGGACTGCTGTCGTATCGGGATCGCAACCCCGTACCTGGCGGCCTGGTATGCGTCACTTGCGCAGAGCAGCAGGTGTACTTCTTCCGGGTCGGTGGCGGTCTCCCAGGACCACTCCGATGTCGCGTACACGATCACGCACCTGCATATCACCGAGCAGACTCCAGCGGGGCACTCAGGCGCGAACGCGATTCCCGCGAACCTCGTCCGTCGCTGGAGCGAGTTCCACGCTGACCGTACGCGCTGTTGCCTCACGGAGCACCAGCTCCCGGATGCTGCCGGCCCGGAGCAGGTCAGTCTCGGCGACCGAGAGTACGGCCAGCTGATCGGCCTGGTCTGTGACGACGAGGCGGGCGACCTCACTGCGTTGCGAGCGCCGCTGTTCGGACTTGGCCTTGCGGATCTCAGCGAGGACCGAGCGGGCCACCTCCAGCACGGCCGGGTCAGCTTCGTTGCCCGCCTCGCGCAGTTCATCGCTGCGCGGCCAGGGAGCGCGATGCACCGACCCGGTCTGCCACCGGGACCAGACCTCCTCGGTGACGAACGGCAGGAACGGCGCGAACATGCGTAACAGGATCGAGTGCGCGATGGACAACGCGGCCTGGGCCGACCGCGCCGCGGGGCCCTCGTCGTACGCGCGCTGTTTCACCAGCTCGACGTAGTCGTCGCAGAAGCGCCAGAAGAACGACTCCGCCAGCTCCAGCGCCCGGTGGTAGTGGTACCCGTCGAAAGCGGCCGTGGCGTCGTCGACCAGCGTGGCCAGCTGAGCCAGCATGGCCCGGTCCAGCCCCTCCGTCACGTGGGCCAGTGTCCCGTCCTGCCGACCCAGCCCGAGCACGAACTTTCCGACGTTGAGAATCTTGATTGCGAGGCGACGGCCCACCTTCATCTGTGCCTGGTCGGCCGCCGTGTCGGTGCCCGGCGCGCTCTTGCACGACCAGTACCGGAAGCCATCCGCCCCGTACGTGGTGACCAACGGCATCGGAGCGAGCACGTTGTCCTTGGACTTCGACATCTTCTTGCGGTCGGGGTCTAGGATCCAGCCGTTGATGGTGGAGTGCTGCCACGGCAGCGTGCCGTGCTCCAACTCCGAGCGCAGCAGCGTGGAGAAGAGCCAGGTCCGGATGATTTCGGGGCCCTGTGGCCGCAGGTCGGTCGGGAAGACGCGGGAGAACAGGTCGTCGTCGTCCTCCCAACCCCCGGCGATCTGCGGGGTGAGCGAGGACGTCGCCCACGTGTCCATCACGTCGGGGTCGCCGATGAATCCGGCGGGCTTGCCCCGCTGGCCCTCGTCGTAGCCGGCGGGTACGTTAGTCTGCGGGTCGATCGGGAGGATTGCCTCGTCCGGCAGGATCGGTGTGTCCCAGAGGACCTCGCCAACGTTGTCCAACGGGTACCAAACCGGGAAAGGCACGCCGAAGTAGCGCTGCCGGCTGATCAGCCAGTCCGTGTTGAGCCCTTCGACCCAGTGCTCGTACCGCACGCGCATGAAGTCGGGGTGCCAGAGGAGTTCCCGGCCCCGCCGGATCAGCGTCTCGCGCAGCTCGTCGTCGCGTGCGCCGTTGCGGATATACCACTGCCGGCTGGTGACGATCTCCAGTGGACGCTCGCCCTTCTCGTAGAACTTGACCTCGTGGGTGATCGGCCGAGGGTCACCGATCATCTGACCCGACCCGGTGAGCAGCTCCACGACCTGACGGCGCGCCTGGTTCGGGAACTTGCCGGCGAGCGTCGTCCAGGCTTGCGCACCGGCGCCGGCGAGCCAGCCCGGCGTCTCCTCCTGGAACCGACCGTCGCGGCGGATGACCGATCGCGTCGGCAGGTCCAGCTCCCGCCACCACACCACGTCGGTGGTGTCCCCGAACGTACAGATCATCGCGATGCCGGAGCCCTTCTCCGGGTCGGCGAGCTGGTGCGCCACCACTGGCACGTGGACTTCGAACACCGGAGTGGTGACGTGGGTGCCGATCAGCGCCCGGTACCGGTCGTCGTCGGGATGGGCGACCAGCGCGACACACGAGGGCAGCAGTTCGGGACGGGTAGTTTCGATCTCCACCGGGGCACCGCCGTCGACCCGCGCGAACGCGAGACGGTAAAACGCCCCCTGCGTCGGGCGATCCTCGAACTCCGCCTGCGCCACGGCTGTCTGGAAGTCGACATCCCACATCGTCGGCGCCTCGATGGCGTACGCTTCACCGCGGTTGATATTGCGCAGGAAAGCGCGCTGAGCGACCCGCCGCGACCGGGCGCCGATCGTCGCATACGTCAACGACCAGTCGACGGACAGCCCCATGGTGCGCCATTGCTGCTCGAAGTCATGTTCGAACTCGGCCGTCAGACGCTGGCACAGCTCGACGAAGTTGGGTCGCGAGATGGGTCGCTGGCCCTTCGTCCCCGCGGTGACGACGAGATCGGGCTCATAGGGGACGCTCGGATCGCAGCGCACACCGTAGTGGTTCTGCACCCGACGCTCCGTGGGCAGGCCGTTGTCGTCCCACCCCATCGGATAGAAGACCTCGCGCCCACGCATCCGCTGGAATCGGGCGATGGCGTCTACCTGGATATAGCCGAATGCGGTCCCCAGATGAAGGAATCCGCTGATGGTCGGTGGCGGAGTGTCGATGGTGTAAATCTCGTCGCGGGTCTTCGACCGGTCGAAGCGGTAGGTGCCCTGATCTTGCCACAGGACATCCCATTTCGCCTCAAGACCCTCAAGCGACGGCTTCTCCGGGATGATCGCCATGTCGATACGATAGACCTCGCCGAGGCTCACCTTGGTGACGGGCGGTTGAGACGCGACAACGCAAGCTCCAGCTCCATGAGTCGCCGGCGTTCGGCCTCGACGACAGCCGGGGGAGCTCCATGGTGGAACCGGCGGTCGGCCAGACGTGCACTGCATCGGTCCCGCTGTCGCACCAACCGCCCGCGCGTCGCCGCGCCGGCGGCCGGCTCTGCGGCAGCCGGGAAGTCTACCCAGGCGGCGACGGTCACCAGCGGAATTCCCGGCTCGAGGTCGGCCGACACCGTGACCGAGGCCAGCCGCTCGACCAGCGCGGCACTCTGTGGGTCCAGGGGCTGTTCGCATCGGAGCTGACCCCCGCAGGGAGCTGCCGACGCCGCTCGGCGGATTAGCACGTACCTCATGAACCAGCCGGTCGACGGAGGCCACCCGCGCTTCGGCCTCCGGGTCGAGGAGCCGTTCGTCGGCCTCCGGCCACGTCGCTCGGACGAGAAAGTCGCGGGCCCCGGGCAGCCGGTGCCAGAGCTCTTCGGTGATAAATGGCATGAACGGGTGAAGCAGTCGCAGCAGGGTATCCAAGGAGCGGATCGCCGTCGCGCGGGTAGCCGGATCACCGTTGCGTAGTTGCGGCTTGACGGCTTCCAGGTACCAAGAGCAGAAGTTCCGCCGGATGAATACGTCCAGTGTGTTGATCGACCGATGAAACTGGTACGACGAGATACCGTCAGTGGTCGCTACGATCAAAGCCTGGAGTCGGGATGTGATCCACCGGTCGGCGAGCGAGCCGGCGTCGGTGGTGCCTTCGGTGCCGTCCGCAACTGTCGGTACCGCACCGCGCCGGGTCGGGTCGGCCATCACCAGGCGATGTGCGTGCCACAGTTTTTCGGCCAGACGCCGGAAGGCCGCGACGCGTCGCTTGTCGAAACGGATCTCCTGGCCGGCGGTGGCGCAGGCGGCCGCCCATCCGCGCAAGGCGTCCGCGCCCTGGCCGTGGATGACATCGCCGGGCCGCACCGCGTTTCCCCGAGCTGTGATCATTTTGCGTCCGTCGGCGGCCGTGACCACGCCGGTGACCACCAAGTCGGTGAACGGCACGCTTCCGGTGACCTGGAGGCCGACCAGAATCATGCGACTCACCCCGAGCCGGAGCACGTCGCCGGAGGTGACGCTGAGGTTGGTCGGATAGAACCTGCGCAGTAGGTCGGTATCCGCCGGCCAACCGAGCGCAGCGAATGACCACAGCGCCTGGGCGAACCAGGTGTCCAGCACGTCCGGGTCGGCGGTGAGGGCGCTGTCTCCGCACTCGGGGCACCGCCCCGGCTCCTCCATCGCCGCGAACTCGTGCCCGTCAGCGCAGGTGTAGACGGGGATGCGGTGCCCGAGCCACAGCTGCCGGCTGATGCACCAATCCCACATGTCGCGCAGCCAGCGCAGGTAGATCCGCTCGTACCGGTCGGGATGCCAGCGCACCTCGCCGACCTCGCTGGCCGTCTGAACCAGCGGCGCCATCGCCATGAACCACTGCCGCGAAGCGAGCGGCTCCACCTCCGCGCCGCACCGGTCGCAGTGGCCCACCTGAAGCGGATGGGCCTCGGACCGCACGATCCGGCCGGTCGTCGCCAGCTCCTGCAGGACGAGGTCGCGGGCGGCCTCTGCCGAGAGTCCGTCGTACGCCGGCAGACCGGGGGCGTCTACCCGACCGTCGGTTCGCAGTCCGACCCGTACTGGCAGGTTGTGGCGGCGAGCGAGTTCCCAGTGTTCGGCATCGTGGGCCGGGGTCACGGCGACGGCGACGGTGCCCCCGCCACGTCGGACGCTGCGGTCTGCCACGATCGGCACGCTTCCGCCGGAGACCGGCAGGACGGCGCGCCTCCCTACCAGGTGCCGGTAGCGCGGGTCGGCGTCGTCGACGGCGACGCCGGTGACCGCTACCACCAGCAGCTCGGGCCTGGCGGTGGCGACGGGCAGCTCCTCGCCGGGCCAACCCTCGATCGCGTATCGCACAATGTGTCGAGTGCCGCACCGCTGCTGCCACGCCACTTCCATGTCGGAGACGACCGACCGGCACCGAGCACACCAGTTGACGACCTTCAGGTCGCGGTAGAGCCGGCCCTGTTCCCAGAAGCGTACGAACGCCGTCCGCACTGCGTGCTGATAGTCCGGATCCATGGTGAACCGCAGCCGGCTAAGGTCCAGCGAGGTGCCCAGTTGCCCGAATTGGGCTATCAACTTGGAGATCATCTCATCGTTCCATCGAGCCACCCGCTGGTCGAAGGACGCCCTTCCCAGGGCTTCCCGGGTGAGCCCTTCCCGGGCCAGGTGACGCTCGACGGCGTCCTGGGTGGCAATCGTGGCGTGGTCCGTGCCGGGCAGCCACAGCACCTCGTAGCCGATCATGCGCCGGTACCGGGCGCAGATGTCCTGGATGGTCGCCTGCAGCGCGTGACCCAGATGCATGATCGAGCTGACACTCGGCGGCGGCATGACGATCGAGTACGTGGGCTGGCTTCCCCGGGCGTCCGCAATGAACAATCGAGCCTCAGCCCACCGGGCCGACCACCGGGCCTCGATCGTTCGATGGTCGTAGCTCACCGGCCCTGACGCACCTCTCGGACCACGCGGAACCCGACCGGCTGACTGGTGCCCGGTGGGGTTACCGGACATCACCACCAGGTGATGACGCCATCGGTGATCCCGGCTCGGACCTGTGCCAACCGTTCGAAGATTTCGGCTGGCGACAACGCCGTCTCGTCATCCTCCGGGGAGTTCCGGTCGCCGGCAGCAGCATCATCGAGCGTCGACTCCGGCGAGTTCGTCTGCTCCGTCACGTTTTTCCTCCCGCCGGTCACGAATAGCGGTGCGGTTCCCACCAACATAACATGGGTGAATGGATCGGCGGGGCGAGTCGACAGAGCCGGGTCACCGTGATCGCATCCAGCCGGGACGACAACTTCCGCCGGCAATACGAGTCGCAACACGATCCGGCTCTCACTCGGTCGATAAGGGAGCTGTTCGGTCGGCTCCGACTACGGCGCCGGTTCGGTGACGTGCCGCAACCAGCCACCACATCCCTCGATGAGGCCCTCCGCACCCTGGTGGCCTTGATCGCCCCCGAGACCGGCGGCACTGTTATCCAGGTTGACCTGACCAATCCCGAGCTCGGGGTGCCCGTCGTGAAGGTCATCGCACCTGGTCTGGAGTTCTTCTCGCTGTTCGTCGGCTACTCGCCGGGGCGGCGCGCGAGGCTCAGCACCGAGCGGGGCGGCCTTGCCTGACGTCGTGGTGTTCCTTGGCCCGAGCCTGGCGGCCGACGTCGCCCAGCGGCTCCTGCCCAGCGCCAAGCTCCTGCCACCGGTCCAGCTGGGCGACGTCTGTGCGGCCGTCTACCAGGGCGCCGACGTCATCATCGTCATCGACGGCTTCTTCGAGCAGGTGCCCACGGTCTGGCACAAGGAGATCCTGTGGGCACTGTCGAGGGGTATCTGGGTGTACGGTGCGGCGAGCATGGGCGCTCTGCGCGCGGCCGAACTCGCCCCGTTCGGGATGCGCGGCATAGGAGCCATCTACGAGCGGTATGCCTCCGGTGACTACACCGACGACGACGAGGTGATGATTGTTCACGCCCCCGCCGATGACGGGTATCGCCCGCTGTCGGTTGCCATGGCAAGTTTGCGTGACGGACTGGAGCGGGCTGTTGCCGCCGGCATCATCGATCAGTTAGCGCAGGTCAGCCTGGTTGCTGCCGCGAAGCAGTTGCACTACGCCGACCGGTCTTGGTTTGCCGTGCTCGCCGCCGCCGGTGAACTGGACTTGCCCGATGCCCAGATTCAGGCGCTGCGCGACTTCCTACGCCGGGCCCGCCCGGACGCCAAGGCGGAGGACGCTGCTGCCGTCCTTAACGCTGCGGCGCGAGATCTGGCGGGCGGGTTCGCCCCGTGGAAGCCAGACTTCGAGTTCGAGGTCACCAACAGCTTCGAGAAACTACAGCGGATCGTGCGTGCAGAGTTGGCGGAGGATGCGCTCATTCGCCGATACGGGCGGTCGTCCGCACACCTGCGGAAGGAGATGTCGAACGCCCATCTGCCGCTGTTCTACCTGCTCGTCGAGGCGGAGGCGAAGCGGTTGGGCCTCAGTCCCGGTCCGGTAGGTGGCGTCGTCGACGAGGTGGCGCAGCGCTACGGTGCGGCGACCGGAGCCGCCACTCAGCTCGTATCGTTGGAGTCGCTTGCCGCGCAGTTGGAGAAGCGCCATGCGAAGGAGCTGGCGATCTTTACGGATGCAGCGCTGTGCGGCCTCACCGCACCGGACGGCGACTGGCTGCGGCCAGTCATCGTGGATGACTGACTCACACGCTGTGCTGGTCGGGCTCTGCTGCGCGGTCGAGGGTGGAGGCATTATGCGCCTGGCAACGATGGACTACACGGCATCCAATGCGGCGGCGATATTCAACCGGTCCATGCGCGAGACCGGTTTCGCGATCGTGGTGAACCACCCGATCGCGACCGGCCTGATCCGGGGCATCTACGATGAGTGGCTGGCCTTTTTCGCCACCGATGCCAAACACCGGTACGTGGATACGACCGGGCGGCTGGATGGGTTCTTTCCCTACCCTGGAGAGTCAGCGGGCGGCCCGATCGTCCGTGACCGTAAGGAGTTCTTCCACGTGTACTCGGGGGGCTGTTACCCGATGGAGGTCTCCGACGCCGCGTTGCGGTACCTCCATGAGGCCAGGACGCTGGCCCATACCTTGCTCGCCTGGCTCGATGAGCGCGGACCGGCCGAGGTGACCCGGCACTTCGTCATGTCGTTGGCGCGCATGGTGGCCGACTCCAGCCCGTCCGTACTGCGAATTCAGCATTACCTGCCGCTGCGCGGCGATGAGCTGGCGGACGCACCACGTGCTCTCCCGCATACCGACATCAACCTGCTCACCCTGCTACCTGCGCCCAGCGGTCGGGGTCTGCAGATCTTCCAGACGGACGGCGGCTGGCAGGACGTCGCGTCCGATCCGCAGTCCCTGATCATCAACGTCGGCGAGATGCTGCAGCTGGCCAGCGGCGGCTATTATCGAGCCGCCTTACACCGTGTGATGAAGCCCGCCGGCACCGAGGCCCGTGACTCACGGATGTCGATGCCGCTTTTTGTGCACCCCGCCGACGACGTAACACTGGCACCCGACTGCACGGCCACCGAGTTCCGCGCGGCGCGTGTAGCTGAAATGCACCGCAGGGGCTGGAACGTTGTCGCGGGGGGAGCGCGGCCGCAGGTGCAGCGGTGAGGCTCTCTCTCGTCAGCGGATCACCGGCCCGGCACCAGGTTGACCAGGCGTGGCGCGCGCACGATCACCTGCTTGATCGGTAGTCCGCCGAGAGCCTGCTTGGCCCTTTCCGACCGCAGGGCCAGCTCGGTCAACTCCGGCTCGCTGATTCCGGCCGGAACCTCGAGGCGGTCGCGCAGCTTCCCCGCGACCTGCACAATGCAGGTGACGGTGTCCTCGACGAGGAGTTGCTCCTCAACGACAGGCCAGCCGTATTCCCCGACCGAAGCCTGCCGCCCGAGCCGCTCCCACGCTTCCTCGGCGGTGAATGGAGCGAAGCACGAAAGCATGCGAACCAGGGCTTCGGCGCCTTCACGCACAGCGGGATCGGACCGACCAGGGCCCGTGTCGATCGCCTTGCGCAGCAACGATGTCAGCTCCATAAGACGTGCGATGGCAACGTTGAGACGCTTACGTTCCATCAGCCCGGTAGTTTCGCTCACCAACCGGTGTGCGCTGCGGCGCACACCGAGATCACCGGTTTCCGGAGCCCGGCCGACGCTTGCCTGGTCCAGATCCCCTGCAAGCCGCCACACCCGCGCCAGCCATTTGACCGATCCGGTCGGGGACACGTCGGCCCAGTCGATGTCGTCTTCCGGGGGGCCTGCGAAGATCATGGTGACCCGTACCCCGTCCGGGCCGTAATGCGCCAGTTGTTCCTGTAGGTTAACCAGGTTACCCAGGCTCTTGCTCATCGCCCGGCCTTTCATGATCACCTGGCCCTGGTTTGTCAGTCTATTAAACGGCTCGGTGAACGGTACGAGGCCCATGTCGTGCACGACCTTGGTCAGGAACCGGGCGTACATCAGGTGACCGGTGGAGTGCTCTTTGCCGCCGATGTATTCGTCGACCGGCAGCCAGCGGGAAATGCCGTCCGGGTTGAACGGACCCCCCTGAAAGTTCGGATCGGGATAGCGCAGGAAATACCACGACGAGTCGACAAACGTGTCCATCGTGTCGGTGTCTCGAGCCGCGGGGCCGCCGCAGGCGGGACACAAAACGTTCACCCACTCAGTGGCACTGGCCAACGGTGACTTGCCGTCGGTTGGGCACAGGTCATACCCGGAGACCGGCAACCGCACCGGCAAGTGATCATCGGGCACTGGCACCTCGCCGCAGGTGGCACAATAGATAATCGGGATCGGTGTTCCCCAGTACCGCTGCCGCGACAGCAGCCAGTCGCGCAGACGGTAGATGACCGCCGGCTCGCCCCGACCGGACCGTTTCAGATCGTCGGTAACCGCAGTGACGGCGTCGACCGAGGCTATCCCGTCGTAGGGACCGGAGTTGACCAATGTCCCCGCACCGGTGGTGGCGATACCCGTCTCGGCGGGGTCTGCCTCACCGGTATCAATCACCATCCGGACCGGCAGTTTCATCGCCCATGCGAAGTCGAGGTCCCGCTGGTCGTGAGCGGGCACTGCCATGATCGCTCCGGTGCCGTAGTCGGCCAGCACGTAGTCGGACGCATACACCGGCAAACGTTCGCCGTTGATTGGGTTGATGGCGTGGCGGCCAAGGAACACGGCGCTTTTCGGCCGGTCCGCCGCCAGGCGATCGATTTCCGAGACCGCCTGCGTCTTCTCACGGTACTCGGCCAGCTCAGCTTCCCGCTCGTGGGTACACAACTCCGCCGCCAGCGGCGAGTCGGCCGCCACTACGAAGAACGTCGCCCCGAACAGGGTGTCGGGGCGCGTGCTGAACACGCGAATGGGTTCGTCGCGCCCCTCGATCGCAAAGTCGATGTAAGCGCCGGTGGACCGCCCGATCCAGTTTCGCTGCATGGCGAGGACGTCGTCGGGCCACTGACCCTCAAGCTGAGCCATGTCATCGAGCAGCCGCTGGGCATAGTCGGTGATACGGAAGAACCACTGGGTCAGGTTTCGCCGGACAACCTCCGTACCACACCGCTCACAGCGGCCCTGAATTACCTGCTCATTGGCTAGCACGGTCTGGTCCACCGGACACCAGTTGACCGGCGCGCCCTTGCGGTAGGCCAAACCGCGCTCGTACATACGCAGGAACAGCCACTGGTTCCAGCCGTAGTACTCCGGGTCAGAGGTGTGCAGCCGGGTGCGCCAGTCGAAGGACACGCCGAGCCGACGGAATCCCTCGGCCTGCACGTCGATATTTGCGTAGGTCCACTCCTTCGGGTCAAGATGGCGCTTAAGAGCCGCGTTCTCAGCAGGCAGACCGAACGAGTCCCAACCGATCGGGTTGAGTACGTTGTAGCCGCGCAGCCGAGCAAACCGTGCGATCGCATCGCTGATGGAGTAGACCTCGGCGTGGCCCATGTGCAGGTCACCGGAAGGGTACGGGAACATGCTCACTATATAGCGGCGAGGCCTTTGGTTGCCCTCGTCTGTGGTGAGGCTGCTTGCGGCGTAGCACTGGCGCTCGTCCCACACCTGCAACCACTTGTCGACCACGGCGCGGGGATCATCCTCGCTCAACGCAACCTCCTCTGTCTCTGGCGACGACCGTAGCCGATCACAGCGGCATCGGCTTCGCCGGTGTCACCACAACTTCCTGGTAGCGCGGCTTGTCGCCCGCTGCCCGCAGCGTTGATCGCATCCAGATCATCATCTTTGAAGTATCGGGCTTCGAATTACTGCGTTCTGTCCCCAGAACGGGCACTAGCCTGGCGAGGGTGACGACGCGGCTGCTTGTGTTGCAACCCTCTGATGGCGATCCGCCGGAGCGGTTGGGGGAGTGGCTCGCCTGCGCTGGGGCGGACCTCATCCTGCGCCGGCCTGCGACCGAGGGGGTACCCGAAAGTCTCGACGGCGTCGAAGGGGTGGTCTGCATGGGTGGTGTGATGGGGGCACACGACGACGCTGACCACCCGTGGCTGGCCGCGCTGCGGTGGTTGCTCGCCGATGCGGTGGCCCGCCGGCTGCCGGTCCTCGGGGTCTGCCTCGGTGGCCAGCTGCTGGCGGTGGCTACCGGCGGCGCCGTCCGGTGTGCAGTCGACGGCCCCGAGGCTGGGACCATGCTCGTCGCCAAGCGGGACGCGGCCGCGCTTGACCCGCTGTTCGCGCAGCTGCCGCTGACCCCAGACGTCATCCAGTTCCACCACGACGAGATCCACCGGCTGCCGCCGGGAGCCACCCTGCTCGCCTCCTCCCCGCGGCAGGCGATCCAGGCTTTTCGGGTCGGCATGGCAGGCTACGGCCTGCAGTTTCACATCGAGACCTCACCCGCCACCGTGCTGTCCTGGGCACGGCACGACGCCGCGGGTGCCGCCGCGGTTGCACCCGGACAGCTCGACCCCGTTCATCTGGAGCAGGTCCATGCCGACATTGCGGAGGTCTGGCAACCCGTGGCGGCCCGGTTCGTGGCGATGGCCGCCGGCGAGCTGACCGGATCGGGCGCTGTCGGATCGGCGGCCCTCGGACCGGGAGACCGCCCGGTTCTCCCGTTGGTCGGTCACTAGCGTCGGCGTCTCATGGCAGCTGACGGCAGGCGCACCGCACTGGCCCTCGCGCGGCTGGGTTTCACCGACTACGGCGCTGCGGCCACTCTGACCAGGCTGGGCTGGTGGTGCGATGGGCAGGCCCGCCCGGACGCGGATGACGCGCTGTGGGCGTTGTCGCGCGCGCCCGACCCGGACTTGGCGCTGCGCACCCTGCTCCGGCTGGCCAATGCCAGCGGTGACGGCTGGGCTGAGCTGGACGTTGCGCTGTGCCGGGATCCCGGGCTACGCGGACGGCTGCTCGCAGTGCTCGGCTCGTCGACGGCGCTCGGGGACCATCTGGTCGCTAAGCCGCAGCGTTGGCGCAGGCTGGCCGCGTCAGATGCGGTCCAGCCGGGCTGGGCAGGCCGGGTGGTCGAGCAGCTGCTTGCCGCGGTCGGTGCAGACGCGGTCGATGTGGACCCCACCGGTCCGCTGTCCGGCACCGCTGCGCTGCCAAAAACCATGGGGAAGTCCCGGGCGTCGCTGACCGGCATCAACGCCCAGCGGGCGCTGCGGGACGCATACCGCGATCTGGTTACCGAACTGGCCGCCGCAGACCTGGCCCCCGTGGTGGAGTCTGAATTACCGATGGTCCCCTTCGAGCAGGTCGGTGCGGCACTCGCCGAGCTCGCTGCCGGAGTACTGCGCGCCGCACTGGCCGTCGCGGTGACCGAGGTGGTGGGACCGGACGGGCAACCACCCCGGCTCGCCGTGATCGGAATGGGCAAGTGCGGTGGCGCCGAGCTCAACTATGTCTCGGACGTCGATGTGATCTTCGTGAGTGCCGCCGAGGACGAGCTGAGCGCCGCCACCAAGCTGGCGTCGGCAATGATGCGGCTGGCGTCGCCGTGCTTCGAGGTGGACGCAGCGTTGCGCCCGGAGGGCAAGGCCGGCGTTCTGGTACGCACCCTGGAAGGGCACCTGTCCTACTACCGTCGGTGGGCCAAGACCTGGGAGTTTCAGGCGCTGCTCAAGGCCCGCGCGGTGGCTGGTGACATCGAACTCGGCGAGTGCTACGTGGTGGCCGTCGCGCCGTTGGTCTGGGCTGCCGCGGACCGGGAGAACTTCGTCCCCGAGGTCCAGGCGATGCGCCGCCGGGTCGCCGCGCATGTCCCCGCCGAGCTGGTGGACCGGGAGCTCAAGCTGGGCCCCGGTGGCCTGCGGGATGTGGAGTTCGCGGTGCAGCTGCTGCAGCTGGTGCACGGGCGTACCGACGAGTCGCTGCGGGTCGGGTCCACCGTGCAGGCTTTGGCCGCGCTGGGCGCGGGCGGTTACGTCGGCCGCGACGACGCCGCGAACCTGGCGGCCTCCTACCGGTTCCTGCGCCTGTTAGAACACCGGTTGCAGCTACAGAAGTTGCGCCGCACCCACCTGCTCCCGGCCGACGAGGACACCGCAGCGTGGCGCTGGCTGGCCCGCGCCACGGGGATGCGGCCCGACGGCCGACGCGATGCTCTCGGGGTGCTGCGGGTAGAGCACACCCGCCAGTCGCACCGGGCCCGAAGGCTGCACCAGAAGCTGTTCTACCGGCCGCTGCTGGAGGCCGTGGCCAAGGTGCCCACGGAGATCTACCGGCTGTCGGAGTCCTCGGCGAAGGCGCGACTGGCCGCGCTGGGCTACGCGTCACCACAGGGAGCGCTGGCACACCTGCGGGCGCTCACCGACGGAGTTTCCCGGCGTGCGGCGATCCAGTCCGCACTGCTGCCGGTGCTGCTGGAATTCCTCGCCGACACCCCGGATCCCGACGGCGGGCTGGCTGCCTACCGCCGGGTCTCCGAGGCCCTCGATGAAACCCCGTGGTACCTGCGGCTGCTGCGTGACGAGGGTGCCGTGGCACAGCGGCTGATGACCCTGCTCGGCACTTCTCGAATGGTGGCCAACCTGCTGGTTCGCGCGCCGGAAATGTTGCAGCTGCTCGCCGACCCGGACGAGATGGCTGGGCGCGATCCGGCGGAGGTGGCGACGTCGCTGCGTTCTACCGCGGACCGATACCGGGACCCAGAGGCTGCGGTGACGGCGGCCAGGGCACTGCGTCGTCACGAGTTGCTCCGGATCGCCTTTGCCGACCTGCTCGGGCTGCTCCACGTCGACGCGGTCTGTGCGGCGCTGTCCTCGGTGTGGGCCGCGGTGCTGGCCGCGGCGTTGGACGTCGCGCTGCGCGCCGAGATCGAGCGCAGGCAGGCGCAGCCGGCCCGCATCGCGGTGATCGGGATGGGCCGGCTCGGTGGCGCGGAGCTGGGCTACAACTCCGACGCCGACGTGCTGTTCGTCTGCGAGCCGGTCGGCGGCGCTGCGGCGGGGCAATCCGGTAAGGACACAGACACCGAAGCGGTGCGTTTCGCCTCCTCCGTCGCCGAGTCGGTGCGCAAGCTGCTCGGCTCGCCCAGCCAGGATCCAGCCCTGGTGGTCGACACCGGTCTGCGTCCGGAGGGGCGCTCGGGCCCGCTGGTGCGCACTTTGGCCTCCTACCGTGCCTACTACGCCCAGTGGGCGCAGACCTGGGAGGCGCAGGCGCTGCTGCGGGCCACCCCGGTGGCCGGCGACGAAGATCTCGGCAAGCGGTTCGTCGCAGAGATCGACCCCGTGCGCTACCCGGCAGACGGCCTGACCGCGCGGCAGGCCACCGAGATCCGCCGGATGAAGGCCCGGGTCGACTCCGAGCGATTGCCTCGTGGCGCCGACCCGACCACCCATACCAAGCTCGGCCGCGGCGGGTTGGCCGATGTGGAGTGGACCATCCAGCTGCTGCAGTTGCAGCACGCGCATGAGATCGAGGAGCTGCGCACCCAGTCGACCACCGCGGCATTGCGGGCGGCCGCCGATGCGGGCCTGCTCTCGACGACCGATGCGGACGCGCTACTGGCGGCTTGGCGGCTTGCCACCAGGACCCGAAACGCGCTCACCCTGGTGCGGGGCAAGCAGACCGATCAGCTGCCCACCTCCGGCAGGGAGCTGCTGGCGGTGGCCCGAGTGCTCGGGCGCTCCTGTGGAGCTGACCCCGGCAAGGTCGTCGACGAGTACCGTCGCACCACCCGGCGTGCCCGGGCCGTTGTGGAGCGCTCCTTCGGTACCTGACGGCATCCGCACGTGCCACTCACTCGCTGCTGTAGCCGTAGCCGCCTGACCGGGCGAGGCGTTGCTGAGCGAACCATGCTCGCGTGCCGGGGAGGAACATCGGCACTGTCGCGACGATCATCAGCACGATGGTGGCCAGCAGCCCGGCCTGGGTCATCATCGGCGAACTGCTGAAGACGGCAATGCTGTACAGCGCGCCGAGTAGGGCGGGTAGGACAAGCGCGAAGCGGGCCCAGCCGCGGCCCGAGTGCATTGCCATCGCGAAGGCCATCTGGACAAGGACCAGCAGAACTCCGGCACCGATCAAGATCGCGAGCATGGCGGTGGCGACATTCTCGCGTGTTCGTGGTGTCTCGCCCGGGGAATTCCGCTCGATGATCGACAACACCGCGGCCTGCAACTCATCGAAGTAGTGCAGGGTCGCGGCTGCGGTGATCACACCGACCAGGCAGGCCGCGAGCCATAACCAGTAGGAGACGTCGATGGCCCGCGGCCGGGGCCGCGCGGCCAGCTCCGAGGGCATCGCTCGGGTGGCGAGGCTCGGACGGGCCGGCGGTGCCGACGGGTGCTGTTCGCCGTGGTCTAGCTGCATCGGTCAGCAACCTACCCTGGGGGCCGCTGCGCCACCGGACGGGGGAATCCCCTAATCGGCCCGACGGGGCACCCGCCAGCCCCGGTACCTGCTCGGCGCACACTCGGCCGCAACCCCGATGGCGGGCGGTCGTCGCGGCTCTAACTTTGTCCTCAGCAGCACAGAACATCAGCCGGACAGAACAGCTGGTGAGCACCACCGGACGAAGATCCCACTCACGATCAAGGAGAAACATCATGGCCAGCTTCAGCAACCCCACCAACTTCGCGCCTGTGCAGGACGTCGACGCCGACACCTCGGGCGGCAACGGCGGCCATGGCGGCCTCGCCCTGGGCGGCAATGGTGGCAACGCCAGCGGTGGAGACGGCACCGGTCTCGGGGTGGGCGGCAATGGCGGCGACGCCAGCCAGGACGGCCTGCTCAACCTGAACCTCCTCAGCGACATCGAGGGTGGCGACGGTGGGCGCGGCGTGGGTGCGGGCTCCGGGGGTGACGGTGGTAGTGCCGACGGTGGCCACGCCAGCGCCAACGGTGGCTCCGGCGGCAGCGGCGGCGACGTCGAAGCCAACCAGTACAACACCCTGGTCCAAGACTACGAGTTCGAGGATTCGTTCAACGAGGACAACGACACCACCGTCGAAGACTCGTTCAACGAGGACAACGACGTGACCTACATCAAGGACTCGTTCAACTCCGACGACGATGGTGTCGACAACAAGGGCGGCAACATCGAGGACAGTGTGGTCGCCGGCCGCGACATCGACGACTCGCTCAACTCCGACGACGACGTCATCATCGACGACTCGTTCAACACCGACAACCGTGAGTACCACATCGACAACTCTGACGACGATGTCCGCTACACCGAGATCAAGGACTCGTTCAACTCCGACGACGATGTGTTGGACCTTGACCTCCTGAACATCGACCTTTGAGACCCGAATGGATGAGGGAGCTCGTCCAGCAATGTTGGCCAGGCCAGGTCCGTCACCTTTCCCCCGGGGTGGCGGGCCCGCGCCCGGTTATCAGAACACACCCAACACCGAGAAGGAATGGAGGTGAGTGACATGATGTCTGTTTCCTCGCTTATCGATTTTCTCATGAACTTGCTGCGTGATGAGGCTGCCCGGACTGAATTCATGGAGGATCCCCAGGGCACGTTGGCACGAAATGGCCTGGACGGCCTGTGCGGTCAGGATGTACGGGATGTGCAACCGATACTGGCCGACCACGCGGCGGTGCACGTCAAGCATGGCGGCTATGACTCGTCGCGGTACCACGACGACGACCCGGTCCGGGAGATCTCGCACATCACGGAGCACTACGAAGTCCGCAACGTCGTGGTGAACGACTCCGACGAGTACAACTTCACCTACGTTGACGACCGCGACACAATCGTCAACGTCGATGACCGGGACACCACCGCGATCCACGCGGACGGTGACGTCACCATTGAGGACTCGTTCAACCAGGACAACGACGTCAACGTGATCGAGGACTCGTTCAACCAGGACAACGACGGCGTCGACAACAAGGGCGGCACGATCGAGGACAGTCCCGTGGCAGGCGACGACATCGAGGACTCGCTCAACTCCGACGACGACGTTGCGATCGATGCCTCGGATGACGACGTGGTGGTTGACGCCTCCGATGACGACACCACCCAGACCAGTGTCGAGGACTCGTTCAACTCCACCGACGATGACGGCGTGGACGTCGACCTCACCGAGGAGGCGGCAGCCGACTCCTCCGCCGCGTGAGGTGGCTCGGGTGGCGCCCGAGCGCCACACCGACACCCACTACCCTGCTGATTGAACCGCGGCGGCAGCCGGGTTCCGCCACCCTCTCGCCACACGAGGGTGGCGGAACTGTATGTCCCAGCGCCTAACGGTCACAAGGCACGGTGACAAGGAGGAGCAGTGGAACCATCGGCGCCGGTCAAGGCTGTGGATCTGGCCCTCACGACGATCGCCCGGTACGGCCGATCCGACCTGGATGCCCGGTTGCACCAGGCTCGGGCCCGGTTGCTCGACGAACGTATCCGGGTCCTGGTGGTCGGGGAGTTCAAGCAGGGCAAGAGCCTGCTCGTCAACGGGCTGGTGCGGGCGCCGGTGTGTCCGGTGCACGATGATGTGGCCACATCGGTGCCCACCGTGGTCCGCCATGCCGACGCCCCGGTGGCCGCACTGGTCCGGGTGCTCGACTCCGAGAGTGCCGACGAGCTGAGCGAGGGGCGGACCGAACGCGTCGAAGTACCCATCGAGAAGCTCGCCGAATACGTCGCGGAGCACGGCAACCCTGGCAACCAGCAGCGGTGGAACCACGCCGAGATCGGCATCCCGCGTCGCCTGCTGGAAGGCGGGCTGGAGTTGGTGGACACCCCCGGGGTCGGCGGGCTGAACTCCGTGCACGGCGCGGCGACGATGGCCGCCCTGCCCTCCGCGGATGCCGTGCTGCTGGTCTCGGACGCCTCCCAGGAGTACACCAGACCAGAGCTGGAGTTCCTGCGCCAGGCCGGCAAAGTGTGTCCCAACGTGGCCTGCGTGCTGACCAAGATCGACCTTTATCCCGAGTGGCGGCGTATCGCCGAGCTCGACCGGGGGCATCTGGCAGCGTCGGACATCGACGCGGAGCTGCTGTCGGTCTCCTCCACGCTGCGCCTGCACGCGATCCGCACCCAGAACGCCGATCTCGACGCCGAATCGGGCTTCCCGACGCTGATCAGTTACCTGCGCCAGCATGTCGTGGGCCAGGCGGACCTGTTGGCCCGCCGCTCGACGGTGCACGATGTGCTCGCGGTCACCGACCAGCTCGTCACCGGTCTGCGGGCCGAGCAGGCCGCCCAGCAGAATCCGGAGAGTGCCCAGGGAGTGATCCGCCAACTGACCGAGGCACGGGAACGT
>JBOHHF010000186.1:0-2497 GCA_050700495.1 Pseudonocardiaceae bacterium
ATCCGGGCGCATAGAAGCAGGGGGATCCTCCTCGTATTTCCAGCTTGGAAAGCCGTTCCCCGGTGCGGAAGTTGAACAGTGCGAACCTCATGTATCGCTGTTCATGCTCACCGTGGACGAGGGTGAGGTGGACGAGGTCATACATGTCGTAGAACGGCTCGCGAAAACGCGACCAGCCATCGATGTGGAGGCAGCAGAGTACCGTCACAATCCGTATGGAGCCTTAGAGGTGCACTTCATGAGATCGGCGGCATGGAGAACGCTTCAACGCGCGGTCATCACCGCGATCGAGCCACTGCGGCGAGGACGCTTGCGCGAGGTGGACCCGTCTGGAACTCACCTTCGCGACCTGGTTGGCGCTGCGTCGCAAGACGATTCGAGACGACAACAGCTACTGAGGTATGGCTACGACGAGGTTGCCGATGAATCGACTGGCGGACACGATCGCTTCAGCCCGCACGTGACACTGACGTGGCCACGTGACCCAGACTTTCGCCTGACCCTCAAGGGTCTCCCCAGTGTTCGCATGTTCAGCGGCCTATTGACTGAATTGGCCGTGTTCGGTATGGGTGCTTACGGTACCTGCACAAAGAATTATGGTACGTTCTCGCTCGACACCGCCACACAGTCCCTCGCCGGTATCGATTAAAAAGGGGTTTCGAGCGTCAGCTGCCGGACCCCAGGCAGGTACGAGTCCAGTTCGCCGGTCTCGAACCGGCACATGTTGATCGCATGCCAGAACTGGCCACCGACGTTGCCCTCGAGCTTGTAGCGGCCGTCCGGCGCCAGCGCCGCCCACCCTTCGGCAACCCGAGCAGGGTCAGTCGCAGTTCGGGCCGGTCGTCGCTGATGGACCACAGTCGGGTCGTCCCGTCGTCGCTGCCGGTCGCCAGCAGGTCCCCGGCCGGACTGAACGTCACCGACCACACGCTGCGGGTGTGCCCGGTTAAGGAGTGCAGCGGTTGCCCGCACGTCGGATCCCATAGTTGGACAACGAGGTCATCTCCGGCTGTGGCCAGCAGGTCGCCGGAGGGACTGAAAGCGGTCGTCCAAAGCCTCCCGGTGTGCTGTGTCAACTCGTGCAACGTCTTCCCAGACTTGATGTCCCATACCCTGGCCGTGGTGTCCCAGGATGCGCTGGCGAGTATCCCGTCGCCGAAATCGACCGCGTAGACCCGGTCGGTGTGGCCTCGCAGCGTCTGAAGCAGCTTTCCCGACTCCGCGTCCCAGAGTCGGACCGCCGAGTCGTCACATCCAGTGGCGATCAGCGAGCCGTCGGCGTTGAACGCGATCGATCGCACCCGGCCGCGATGCTCCGCCAGAGTGTGCACCAACCGCCCGGTCGCGCGGTACCACAGCCGGACTGTGTCATCGTCGTTCGCCGTGGCTAGCTCGTCTCCTGATGGGCTGAACGCCACCGCCCAGATGGGCGCCGGACTCGACGTCGAGGTACCGTTCGTGGCGGTTGGTGTCCAGGTTGAGCAGGTTGAGCCGCCCGTCATTGCTCACCGTGACCAAGCGGTGCCCGGATGGACTGAAGATCGCGGCCTCCAGTATGACCAGACGGTTGTCCGTGCCAGCGAGCCGCCGCAGCTGCCGACCGGTCACCGGGTCCCACAGCCGGATCTCGCCGTCGCTGCCGCTTGCGGCTAGCACCGCGCCGTCCGCGCTGAACCGCACCGACGTCACCTGCCGCCCGTGCCCAGCGAGGCTGTGCCTGCATTGCCCCGTCGCCGGGTCCCACAGCCGGGTGGTGAACTGATCGTCGCTGATAGCAAGCTGGCCGCCGTCACTGCGGAACGCAAACGGCCAGACCGAACCGGTGTGTTCAGACAGCTCGTAGTTAAGCCGACCGGTTGCGGTATCCCACAGGCGTACGGCTCCAGCGCTGTCGCCGGTCGCCACCAGGTCCCCGGAGGGGTTGAAGGTGACCCAGTACATTGCGGCGTCATGACCGCTCAGAGTGTGGCGGAGCTGGCCGGTCGAGGTGTCCCAGACCCGCACCCCGCCGTCGGTGTCACCGCTGACGAGCAGGGGCTTGCTTGGGTGGAAGGCGAGGGTGTACACCCGGCCGGTATGACCCCGCAGCTCGGCATGCTGGCGGCCGGTCGATGGATCCCACAGGTGTACTGCTCCACCCTGTCCGCCTGTGGCCAGCAGCTCACGGGTGGAGTTGACAACGACCCGATAGACCGAACCTGTTGGACCGGTGAGCTTGCGCGACTCACCGGTCTCGGTATCCCAGAGCAGGACGCTTCCTTCCCGGTAGGCGGCCGCGATGAGCCGGCCGCTGAAAGCCAGGCTGAAGAGGAAGCCACGCCCGGCGGGGAGCTCCCGCTGCAGCGAGCCGCTCGCGACGTCCCACAGCCGCAACACGCCATTGGCGTCCCCGGTAGCCAGCTCGTCCCCGGACGGACTGATCACCACCGGCCATGACCACCGCTCGTGCCCCTGGAGGACATGCCGGCAGTTGCCAGTAATCGAGTCCCAGATGCGC
>JBOHHF010000187.1:0-7804 GCA_050700495.1 Pseudonocardiaceae bacterium
CTAGCCGGCGTTGTCTTTTCTTCACGATTTGCGGGGTCAACGTCGCGTCCTGATCCCGGGGCACCTCACTCACGACCTCGCCGGCCGCATCCGAGATCACCGTCTTCGACCGTGCCCCGTTGCGCGCGTTCGCCGACTCCCGGCCCGTCTCGGGCCGGTTCTTCACATGCCTGAGGTTCCCCCCGGGGCACGGACACCTCCGGTGTGGGGTCAGTGCCCCGGGGGGAACATCACCGCAGACCAAATCCTGATCGGCGTCACCGAGCCACCGGAGGGGTGGGTGATGTAGGCGGTCTTGCCATCTGGGGTAATCGCGATCCCGGCGGGATTGAAGCGGACGGTGATGGGGGTACCGGGCGTATTAGTGGCCATGAGTAGGTCTCTGTGTACCCGCAGGTTGCCGAGTACCCGCAGGTTGCGTACTACCCGTAGGTTGCCGACTTCGAGGTCTTGGTTCCGGACGGTGATGGTGGTGGTGAGTGTTCTGGTTACGCTGTTGGTGCCGGCCTGGACGGTGCCGCGCAGGTAGAACACGGTGGTGTGGCTGAGGTTGTGGACGGTGTATGTCGACTTGGTGAGAACATTGATCTCGGCGGCGTCGTAGAGCAATCTCAGGGATGAGGCGCCGCTGGCTTCCCAGTTGAGCTTGACGGAATCGCCGTTGTCCACGATCGGCTGTTCGGCCTTGAAGTTGTCCAACTGGAAACTGGCTGGGAACTTGCCGATATCGAATATCGTGGTCCCGGTCTCCCACGGTTCGGTTTCGTTGCCAATGAACGATTCTCGCCATGTTATCGTGATACGCAGTGGCGCGCTTCCGACTACGGTGTTGATGCGCATCCCCATCAATTGGATCGTGACGCCCTGGTCTCTGCCGATCACCGCGATCCCGGTGGTGGGTGTGAAAGTAATATTCCTGGTGCTCGCATGGGTTTGTGCTGACCAGTTCGGCAGGCTGATTTGCGGGGAAATACTGTTGATATCCGGGGTCAGGTCAGGGGAGTTGTTTCCGGTCGGGATGGTGACGGTGATCTCGCTGCATTCGATCGGCTGGGTGCTGCGGCGGCTGCCGATCAGCACGAAGTCCGCACGTTGTGGGTTGCCGGTGGGCGGTGAGACCCGGACCGGATCGGGATCGGTGTTCAGTTCAAAGAACAACGGCGAGGTGCTGCTGGATCTCTCACCGGTAGTGGTCATCGTGGTGGCGACGTATTGTGGGAGGATGGCCATCAGCGTGTTCCTTGTTCGTTGCTCGGCATTCGACTGTGCTGCGCGGCATCGGTCAAAACCAGGAATCCCGAACGGATTTCGGGGTTCGCGCCGACCGCCGTGGAGGCCGGATCCGGGACCACGATCGACCGCGAGTCCCATTGGGTGCCGATCTTTTCCGCCCACGACCAGCTACCGGTGGCGGTGGCGGGTTCGGGTAGCGTAACCGCGCCGTCGTCGGTGGTGGCGATGAGCATCGGCCCGACGCGGAAGTTCACCGCCATCGCCGCGAGGGCGGCGTCGGTGAACCGCTGCGGCACGAAAACCCTTCCGACCGGAAGGATGTCGGTGATGGCGTGCACCGGGGCGCGTGGGTCGAGGAGCAGGGTCAGGGTGGCGCTGCTGTCGTCCTCGAAGGCTAATTTCAGTCGTTGCCCCTTATCGATCGGGCGCAGGTAGTCCCGGTGGTCGCCTTTCGGGTCGAGGACGGTCTCGAAGTGCTCGTAATCTTCGTTGAGGACATAGCCGATGAGGCCGTCATCGGTCTGGATCGCCTCGCCGAGCCGGACCGTCCAGCGATAGCTGGGCATCCTGGGTGGTGGCGGATTGAGGACTTGCTGCCAGGTGACGTCCTTGCGTGCTGGGCCACACAGTTGCAGGTCCAGGCGGGCGCGGACCAGCGCGAGCGGGCGGCCGAGCAGGAAGGCCAGGCTGTGGTCTTCCGGGCCGTCGGGATCGATGTTCGCGAGGGTGTCGTCGATCAGGGTGCGCACGGCGTCGAAGACGGGGGGGCCTTTGGTTGTCACCGCTGAGAGGAATCGATGGGTGTGTGGGTGACGATCTTTCAGCTGTTCGAAGGTGGTGATGGGGGAACCGGGCAGCGCGGTCCAGGCGACGATCCGTTGCGCGGCCGTGGAGAGCGCCACCCGCAGATCGCCGAGCGCGCGGCCGTCGGGATCGTACACGGCCAGCGATCGATCGAGCCGGTTGTGTACCAGCCACGCGCACACCGGATTCGCCCCTGGGGTGAGTTCTACCTCGTCATCGCCGTCCGCGGCGAGGAAGTCGAAGCGCAGCCGGGCCGGTTGCAGCAGTCGTGGGCCGAGTTCCACATAGCGGTCGGTCTGGATCTCGCCCACCGTATGGTCCGGAGTCATCGAGTCCGGCTTTCTGAGCCTGTTGAAATGCAGCGGATTGTCTATGAGGTTGACCGCGCGGCCGAAGCGGTCGACCACCGATAGCCGGGTGAACATCAACTGGCCTGAACGCAATTCCTGGAAGTCGGAGGGTTCCCAGTCGTGCCAGTCGAATACCGGCTGGGGTCCCGGATCGGGGCGCAAGCCGACCTCGGTGCCGATCAGGTCCGCCATCTCACCTGCCGGAGCGCGGGTGACATCGGTGAATCGCTGCCCGATGGCCGCGCTGAGCCCGTCCAGCCGCTGGGACAGTTGATCGAGCTCGCTGAACTGGTCCTGCAGCGCGCGCAGCAATGGTTCGGGCAGGTCGTCGCGGCCGTCGGCGTGGTCGGCGAGTTTGCCGCTTTGGTCGTATCCGCTTGTGGGCGTGAGGATCTGGCGTCCGCTGATGGTGATGGCCGGGTCCAGGTTGCTTTCCCCCTGCCACCGGTAGATGTTGCCGTCGAATGCCCAGCGTTCCACCGTGCCTTCCACGAACGGGATCGCCGTGTACTCCACCTGCCACATCAGATACAGCGGCTGCCAGGGCTGCCGCCAGGCCGCCGTGCCGTACTCGGGCAGGGTTCCGGTCGAGCCGGTGAGGGTCACACCGGTTTTGTGGGCCTGGTCGATGATGAAGAACTCGGTGACCAGGGCCCGCATCGGTCCCGGCAGGCCGGTGACCTCGACCTGGCTCACGTCGGTGGCCACGGTGGCTGCGGTGATCGAGCCGATCCGGGTGATCAGGCGTTCTGCTACCCGGCATGGCAACAACGAGCCGCGGGTCAGCGGCGCGTTCAGGTTCGCGCCCGCCAACATCAGTACCGGGTCGGCGTGCTGTTCGAAGGGATCCAGCGGTACGCGCTGTAACTCCAGTGCCGCCCGCAGGCCCTGCCGCGCCGTATAGTCCGCGGCACGGCGGGCCAGCTCCTCGGGTGTGGTCTCCCACGGGATTTCGTTTCGTAGCGCGTGGACCCGCGCGCTGAGATCCGCCACGTGCCATGCGGTGGAATTCTGCCGGTTCGGATCAAGTTCGCGACGAATCCGGGTGCCGATGGACTCGGGCTGCCTGCTCTCCTGCGAGAGAGCCCAGAGGACGTAGAGCCGCTGCCGCGCGTCGGCCAGCTCGCGTTCCAGTGCGTCGAGACCGCGCTGGCCGCGGTTCAATTCGGCGACGACGTCCGCGGCATGGGCGCGTTCGGTGGCCGTTGTCGCGGCTGGCAGCTGCTCGCCGCCGCGCTCGACAACCCGCCAGGCGAACCCGCCCGGTACCGGGCCGAAACCCGAGTCGTGCGCCGCCCGTTCGGGAAACAGCTCGCCGTCAGGGCGGTCGTAGTGGTCGAGTACGCCGAGTGTGAAGGCGCAGTACAGGCGGGTCGCCTCGGCACTGAGCGCATGGGCGCCACCGGCCTGTTCCTGCAGTACGCCGGCTGCCTCCGCGGTGCTGTTGCCGATCGTCACCGCGATATCGCGCGCGATCGGGCTGGCGGAGTCGTACACCCCGCCGTCGGGCCGCCAGTCGATGCCGAGCACACTGCCCGAATACAGCGAGCGGCGCGGGCTGCCGAAGGTGGCGGCCAGACTCCATTCCAGGCGGTCCATCAGATCGGAAAACCGCTGGTCGCCGTGGTCTCCGGCCACGAGAATGTCGCTGGCCGCGGCCGCGTACCAACCCGCGACGTGATAGCTCAACCGGTCGTCGCCGTCGATATCGCCGAGGGTGTCGTGGATGGAAAAGACGTTCTGGTTGTAGGGCTGGTAGGCGGCGAACGTCAGCAGGCCGGGCCCGAGCGCGGTGAGAAACGGTGTGCCACCGGGCTCGTCCCACCGGTTGCCCGGGCCGACCTCGACCAGCCTGCCGATCCTCGTCGCGGTCGGCGCGGTGGTGGTGGGATCGAGATAGGAGACCGTACCTTCGCGGAGATTCAGGAAGTCGCTGTGCACGATCCAGGTGCGCACCCCGCGGTTGGATCTTCGCGTCACTAGCCAGCGGTTGGGAACCAGGGGGAAATCGCCGATTTCACCGGTCAGCTCGTCCTGGTGGCCGCGGGTCAGCGCCTCGGGCAGCTGCCACTGCAGATACACCCCGGTCCGGGAGGCGTCGCCGCCCCACATCTCGGTGCCGGAGAACGGCTCCGGCTCGGGAGCGGTATTGTTATTGACGAATGGTACGAAATTGGCGATCCAGCGCTGCATGACGTAGGTGCCGTCGGTGTCTCGGGTCTGCGCGTTCACCGCGAAGGCCGCCACCTCGATCGGCACGATCAGCGTGTCGTTGGGCATGAGTATCCCCCGGGAATGTGATCAAGGTCGGACGAAGGTTTGCAGCTGCGGCGCTTTGATCATCTGCAGCGCGAACTGGGCCGGGCTCAGGGTGGGCAGGTCGTGCGCCCTGGCCAATTCGGGCACCAGTGTGCCCGCGACGTCCAGCACGTCACCGGCCGCCCGCAGGAAGCGCCCGAAGCCGGGCTCCTGCGGGAATGCGCCCATGGGCGAACCGATGTCGCCGCTGAGCCGGCGCAACACGATGGTGCCCAGACCGCGGATGCCGAAATGCAGGCCCTGCGGGGGTTCGGCGATGGTGAACGTATCGAAGGTGCGCGGATACAGCAGCATCAGCACGCTGTCACCGAAGGTCGCCTGGTACACCGGTTCCACGATGTCCTCGCCGCTGAAAGCGCTGAAGCGGGTGCACGGCCAGTTCGGGATGAGCACGGAGCGCAGGAGCACACCACAGGCCGGTGGTGGTGTCACCGTGGCGGCCAGCGCGTTCAGGTCGGCGTCGAGCGCGTGGCCGACGCCGACGCTCAGCGCACCGTGGACGGCGGCGTGCGCCCAGTCGGCATCGACGTAGCAGAACCGAATGCTTTCCGGGGGAAGCATTCTCGGATCCGGCACCAGATGGTCGAACGGCACCAGCTCCAGTCGCGCGAGCCGATTCAGCCACTCCTGCACCGGATCCAGCTGTTCGGCGAGGGCGGACCGCACTATCGTCCGGGTGTGTTCTTGGGCAACCATCGCGCGTAAACCGCTGGCCGACAACATCGATAGCGCACCGTTGTCACGGACCGCCCGGGCCGCGGGACGGCGCGGCGCGGTCACGAGTTCGGCGCCGGTGCGAGCCAACGCCGCAGGGAGCCGGGATTCGAGTAACTGGTCGAACGCCTGGCGTGCCTGGTTTTCCCGCAGCACCCCGACCACGTCCCGCACACCGTGCCGGGCAACGAGATCCGGATTCGCCGCCAGCCGGCGTGCGGTGCGGCGGCCTTCCTTGCGGAAATCGAGCAACCGATCGCGGAATGGACCATCGGCCATCGCCAGCGTCCGGCCCAGGGAGAACGCGCTGGCGTAGCCGGTGTCGAACATACCCCATCGCTGCAGGTAGATCAGCGCCTCACCACTGGATTCCAGCCGGGGCGCGGCGGGCACGGGCAGCGGCTGCGCCGGGGCGGCCGTCAGCGGCCCGAGATAGAAAGCGGCACTGCGCTCCCCGGATTCGAGGCGATGCGGCACTACCGTGGCGCCGCCCTGAAGTCGCTGCCGCGCATCGCTCTCCACCTCACCGGGCCGCCGCGGAACCCGCAGCAGCGGATCGGTTTCCGCAGCCAGATGCGCCACCAGATCGCCGAATCCGATGCCGGTCTCGCGCAATGTCTCGAAGGCCCAGGCATGCAGCGACACCATCCGCAGCCCCTCGGCCGGGGCCGCGGTGTCCCGGAAATATGGCTCGAAACCCTCGATCGAAACCAGATGCACCACATGCCTGCCCGCGTTCGCCGAGGGGAACCGGTTGGCGACGATCACCGAATTCAGATCGTCCGGATCGGGTTCGGGATCCGCGCCGCTGCGATGGTCGGCGTCGGGTGGTCCGCCTTCGCGAAGGTGCGCGAGCAGTGCCGCTTCCGCCAGGGTCGGGCGAATAGTGGCGAAGATACCGGCGGGCACGTGGACACTGCGGCAGGTCGTGTCAGCCTCGCCGGACCTCAGGTCCTCTTTGTTGATCTCCGGTGGTAGGCCCGGTCCGGCCTGGCCGTCGAGGAGTTGGGTGACTGTCGAGACGGTCACCTGACCGACGGTCTCGCGGTCCTGCGGTAGTTCGCCCTCGCGGAACACCAGCAGGCATACCCACGGCGTGCCGTCGGCGGCTCCCTTGAGCACACGGGCCCAGGGCAGACCGGCGGAGTCGAGGGTGATGTGCGGCAGGATCTGGCTGTAGGTGCCGGTCGCGCCCGGCACCGGATAGCAGGCGTGAATCTCGCTGTCGCCCACCAAGAAACGCGGTCCCTGCACATCGAAGCGCTGCCTGCGGGTTTGCAGTTCCGCAACGGTCTCGATGTTCTGTTCGATGGTCAAGCGGTACGTGCCCGGATAGAGCGACGGGATGCGGTGGTCGAGAAATCTGGTGCGGTGACTGGTGGTTGGCACGACACCTCCCTTTTCTCAGCTGGCGGGCACGAGCATCGGTGCGGCCGTGAAAGCGGTCCGGCAGACGCGGGAATATTCGGACAGGTCGTCGTCCAACGATCCGAGGTCGAAGCCGAGAGCCGTGAGCTGCCGGGTGAGGGTGTTGCGGGCATCTCGTTGAGCAGGGGCGGCGATCGTCGTGGCGATCCGGTCGATGACATCGATGTCACCGGGCCGCTGGGGAATCGCCCCGGCCGGAGGAGCGGCGGGGTCGAGCGGTTGAATGCCCTGGGGTGCGATCGGATCGAAAGCGATGGCCTTCTCATCGATGAATCCAGTGGACGTGCCGTAACTCGATGCGGGCGAGGTGAATTCGACGCCGATCAATTGGTCCGGCACCAGATGCCCGTCCCCGCTCGGGAGGGTTCCGGAACTGCCTGAACCCCACAGTTCGGCCGATACCGCCGCCATCCGGCGACCGCGCACCCAGGTGTCAAGATCATGGGGTGCGCCATCCAGGGTCAGCGAGACGCGCTGAGTACAGCTCACCCCGCGCCACCGAGTAGGGCGCAGGTTCACGGTGTTCCCGGATTCCACCGCGGCCTCACCACTGCCGAGGTAGACCTCGGTGATCGGGACGGTGGTATCGGTGTGGAAGGTGAACCCGCTGGCCGACACCTCCCAGTAATCGTCGGTGGGGACATCGGGATGCTGCTCGACGAGCAGACCCGCACCGGGCAGCACCCGCACGTTGTTGCTCGCCGGCGGGAGCATCTCGCTGAACCCGAGCCAGTCGAGATTGTTATTCGATGCCTCACGGTCCTTGCCGAATCCAATGGTGAAGGAGATGAACCAGAGTCTGACCTTCGCCTTGCCCCCGGTCGGCGGCCCCCAGATCCCCATTCCGACACCGACTTCCACGGTGATCGTGATCCGGACAGAGAAGATCCTCACTGAGGCGGAGACACCGATGGACACCCGCAGTTCCACATCGAAGTAGAACGGTTTCCACTGGA
>JBOHHF010000188.1:0-7055 GCA_050700495.1 Pseudonocardiaceae bacterium
GTTATGCTGCTAGTGACTCACCTCAACTGCCCTGATCCCCCGTGTGCATAGGCGGGCTTTCTGAATCGACGTTCTCTTCCCGCGAAACACCCGTGTCCAGGCGGTCCGAACGATGTGAGGCTTCGGACTGCCCTAGCGGTGGCTCATTCCCAGGTGTGCTGGTGGTCATACCTACCCCGTGTGGACCCGCCGGGGCCATATCGGTATCAGAGATACCTTCCCGCTCGGCTTCCGAGCCCTGCCGCGGGGGGGCTACTGAGCCCATGCCACCCCGCTCTCGATCCAGTTCTTCCGCGGTTTTCCCGGTGGTCTGGCGGTCCTCATAGGGGGGAAGATCACGGTCTGAGCCGGGCTCCTGCTTACCCCCGGAGTGGACATTAGGTTCCCGCGGATAGGGCGGCTGTGCCACTCCCTGTCCTTGCTCTGTCATAATGACTCCTTCCCATCGACGTTGGTGGAGTGCGAAGGCCTAGTTGAAGGTATTCTTGATTTCCTCGCCGGCCTGCTTGAGGTTGCCCTTGGCCTGATCGGACTTACCTTCGGCCTTGAGCGTCGTCATCGGTCGCCCTAACTGGCGGCCTCCTTGCCCTTACCTTGATACCTTTTCGGTCTTGTTCTCGGCTATGTCGGCAAGACTCATGACATTCCTCCTTCACTCAACGGTGGGTCACCAGAGTTAAGGATCACAACGACTAAGAAACAGACTCCGAGAACTGGACGACGACACCAGGAAGCGTAATTATGGACTAACTCAGGTAGGATCCCGTACGTACGGGATCCTACGCCTAACCGCAGCTAACTGAACTAATGCCCCAAATTGAACATTCAAGGGTCGCCTTGGTTCAGGTCTGCGTCCGCTTTTTGTCGCCAGCCCTGACATCGCTCGGAGGATCTTCCGCCGTAGCCGGATCGGGCTCTTTGTTACCTGCACCAAGATCCGTTTGCTCGTCAAGATCAGCCACCCGTTCCTTGATCACGTCCGCCGAAGGCGCGGCCTCTGATGAAGGCTGGTTCTCGGCCATCATTGCTCCTCTCCGTGGTGGGGTGAAACGTCTTGGAACTACCCCGGCAGGACCGGCTGTAAACTTGTTCACGTCCTGGCGTCGACCAGTATTACCCAGATGGGCGAACCGGCGTGTGTATGTCGGCACTGATCGCATGGCGGTTTTGCACCGCCACCAAACGTCGCGCGGCTCGTGGAGCTTCAGCTATCAGCAGGGCACTCTGTCCGCTCTGCGGGGATCGGACTGAGGGCAGCCCACGTGGAAAGGGAGCACGTGGCCACCCAGGGAAGTGAGTGGCCTGCCGGTGTGGATGGTGGGGGAGCCCAAAGTGCGGAATCCACCGCGGACCCGGACGGACGCCCGATATACGCTGCGCCGGTGCCGGCCCCCGGAGTCGAGCTGTCCATCGTCGCGCCACGGGTCAACGACGCGCGGGTCGGGCTCGATCCCACCCGCCTCGGCGAGGACTGACCGCCACGGTGCACGACAGCCTGATCCTGCTGATAGCGCTGCTGGTCTGGTACCTGCCCGGGCTGGCGTTGATGGCGGCGTTGGGTGTGCGGTCCGGCGTGCTGCTGATGGGTCTGGCGCCTGCGGTGTCGGTGGGTGTGGCGGTGGCAACCGGCGTCGGGACCGCAGTCCTCGGGATCGCGTTCGGTGTCGCGCCGCTGGGGGTCGTCACGGCGGTGATGTTCGCGGTTGCTGCCGGGTTGCACGTGCGTCGGCGCTCGACCCGGCACGATCAGGGTCCGATCACCGGACGGATGCTGCAGGCGGTCGGTGCGGTGCTGGTGGCCGGCGGCGCCGCTGCGGGTGTCGGTACCTGGCTGCGGGGGATAGGTCCGTTGTCGACCATCCCGCAGGAGCACGACATGATCGTCCATGCCGTGCTGGCGTCATACATCCAGCGCAGCGGTCAGGCGGCCCCCTGGCAGCTGATGCCGGCTGATGTCCTGACCGGCGCGCCGGTGGTGTTCTACCCGTCGGGGCTGCATCTGCTGGCAGCGGTGACCGGCACCCTCACCGGTGGCACGGTGCCGGCGCTCAATGCCGTGACCGTGGTCGTGCTGGCGGTGAGTCTGTCGCTGTCAGCGGCGGCCTTGACGGTGGTTGCGGCCCGCCAGCTACGGCTGGCCCGCTCGACGGCGATGCTCGCGGCGGGTGTCGCCGCGCTGTTGGCGTCGGGGCTGTACCGGCCGACCTTCCATCTGATGCACGACGGCGGCATCCTGGCCGGCAGCGCCGCGCTGGCGCTGACGCCGGGCGTGGCCGCTGGGGTGCTGATGTTGCCCCGGTTGCCGCGCACGTCTGCGGTGGCCGTGGGGGTGGCGTGCGCGGGTGTGGTGTCCGTGCACCCCAGCGCCGCGGCCTCGGTCGGATTGACGGTCCTCGCGTGGTGGGCGGGGCAGGCGTTGACCCGTCAGGGACGTCAGCAGCTGCGCGGCCAGCGGGGAAGCCATCTGATCGGCTTGCTGATCACGACCGGGACGGCGGTGGTGCTCGGTTCCGCCACGCTGACCGGGGCGCTGTCGGCCAGCGGGCGAACCGGCGGGTGGCCGCCGGACATCTCGGCCACCCCGTTCGGCGATGCAGTGGGCAGCACGCTGGCCCTTTCCTACGGCGGACATCTCGACCCGCAGCGGTCGCTGGGTCAGGTGTTCGCGGCCGTCCTCGTTACGCTCGGCGTGATCGCGGTGGTGGCCCAGCGGCGTGGGTTCGGTCCGGTGACCGCCTGGGCGGCGTGGAGCCTGGTCACGATCGGCGCGTTCCTGACCCCCGGTTCGGGGCCGGATTCCGTGGTCACCGGGTTCTTTTACAACGCGCAACTACGGGTGTGGTCGCATGTGTCGCTGCTGGCACCGGTCCTCGCCGGGCTCGGTGTGGTGCTCACCGCGATCTGGTGCGCGATCTGGTTACGCCGCCATTCCCCCGCCCCGGCGCGTTTGGTGGCCCGTCCGGTGGCGACAGTGCTGGTGGTGCTGGCCTGGCTGGCCTACCTGGTGGGGCCGGCCTGGCGGTATGCCGACACCAACACGACGGCGATGGCGACGCGCTATCGGGCCCCCCACTTCGTCCGGGTGGACACCGATGACCAGCGCGCCATCGACTGGCTGGCGGAGCGCATCCGCCCCGGCCAGCGGGTCCTCAACTCGCCCAATGACGGTTCCACCTACTTGTATGTCGAGCGCGGCATCCCGGTGCTGAACCTGACGACCCTGGGGATGGACGGCGTCCCCTACAGCTACCGGCTCCTGGAGTCCTTCCGCTCCTACCCGACCGACAAACAGCTGCGTGACGTCTTGGTGCAGTACAACGTGGCCTGGGTGTACGTCGACTCGCAGGCGCCCACGATCGGCTCCGCCGGATCACCCGAGGGCTGGGCGGGGACCGCGGGTTTCAGCCTCGCTCCTGGTCTTGCCGATCTGGCCGGACTTCCCGGGCTGGTTCCGGTGTTCACCAGCGGCTCGGTCACCATCTACGCGTTGGATCTCGACCCATTACGGGTGCGGTCGGGCCGCGCAGAGGGGGCTCGGTAACTTGGGCAGGTACTCACGCATAGGTCGCCCTGCGGTGCACTCTGCCCGATCTGCGAAGATTAGGACTGAGGGCGGGCCGACGTGGGAAGGGATCACGTGGCAACCAGGAAAGCGAGCGGTCCGCCGGTGAAGGTGGCAGGCGAGCCCAACGATCAGGTCCCCGACGATCAGATCCCTGAGGATCAGATCGCGGTGCCGACGGCGATCGAGCGCGCCGCGCGCCGGGAAGCGGCGCGGAACAACGCAGCGGACAGCAAGCTGTCGGATGTCAGCTCGCTGCGCGTCGGCCCCACCGCGGGTGCGGTGTCCATGCAACGCGTCCTGCACCGGGTGGTGATGCCCCGGGCAGACGATCCGCCGGATGTGCGCCCGCTGTACCTCGATGAACCAGAGTCCTTGCACGGTCGCACCTCGGAAGTCGTCTCGCGCTCAGCAGTGACCCTGCCGCCCTGGAGCCAGCTGTCGTTCGCTACGTACTTCAACGCCTTCCCGGCCAGCTACTGGAAGCGCTGGACCCGCGTGGAGGAGGTGGCACTGCGGCTGTCCGTGCGTGGCGCTGGGCGGGTGGACCTCTACCGCTCCAAGGCCAACGGTGACGTCGTGCACCTGGAGGGTAAGCAACTCGACGCCGGGAGCGGCACCATCGAGCTGGAGTTCCGCGAGTCGCTCGCGCCGTTCGAAGACGGTGGCTGGGTCTGGTTCGACGTCGCCACCATGCGCGAGTCACTGACCATCTCCGATGCCGCATGGATCATCGACGAGCCACTGCCGGATCGCCCGCTGGCGGTGGCGATCACGACCTTCAACCGGCCGGCCGACTGTGTCACCGCGCTGGCCGCGCTGGCCGAGGACCAGGCGGTGCTCGACGTCATCGCGAAGGTCTTCGTCGTCGATCAGGGCAGTGTCAAGGTTCAGGATCACCAGCGGTTCGCCTCGGTCGCGGCCCAGTTCGGTGACCGGCTGGTGGTGATCGACCAGGAGAACCTCGGCGGCTCGGGCGGGTTCGCCCGCGGCATGCTCGAAGCGCTGCGCACCACCGGCGTCGAACACGTGATGCTGATGGATGATGACGTCCGGCTGGAGCCGGACAGTGTGCTGCGCGCCCACGCCTTCGCCAGCGCGACGTCCTCGCCGGTGATCGTCGGCGCGCAGATGCTGAACCTGCAGGTTCGCAGCCAGCTGCACGCCATGGGCGAGATCGTGGATCTGCGGACCAGTTTCTGGCGTCCGGCACCTGGCTCGGTTTACGAGCACGACTTCGCCAAGCTGACGTTGCGCCAGCAACGTTTGCTGCACGCTCGCATCCACTCCACCTACAACGGCTGGTGGATGTGCCTGTTTCCCCGCGAGGTGCTCGAACGTACCGGCCTGCCGCTGCCGCTTTTCATCAAATGGGATGACGCGGAGTACGCGCTGCGCGCCGGTGAGTGTGGTTTCCCGACCGTTACTTTGCCCGGCTCGGCGATCTGGCACATGCCCTGGACGGACAAGGACGACGCGACTGACTGGACGGCGTATTTTCACCTGCGCAACCGGCTGATCACACTGGCATTGCACAGCACTTATGACGTCCGCCGGGCGCTTGTGCAAGATGGCCTGCGCACCACTTTCAAGCACCTGATGGCGATGGAGTACTCGACCGTGGCGTTGCACCACAAGTCGATCGAGGATTTCCTTGCCGGGCCGGAAGGGTTGTTCGATTCCCTGCGCGACGGGCTGCCCGCGGTCCGTACGTTGCGCGAAGGCTATGACGATGCTCGGATCCTTCCGTCGGCCCAGCAACTGCCCATGCCGTTGTTCGATCCGGTTCGTATCGAGCGCCTGCTCGAGGCGCCGGTGCACCCGGCCGCCATCGCCAAGCGGGCGATGGCCACGATCTCCCGGCACCTGCGTTCACCGGCGCCCCAGACCCGGCTGCGCCCGCAGATCAACGTGCCGGCCCGAAACGCCCGGTGGTTCCTGCTCGGCATGGTCGACTCCGCCACCGTGTCGAACGCCGACGGCAGCGGGGTCGCCTTCCGCAGGCGGGACCCGCAGCAGTTCCGTGCCTTGCTCGCCCGCACGGTGGTGCTCTACCGGCGACTGATCGCGGAGTGGGACGTCACGGCGGAGCACTACCGCACGGCGGTGCCAGAGCTCACCTCGGTCGACTCCTGGGAGCAGATGTTCAAGGGGGGCGAATCGGCGCGGCACCCTTGAGTGAATGGGAGGTCCTCAAGGAGCACGCACCGTGAGCACCGTCGACGTCATGCTGCCCTACTACGGGCCGGTGGACCTGATGCAGGCGACGGTGCGCAGTGTCCTGGCGCAGTGGGATCCGGACTGGCGGCTGACCGTGGTCGATGACCACTGCCCCGAGCCCGGCATCGCGGACTGGTTCGCGTCCCTGGGTGACGAGCGCATCCGGTACCTGCGCAACGAGCAGAATCTGGGCGCCAACCGCAACTTCCAGCGCTGTGTGGACCTCCTCGAGCACGACGTGATCGTGATCATAGGGGGTGACGACCTGATGCTCCCGAACTACCTGAGCAGCGTCCGCGCGGCGTTCGTGGAGTTTCCCCGGGCCGCCATCGTCCAGCCCGGGGTGCAGGTCATCGACGAGTACGGCGCCCCCGCCCGGGGGTTGGTCGACGCCGCGAAGCGGCTGCTGTACGCACCGCGCGTGGGTGTACGCACCGAGCTGGGTGGTGAGGAGCTCGCGGCGAGCCTGCTGCGGGGCAACTGGCTCTACTTCCCGTCCGTCGCCTGGCGCTCTGCGGCGGGTCGTGAGGTCGGGTTTCGCGAGGGTCTCAACGTGGTGCAGGATCTTGCCCTGGTGCTCGACCTGGTCGAGCGCGGTGCGCGGATGGTGGTCGATCCCGAGGTGTGCTTCTTCTACCGCCGGCACCGGGCGAGTGACTCGTCATGGCGGGCGCTGGACGGCAGCAGGTTCGTCGAGGAACGCGCGTTCTTCCTCGAGGAGGCGGCCCGGATGCAGTCTCGCGGCTGGCACCGGGCGGCCCGGATCGCGCGCCGGCACACCTCGTCGCGGCTCAACGCCCTGACGCTGCTGCCGACCGCGGCGCGCAAGCGGCACCGCAGCGGGATGCGGGCACTGGCCCGGCATGCGTTCGGCCCGTCGCTGCCGCATTGAGCAGTCGCCGCCCCACGGGTGGTGACCCGATACACCGGCTACCGCCGGCGCGGCGCCGGGTCTGCGCCAGCGGCTCGTCGTCCGGCACCGGCTGGCCGGTCAGTCGCTCGGCGGTGGTGGGTGGGCTGGCTCGGCGTATCACCCACCGGCAGGGGCCTGACCTGGAAACCGCTCGACTCCTGACGTCGGCCTGTCCGAGGTCGCCGGCGGCGACGCCGTGGGCGCGGCCGAACCCGCTCGCCGCCGGGTTCGGCCTGCAGCCCTGCCAGCCCCGCCCGTGGCAGGCCGGCCTGACCGAGCAGGACGGGCGTGAGCACCACATCCCCGACCTCGTCGGCCAGGACTTCACCGCCGAGACGCCCGGCCAGAAGCTCGTCGGCG
>JBOHHF010000189.1:0-12690 GCA_050700495.1 Pseudonocardiaceae bacterium
CCCCCAAACTTGCCGGTAGCGGCACCTCCGCAACGGATCCACCCCGACCTTCCGCGGGGCAGCAGAGCCGGAGAAGATCAGCGCCGGGGCCACGACCAGCCCAGGGGCTTCCGCATCGTCGGCCCCACCAGGTCGCCACGGCCCCGCGCCTAGCTGCCAGCTCGGGAGATCGACGGGCAACCGTGCAGATCAACGTTGCACACGATCTTGCAACGACGGGCGCCCGACGCCCTCAGCGGCGGAAGCGGTAGTTCAGCCGCCGGGCCGCAGGTCGGTGATGGTCACGGCGCTGCGGCGGATCGCCTCGTTCGCCAGCAGCACCCGGCGGCGCGCGTTGTCTTCGTGCAGGTCGAACTTCTGGTACAGCCGCAGCAGGTGCTGCTGCACCGCCGCCTCCCCGACGACCGGCTCGGCGGCGATCTGGCGCATGGACGCGGGCTCGGCGAACATCTGCCCGCCGAACAGCGGCCGGCACAGTGCGCGCAGGACGTCGCGCTCCCGGCGGGTCAGCTCGGGGGCGGCGCGGCACCCTCGGTGGGCGCGACGCCGGACGGTCCCTCCGACCGGAACGTCACCCGGGTCTGGCCGAGTAGCAGCTCGTCACCGTGCCGCAGCACCCGATCACCGAGGATGCGGTCGTCACCGAGATGGGTGCCGTTGCGGCTGCCGAGGTCTCGGACGCACCAGCTACTGCCGATCGACTCGATCACGGCATGCAGCTGCGAGGCCTGACGGTCGTGATCGAGGCGGATCGTGTTGTCCGGCCCGCGGCCGATCGCCACACGATCGCCGGATAACGGCACCAGCTCGACCCCGGATGGTCCCCGCACCTCCAGGTAGGACGTCATCGGCCCGTCACCACCCACGCTTCCTGCATATCCGAACCGTCGCCGTGCGCCCGTCCGCCATTACTCGCCGCCCATACCGCGTACTGGAGACAGACTGCGGTAATCGGTGTCGGTCTGGGCACGCGCTTCCGGAAATCGGCGGTGTCTGTCAGTGGCCGCCGAAGAACCACTCGCTCGGCGCCGGCCGGTCCTCCGAGATGTAGTACTCACTCATGTTCTTGGCGAACTCGTCACGAGACATGTACCCGTCGCTGTCGAGGTCGAGGTGCTCGAACGCCGTCGCGGCGTCCGCCGCTGCCAAGCCGTACGCCTGGAGGTACAGCGAGAACTCGTCGAGGCTGAGCTTCCCATCATCGTCCAGATCGATGGTGTCGAAGACCAGCCTGTCGCCGGCGATGGCGTGCGAGAGGCGTCGGGATTGCTGCCGACCCAGGCGCCAATCGCGGCAAGAAACTCCTCGAGAGTCACCTGACCGTCGCCGTCGCCGTCTGCGTCCTTGAAGTAGGCGTCCCACCAGCCCCGATGGGCCTCAATGATGCCAGCCGCCTCCACGCTGTCGGTGTCGAGACCCTGCAGCTTCGCCACTTTCTGCCCGAGCTGGACGAAGTCGTTCTCACTGACGAGACCGTCCTTGCCGTAGTCGAAGCGATAGAACCCGATCGACAGTTTGCGCTTTACGAACTCAGAAATCGCCATCTCGTTCTCTGCTCCATGGCCCGGGGCCGACGGCATCGCCCGCTGACCAAGCCCTCGACCTGTTGCTTGCGGCTCCACGATGCTCTCACAACCAGGGGCACTGTCCAACGGACGCAGCATCGGACGGTGGACGAACAGCCATGCAGGGTCTCCCTGGATGACATCAACGTACAGCATCAACGTACAGAGACAAGCGTGCTTCGTGCCGCATGCTATCGACCGCCGAATAGTCACTCTCACTCTCACTCGAATCAACAGCGCTTCACGGCGCAAACCGTTAACCACGCGGTCGATCCGTGGTTCGATCTCGCGGGCCAGGATGAGGACGGTCATCGTGACTGGTCAGTCGGTCTGGTAATCAGGGTTGGTCATCTCTTCGGGAGGTGCCTGGCCCGGCTGCCCATCGGTGGTACCCGACGTGACCGACCTGCCGGTCCGCGCAGTACCCGTAGTGCAAGCTGAGATCGGCATCCATTCGCGCTCCCGTCACCACGCCCCGTAGCGAGAACGGACGCGTTGTGGGTCCGCTTGGTGCATCCTCACCGCCGACCCAGTGCCCCTCCGGCGGGCCGAGCGGGAACCGGTCGCCCGGGCTGAACAGCGGATCACGCCACAGCGGAGTGGGGCTGTCAGGCGACGGGTTCTCCCTCCGTCGGGTCGGCTCACACGGCGGTGGCGCTCAGGCGGTCGCGCAGCTCGGCGATACCAGCGCTGGCGTGCAGGGGTTCCAGTGCGGCGTTCAGGACGCGAAGCCGGTCGTAGGCCCGGGGGGAGTGCAGCGCGGTGACTGCATCGACGGCCTGGTGGCCGACGGTGACCGCAGTGTCGGCGTCCCCGGCGATCGCGTGGGCCCCGGCAAGTTTCGCGAGCGAGCTTGCTTGGAGTCGGGCGTAGTCGGGGTCGAAATGGTCCGCAGCACGGCGCAACAGCGGCACCGCCTGCCCGGCAGCTCGCGGGTCACGGCCGGCTAAAGCCAGCTCGTAGTGGGCGTCGCCCTGGAAAGAGGCGAGGCGGGTTTCATCGAGGTAGGCGCACCACGTCGGAGTGGTCGCCGGGTTGATGCTGCTGAAGTGCTCGGTGGCTTGGCCCAGCGCCCGGTCACAGTCCGCCGCGTCGCCCTGGCCAGCGTGGGCCAGAGCTTGAACGTTGATCAATTTACAGGTGGTGGTTGGGGATACCGGGTTCGGTCCGGCTGCGGCGGCGTGGCCGAGGTGGACCAGACGCAGCGCCTCCTCCGGGCGGCCCAGGTGCACTGCCTGCAACGCCATGTCATGCAGCAGGAAAACGACGAGGTCGCTGCCCTGTGGGTGGTCGGCGGCGCGGGCGACATCCAGCCCGATCATCCACAGCCGTCGGGCGTCGTCGTGCTGCCTGACCTCGAAGCTCATCCAGCCTGCCGTTGTCGCCAGGCTCGCGGTGGCCAGGTACAGCCGGGGTCGCACCTCGGCTGTCATCTGGGCGCTCAGCAGGGGCAGCACCGAGCGCAGCTGCGCCACGGCGAGGTCTCGGACCGGTCCGGCTCCGGTGGCGAAATCCTGCCGGACGAACGCGGCGGTGGCCTGCTCGATGACGGCCACATCGGAGACCCCCACGTGGCGAACCCCGGTGGGATCAGCATGCGGCAACAACGCGGTCAGCCGGTCGATGTCCAGTGCGGCCGCGCCGGTGACGCCCAGGGCCAGGGTCGCGACGTGCTGCACGAAGTCTCTGCGGTCCACCCAACTCACCAACTTCCGTCCATCACCCCCCGCGTTGCCCACGGTAGTCTCTGGGTGGCCGAAACCGAGCAGGTTCGGGGGGATCCACAGGGCGGTGGCGACCTGAGCCACCAGCGCGACATCCCGCAGCCGGCGCACGCCGCGTTCGATCGCCGAGATCCGGGCCTGGTCCAGCCCGACCACCTCGGCCAGGGGCTGCTGAGACCAGCCCGTGGCCATCCGGATCCGGCGAAACACGGTGCCGAAGTCATAGCCCATCAGCGCGGCAGCCATCGAATCCTGGAAGTAAAAGCCCGCTGGCAGCTCCCGCCGCGGATCCGGCCCGGCCCGGCGGCAGGGATCACACCAGGGCTGACCCTGCGGCGCGCCGCGTCGACGCAACGCAGCCCCGCACCGTGCACAGCAACCTGGCTCACTGGTCGTCATCCGCACATCCCCCCTTTTCCCTTGGCGCAAACGGTGCGCGCTGCGCACCGTGGATCTACCACGATCCGGTCCGGCGGTACCAGAGCGAATCCACCTAGTGCCATCGCACTAGCCGCCGTGTCTGAGACGCTGGCGTCGTTGGCGCTGCGTGGGCTGGCCGTGGTGAATTACGGGCAGGGCGGCTGATAGGGCAGGTCCGGTGACAGGTACTGGTTCCATTTCGCGGGGGTGAGGGCGTTCGTGGTGAGGGCACAGATCCGCTGAATAGCTTGGTCGACGTTCATCCCCCACAACCGCACCGTCTGGTCGGCGCTGGCGCTGGCCAGGGTGCGCCCATCCGGGCTGAACACCACCGAGGAGACGGTGCTGGTGTGGCCGGTGAGGGGCTGGCCCAGGGGGGTGGGCTGCGCCGGATCGGTCACATTCCACAACCGCACCGTCTGATCGTAGCTGGCGCTGGCCAGGGTGCGCCCATCCGGGCTGAACACCACCGAGGAGACGGAGTTGGTGTGGCCGGTCAGCGGCTGGCCCAGGGGGGTGGGCTGCGCCGGATCGGTCACATTCCACAACCGCACCGTCTGATCGTCGCTGGCGCTGGCCAGGGTGCGCCCATCCGGACTGAACACCACCGAGAAGACGAAGTTGGTGTGGCCGGTCAGCGGGGTCGACAAGACGGCATTCTGGGTGGTGATCAGGGCTGTGTACAGGTCCGGGGTGGGTTGCATGCGGTAGCCGGTGAGGCCGAGTTGGGCGGAGAGGGACGGGTCAGCAGCGCGCAGCCGGTCGGCTTGGATGGTGATCTGGTTGAGGATGGCGGTGTCGCGTTGGGTTTGTGCGGTGTTGCGCTGGTAGAGCGCGTAGATCGACGTGGCGCTCACGACGAGTAGCAGGGCTGAGAGCACGGCGATGGTGCGGGTGCGGCGGCGCCGTTCGCGCTCTTTTACCCTGCTGACCCGCCGGGCGGTGGCGTCGAGGAACGCCCGAGCCTGGTCATCAAGCGTGACGATCGCAGGTGCGGCAGGGTTGTGGTTGCCGCCGTCGCCGGTCATGCCCACTGTCACCAGAGTCGCGGTGAGCCGCTGGTCATCCCACAGGTAGTGCTCGGGCCGGCCCGCGTCGTTCCATTCCGTGGCCGCTTGCTCGACCGCTCGGGCGGCGCGCAGGGCAACGATAATGTCCGAGGTCGCGGTATCCAGGGGGCGCCACCCGGTGAGCAGCGCCTCGTGAGCCACGGCCAGCCATACCTGGCCCTTCTCGTCGGTGTCGCTGAGCAGCAAGCGCCGGTCCACGAATACCTGCAGCGCGAGCCGCAGCGGCTCAGCGGGACCAGGGAGCCTGATCCGCCGCCGGGCGCGCCGGCCGGTGTCATCGACGGTGACCAGACCAGTGAGCCCGGCCAGCACCACGGATTCGGCCAGACCACTGACCCGGACCGCTTCGTCCAGTGCTTCACCGGCATGCCGGGCCAGCGCACCGTGGACACCACCGAGCTCGCGATAACGCGACAGGCTTAAGGTGCCTGCGGGTGGCAGATCCTCGGCGAGCTGACGCAGGATGAAGGCCAGCAGCGGTAGGGCCTCACCACTGCCGGTATCAGCGACCAACGCAGCCGCCAGCCCCTCATCCAAACGCAGCCTGGCCACCTTGGCGGGCCGTTCAATAACCTCCCGCAACATTTCCCGGCCCAGCGGGGCCAGCACGTACGCCTCGATCGGCCTATCAGTCAGCGCGGGGAGCGTGCGCAGGTCATCAAGGAACTCCGAGCGCATCACCACCACCAGCTGCACCGGAGCGCTCATCGCGCCACTGAGCAGCTGGGTGAATTGGTGCAGAGCGGTCGGGGTTGTCCGGGTGAACAACTCCTCCGCCTGGTCGATCATCACCAGCAACCGCCGCTGCTGATCGGTGCCCGGCTCGGCGGCCAGCAGATCATCGGCCACTCGCCGCAGACCATCCGCACCCGCTTCTAACCGATCGCGCACCCCCTCGGCCGACCAACTCAGCCCCATCCGGACGGCCGTGGCCGCCAACGCCCGGGCCAACTCCGGTAATGGATCGGTGCCCGGCACCACCGTCGGCACCCGCAACCAGGCCGGATCACGGCCCAGCAGCGGCCCGACCGCAGCGTTGAGCAAGGACGATTTCCCACAGCCGGAGGGCCCGACCACCGCCAGCACCCCACCGGCGCGGCCCGCGCTGCCCATCGCCCGCAGCTGGTTGCCCACCGCGCGGGCCTCCACCGCGCGACCGAAAAACGTCTGGCTCAGCGCCGCAGTGAACGGCTCCAACCCGGGAAAAGGATTATCACCCTCCCGCCAGCTACCACTACCATCCAGCAACCGCACCGCTTGGAGCACCCGGTCCCGGGCCTGCTGCGGATCCGCGTGATAGTCCACATACTGCAATTCCCGCATCAGCGGGTGCACCACACCCGCCTCAACCCGCAGCGGGATCAGCCGGCACCCCCGCGAATCCGCAATCCCCACCTCGGCAAAACACCACTCCGAGGACACGAACGACTCCGTCACCACACCGATCACCGCGTCCACTGCCTGCAGCTCGCGGTAGAGGCGCTGCTTCCAGTCCTCCCCCAGACCGATCCCCTCACGATGATCATGAGCAAGGAACGGCTCGTGGCCGGCCGCCCGCAGCCACCCCGACACCTCATCAGCAACCACCCGATCCGACGTGGCATAACTGATAAAGACGCGAGCCACCACACCCCCAGCCGCAAATGGGCTACCAGACAACCAACAATACCTCCGGCCCTGCACACCACCCTAGATCGGGCAAGCCTGAGCACCCGCACCAGCGCGGACCCGCTAACACAACGCGAACCGCCAGATTGTCAACAACGACTCGCTCAGGAACTCGTGGACAACGCGAGGTAGCGGCCCGAGTGCCGATGCGCCATCGCAGAGGCGTCGCTCATCAGGTGCTCGACGCGGGCGCGCGCGGCGACGGTGCCGGTGGCGATCGCGTCACCGGTCGAGGTCAAGCACAGGTCGGGGTCAGTGACCAACAGGCCTGCGAGGGTGATCTCAGAGCAGCTTGCGGAGCACGGCTGGCCGGAGCCAGCTCGTAGTGAACGTCGCCCTGCTTGGCAGTGAGCATCGTCTCGTCGACTCCAGTGCTGTGCGGCGCGGATTCGGTGGAACATGATGCCGCAACCGTCTGGCTCACTCAGCTAATTCGGCGATCACATGGTCCGGTTGATCCAACCACACCCATTGTTGTTGCCCTGCGGTAACGCCAAAGCGGTCACGTTCTGGCCGGCCGAGTTCCCGCCACTCGGTGTAGGCGGCTTCGAGTGCGTCCCATAGGGGGCCGCTGGCTGCGGCCTGGGTCAGGCCTTGAGTACGGGTGAGAGCGAAGGTAGACCCGTCCGCGCCCTGGCCCCAGGTTTGGACCGTTGCGCTGTCATCGTCTGGGATGAACTGGATGACCTGGTATGGCCGGGTGCGTAGCGAGAGGTAGAAGGAAGCCGGGTGACCGTCATTCAGGGCCTCTGGCGGCACGTCGGTGGGCCGCGATGTCTCGAGCAGGTGCGGCCGGATTTTGGGGGGAGTGGGCGTGGGCGTGGCCCGAACAGCCATGAACCCGCCGTACTGGGACAGCAACCGTCCGCTCGCCCCGCCGGTGGCATCGCGGGAAAGCAGCGCCATCAGACCGCCGTGCCCGGCGAAGCTCAGCGGGATAAGGATCAGCGCGCCTTCCCGGGTCTGCTCCAGCCACGCGGGTGGGACACGGGATAGGGCAACGGTGGAGATCACCCGGTCGTACGGAACTGCCTGCGCGACGCCCGCCGCGCCATCCCCGCAAACCACCCGGGGGTGATGCCCGGCAGTGGCGAGCGCCTGACGAGCGCGACGAGACAACGCTGGGTCGACCTCGATGGTGGTGATGTTCGGGTCACCGAGACGATAGCCCAGCAGGGCGGCGTTGTAGCCGGTCCCGGTGCCAATCTCAAGGACCCGGTGACCCTCCTGCATCTCCAGCACGGTCAACATGGCGGCCATGAGGCTGGGCGCCGAACTGGATGAGGTGGGCGTGCCTTCGACAGTCTCCCCCCGGCGGGCGGCCGCAACAGCATCGTCGCTGCCGTTGATCTGGGTGACTAGCGCATCATCAGCGTAGACACCCTCGCGCCATTCCTGCCCACCCTCGACTAGCCGCCAGCCTGGTCGCCCCCGGCAGGGCTGGAAATAGAAGGGCACAAAGACTTCCCGGGGCACAGCAGCGAAGGCCTCCCGCCACCCGAGGTCGGTGACCAACGCCTGCTGGCCGAGCTGATCCGCCAAGGAGTTCCGCAGGTCCGCAACGGATCGGCCAGCGATCACGGCGAGATCCTCTCCCGGGAAAGGCCGTCCGCGATAGCCGAGGCGATCACGTCGCGTAGCGGATGGTCCCAAGCCCATTGACCAGCAGCATTGGCCTCAATCAGCCACCATACCCCGGCACGGTCAACACAAAGGTCACACGCGGCGAACCGCAAACCCAGGCGACCAACGAAATCTACCAGTGCGGCCTGCACCTGAGCCGGGACCTCGATCGGCTCCCAAGTAATCGCATCGTGGTCAACCCGCCAATCCAGCGGAATTGTACCACCGGGACCGCGTGGCGTGATGGCAAAAAGACGTCCATCGACACAGGTGACCCGCGCATCGCACGCCTTGTCAATGCGGCTTTGCAGCATGATCGGGGCCATCCGGACCGTCTCCGCGCGGCATTGCTCGGCGGTGACGGGTGTCGCATAGGTGAGATGGGTCCGGCCATCAATGAGCACGGGCTTGCCACGGAACGCCTTGTACAGCACTGGACCCGCAGCGTCAGCGAAACGGGCCGCGCTGTCGGGATCATTCACGATGGCTGTCCGGGGGACGGGCAGGTGGCACGAAGCAGCGGTGATCAGCTGATAGGGCTTGTGCTCGGCCGCATGAACCGCTGGCGGCCAATTGACCCACAGGCTACGGGGCAAAGCGGCCAGCAGACCACGCAGCCCCCATCGGGTCTCAGTCTCGATCCACGCGCCGATCTCGGGACTGGTGTCCGGTGGCGCTACCGGTCGGGAGGGTCGCCGATAGTAGATACCGATCGCCTCCTCGATCCGGACCGTCCGGGTCGGGGTACGCAGCTGACCTACCCAGCCGGAGCCGACCAGCTCGGCGGCTACCGTGATGTCGTTCAGGTCGAACCGCACGACCGGCACGCCACGACGGTTCAGCTCATCGATCACCACGTCGGCTGTCGCGTCGAGAGACCGCGTCACCACCCACACCGACCGGCTCACCGCGGCGCACCTCAATCCTCGGTGTAGTCCTCGTCGGTCTCCGGGCCACCCTTGCCGTCAGTGTTGCTGTTGGTGTTCGTCTTCCCAGTCGAGTGCTTACACCACGGCATCAACGTGTCGGTCTCCCCATCCCGAACCAGCGTGATCTGCCGGACGGGGTCGTGAACCAACGTGGTCAGGTCGACGCCCTCGATAGGGACGGGTTCCCGGGCAGCCACGCCAATCCGAATGGAAGAGATACATCTACAGCGGTCATGTGGACACTCTCAGCTAAGCAGTCACAGAAGGTAACCGGACTTACTCTTCATCTAGGTAGCGGTCGCGCTCAGGCGGTCCCGGAGCTCGGCGACACCGGCGCTGGTGTGCAGGGGCTCCAGCGCGGCATTCAGGATGCGCAGCCGGTCATACGTCCGTGGCGAGGACAGTGCCGTAACCGCGTCGACGGCTTGGTGGCCGACTCTGACGGCGGTGTCGGTGTCCCCGGCGATGGCGTGCGCTCCAGCGAGACTTGTGAGATCGAGTGCTCGGGGCCGGGCGTAGTCGTCGCCGAATTCGTTCACGGTGTGGCGCAGCAGCGGCACCGCACGGCTGGCAGCTTGCGGATCACGGCTGACCAGAGCCAGTCCGTAGTGGGCATCACCCTGATAGGAGGTGAGCATGGTGTCGTCGAGGAAATTGGCCCACGGGTTGTGTGCCGGGTCGATGCCGCTGAAGTGCTCGGCTGCCTGGCCTAACGCCTGGTCGCAGGCCGCCGCGTCACCCTTCGCCGCGTGGGCGCGGGCTTGGATGTTCGTCAGGCAGCTGGTGGTGGCCGCGGAGACGGGATGTGATCCCGTCGCGGCGGCGTGGCCGAGGTGGACCAGACGCAGCGCCTCGTCAGGGCGGCCCAACTCAACCGCCTGGATCGCCATGTCGTAGAGCACGAACACAGTTTGGTCGGTGCCAAGCGGGTGGTCAGTATTTCGGGCAACATCGAGAGCGATCATCCACAGCTGCCGGGCCGCCTCGTGCTGGTTGACCTCGAAGCACATCCACCCCCCCTGGGTCGCCAGCCGCGCGGTCGCCAGGTACAGCCGAGGACGCACCTCGGGGGTCATCTGGGCGCCCAGCAACGGCAGTACCGCGCGGAGTTGCGCCACGGCGACATCGCGCACCGGTCCCGATCCGGTGGCGAAGTCCTGGGCGCTGAAGGCGGCGGTGGCCTGCTCGATGACGGCCACATCGGAGGCCCCCACGTGACGGGCACCGGTGGGATCAACATGCGGCAGCAGTGCGGTCAGCCGGTCGATGTCCAGTGCTGCCGCGCCGATGGCGCCCAGGGCCAGGGTCGCGACGTGCTGCACGAAGTCTCTGCGGTCCACCCACCTCACCCGCTTCCGGCCAGCACCCCCCGCCTCGCCCAGGGTAGTCCCCCGGTCGCCGAAGCCGAGCAGGATCGGCGGGATCCACAGGGCGGTGGCGACCTGGGCAACCAGGGCCACATCCCGCAGCCGGCGCACGCCGCGTTCGATCGCCGAGATCCGGGCCTGGTCCAGGCCGACCACCTCGGCCAGGGTCTGCTGCGACCAGCCCGTGGTCATCCGGATCCGGCGAAACACAGTGCCGAAGTCATAGCGGATCAGCGCGGCAGCTATCGAATCCTGGCAGTAAAAGCCCGCTGGCAGCTCCCGCCGTGGATCCGGCCCGGCCCGGCGGCAGGGATCACACCATGGCTGACCCTGCGGCGCGCCGCGTCGACGCAACGCAGCCCCGCACCGGGCGCAACCACCCGGCCCAGCGGTCTTCACCTGCACATCCCCCTTTTTCCCCTTGGCGCAGACGGTGAGCGCCGCGCATCGTGGATCTATCACGATCAGCCCCAGCCGCACCAGAGCGAAGCTACCTAGTGCCACGGCACTAATCCGCCGTGTCTGACCTGGGTGTCTGCCTGGAGCCAGGGCGAGATGATCTAGCGCGGTCGGGTGTTCCCCGACGCCCGGACCAGCGGTTTGCTGACTGATCGATGGGCGCGACGCTGCTCGGCGTCCACGTCGATGAGCAGCGACGACCCGCCTGTGGCAGCCCGCACACCGCGTTCCTGGACCTCCAGGACAGACCAAAGGGAAGTACCGCTGTGCTGGACCACGTCAGGGCCGAGGTGCACCCACAGCTGCTGGCGTCGTTGGTGCTGCAGGTACCCGACCCCCAGTTCCCCACCAAGACCCCGGCTGGCCGCCGGTCGAGCCCGCCCGTGCGCTATCCCGCTCCTGGCGGCCAGCCGGTTCCACACCACCCCCACGAGGCGTCGAGCGTCGAGCATCAGCCGCAGCAGGCACGCCTACCCGTCCGTTCATCTGGTCAGCACCTGCATCCCCAGCTGCGCCGCCTGCCGTGGGCGGGCACCTCCGATAAGGCGGGGGGCGACGCATGAGCCGGCTTCGGTCCCCCATTTCTACCCTGCCCAGGCCGTGGGCCCAGGGACGTGGGCAGCTCTCGGCGCAGACGCTGGCCTGGCTGGCCGAGCGACCTCCTGCACGCATGGTGGTGCGCTGGGTGTGGGACACACTCACCGAGCTGGAACGGGCCGGTCACGATCCCGGCGCCCTCGCCGCGTTGCGGGCCATCCTGCTCGCCCACCAGCCAGCCACCCGCACCGGGCGTTGCCGCGCCTGCCCCCGTTCCAGCTGGCGCCGATTGTGGCGCCGCTCAGCGTTCCCCTGCGGGGTGTGGACCAGCACCCACTTCCAGCTGCAGGGATTCTTCAGCCACAACACCCGCACGCCGAGAACCCTGACCACTCATTCCGGGCGCGATGGTGCGAGAGGCTGACCGCGCTGCACGGGCGAGCGTGATCTGGCACGAGTGCCCGCTGGACGGCGCTGGAGGAGCTGGAAGTGCACGCCCTGGTTGTCGGTGCAGGCGGCGATGCGGCCGTAGGGGTGCTGTTGGGGCTCGCCGGCCTGGCCGCCGTGGTCACGGACTGTGGCCAGCGCGGCAGCCAGATCGTCGACCTGGTAGACCGGCTCGATTCCGGCCGGGTCCGCGCTGCCGTGCATCCCGGCCGGCGGGTAAGTGCCCTCGATCTGCCAGCCGTCCTCGACCCGGCCCGGACGGAAGGTCCAGCCCAGCACGGCACCGTAGAACTCCCGAGCACGGGCGGTATCCGCGACAGCGTGCGTGAGGTAGGCGAGATCGCCGTGCCTGGGGGTGGGCGTTGCGGCCGGGGACGAGGAGATCATCCAGCGGTGCCCGGAGGGGTCGACGACGACGGCGTTGCGGCCGTAGTCGTGATCGGCGGCAGCCCGCTCCAGCCGCGCCCCCGCCTCGACCGCGTCGCGCACGATGGCATCCACTGCGCCGGGTTCGGACACCCGCAGGTACAGCGACTGACTGGGGCCGCCGCGGGTCCGCGGGGACAGCAGGCCGATCTCGGCGAACTCGTCGGCCAGCATGAGCACCGAATCGCCGATGGCCAGCTCGGCGTGCCCGACCCGGCCGTCGTCCATCACGATTGGCTCACCGCGGCGCCGGGCACCGAAGGCCAGCTCGTAGAAGCTCAATGCGCTGCGGGCGTCATTTACGGCGATATAACAACCAAGGGTGTGCGAAGGGGTCTCAACGGTGGTGGTCATGGGTGCTCCTTCGGGTGCGAGCAGGGCGCGCTCCAGGCGGGAGCGCAGCTCAGCGGCGAACGCCGGGTCGGGATCGACCGGCGTGATCGGTTCGCGGAGGG
>JBOHHF010000190.1:0-5476 GCA_050700495.1 Pseudonocardiaceae bacterium
CCCTTGACGACCTTGGCCACCCGGTTGATCGCGACCACCCGCTCGAGGTGCGGGCTCTTCTCCTGCTGGGCCGCCCCGCCGCGGCCACCGTCCCGGCGGTCTCGACGATCGCTGCGCTCGCCTCCGCCTTCTCGCCGCATGCGTCCAGGCATCAGGCGTTCCTTCCATTGCTCACGTGCTGCTGTCTCGTACCTGTCTGTCTCGTGCCTGCCCCGCAGACCCTCGCGGGATTAGCCACCAGCCTTACTGTTCCCGAACTCAACAGCAGAGCTGTCCACGGCCTGCCGAACAACTCTGCTGTTGAGTTCGGGAGCCTGAGTGCACTTGAGATGTCCATTATCAGTCAGAATTCCAGGCCGGCACCGCGGGCAGCATCGGCCAGCGCCGCGATCCGACCGTGATAGTCGTGCCCGCCACGGTCGAAGACCACCCGGTCCACCCCGGCAGCCTTGGCCCGGGCGGCGATCAGCTCACCGACTCTGATGGCCCTGGCCTTCTTGTCCCCGTCCAGGGCACGAACGTCCGGCTCGATGCTGGATGCCGCCGCCAGGGTGTGTCCGGCCTGGTCGTCCACCAGTTGCACGGCGATGTGCCGGGACGAGCGGTTGACCACCAGGCGCGGGCGCTGCGAGGAACCGCTGATCCGCTTGCGCAGCCGGTGGTGTCGCCGCGCTCGAGCCAACCGGCGTCGGGTCGAAACATCCTTGCCGACCCGCGGCCGTCCTGTTGCCTTGGTCGCTGTCGCTTTGGTACCGGCCGCTTGAGTTGCTGCCTCAGCCATGATCATTTACCTGTCTTCCCGACCTTGCGCCGGATCTTCTCGCCCGCGTAGCGCACGCCCTTACCCTTGTACGGATCAGGACGACGCAACTTGCGGATGGTCGCCGCAACCTCGCCGACTGTCTCTTTGCTGATTCCCGCCACGGAGAACCGCGTCGGGCTGTCAACCGTGAAGGTGATGCCGTCGGGCGCCAGCACGGGTACCGGGTGGCTGTAACCCAGCGAGAACTCCAGATCCGAGCCCTTGAGCACCACACGATAGCCGACGCCGTGAATTTCCATCCGCTTCTCGTAGCCTTGGCTGACCCCGACGACCATGTTATCCACCAGGGTTCGGGACAGCCCGTGCAGCGACTTGCTGCGGCGCTCATCGTCGGGCCGCGTGACTTGCAGAGTCCCGTCGGGCGCCTGCTGCACGGTGATCGGCGCGGGCACGGTGTGCGACAGGGTGCCCCTGGGGCCCCGCACCGTCACGGTCTGCCCGTCGATGACTACATCGACGCCGACCGGCACGGTGATCGGCTGTTTCCCGATGCGCGACATCTCGTCTGCTCCCCTCTTACCAGACGAAGGCGAGGACTTCCCCGCCCACGCGCTTCTTGGCGGCCTGCCGGTCGGTGAGCAGCCCGGTGGATGTGGAGATGATCGCCACGCCCAGGCCACCGAGCACCTTGGGCAGCGAGGTCGACTTCGCATACACCCGCAGGCCGGGCTTGGACACCCGGCGCAGACCGGCGATGCTGCGCTCCCGGTTCGGGCCGAACTTCAAATCGACCACCAAGGACTTACCCACCACTGCGTCCTCGGTATGGAAGCCCGAGATGTAGCCCTCCCGCTGGAGGATCTCGGCGATGTTCACCTTGATCTTGGAATGCGGCATCACGACCCGGTCGTGATAGGCCGAGTTCGCGTTGCGCAGACGGGTCAGCATGTCTGCGATCGGATCGGTCATCGTCATAGCGATCTCCTACCAACTGCTCTTGCTGACGCCGGGTAGCTCACCGCGGTGCGCCATCTCGCGCAGGCAGATCCGGCACAGCCCGAACTTCCGGTACACCGCCTTAGGACGCCCGCAACGCTGGCAGCGGGTGTAGCCACGCACCGCGAACTTGGGTTTGCGCGCGGCCTTGATGATCAGCGCCTTCTTCGCCATCAGCTCTCCTTGAAGGGAAAGCCCAGTCGGCGCAGCAGCGCCCGGCCCTCCTCGTCGGTGGTCGCGGACGTGACCACGGTGATGTCCATGCCACGCTGGCGGTCGATGCTGTCCGGATCGATCTCATGAAACATCGATTGTTCGTTGAGTCCAAACGTGTAGTTACCATTGCCGTCGAACTGGGTCGGCGATAAACCACGGAAGTCCCGGATACGGGGCAGCGCAATCGTCAGCAAGCGGTCCAGGAACTCCCACATCCGATTGCCGCGTAACGTCACCTTGGCGCCGATCGGCATCCCTTCGCGCAGCTTGAACTGCGCGACGGACTTGCGGGCCCGCTGCACCTGCGGCTTCTGCCCAGTGATCGTCGACAGGTCGCGCACAGCGCCGTCCATCAGCTTGGCGTCCCGGGCGGCCTCGCCGACGCCCATGTTCACCACGACCTTCATCACTCTGGGTATCTGCATCGGGTTGGGATAGCTGAACTGCTCGCCCAACGCGACGGCGATCTCCTCGTGGTACCGGGCCTTGAGCCTGGGTACCTTCACCTCTACAGTCGTCATCTCAGATGTCCTTGCCGCTGCGCCGCGACACGCGCACGCGCTTGCCCTCGTCATCAGTTCGATAGCCCACCCTGGTCGGCTTGCCGTCCGAGTCGACGACCATGACGTTCGACACGTCGATAGTGGCCTCCTGCGTGACGATCCCGCCGCTTTGCGCGCCGCGCTGGGTGCGGCTGACCCGGGTGTGCTTCTTGATCCGGTTGATGCCCTCGACGAGCACCCGTCCGGTGTCCGGGTAGGCCTGGATCACCCGGCCCTTGGCGCCCTTGTCCTTGCCGGCGATGACCAGGACCATGTCGCCCTTGCGTACTCTCATGGGCTACAACACCTCCGGGGCCAGCGAGATGATCTTCATGAATCGCTTGTCCCGCAGCTCCCGACCCACCGGGCCGAAGATCCGGGTACCGCGTGGCTCGCCGTCGGGCTTTATCAGTACCGCGGCGTTCTCGTCGAAACGGATGTAAGAACCGTCCGGACGGCGCTTCTCCTTGACGGTACGCACGATGACGGCCTTGACCACGTCGCCCCGTTTGACGTTGGCGCCGGGAATGGCTTCCTTGACGGTCGCCACAATGATGTCCCCGATGCGGGCGTAGCGGCGCGAGCTGCCGCCGAGCACCCGGATGCACAAGATCTCCTTGGCACCCGTGTTATCGGCGACCCGCAGTCGCGACTCCTGCTGGATCACGTCGACTCCTTCTCGCGCCTCAGGGTCTTGCTGACGTCCACCGGGCAGTTCATCCGAGCTGCCGCGCAGTCGATCACTTGGCCTTCTCGAGGATCTGGACCAACCGCCAGCGCTTGGTCGCCGACAGCGGACGAGTTTCCATCAACAGCACCCGATCGCCGACGCCCGCACTGTTGGCCTCGTCATGCGCCTTCACCTTGGTGGTGGACCGCATCACCTTGCCGTACAGGGGGTGCTTCTTGCGGTCCTCAAGCGCCACCACAACCGTCTTGTCCATCTTGTCCGAGACGACGTAGCCCTCACGGACCTTTCGTTTACTTCGCCCTTCGGGCTGGGCCGACTCACTTCGCCCTTCGGGCTGGGCCGACTCGGAGCGCACGGTATCTGCGCCGGCGACGCTCGTCTCAGCGGAGCCGACAGTCGTGGTCTCGGTGGTCTCGCTCATGCCGCACCCTCATTTCCTGCGATGGCGTCCGGAGACACCGACAGCCCCAGCTCACGCTCACGCATCACGGTGTAGATGCGGGCGATGTCGTGCCGGACCGTGCGCAACCGGCGGTTGTTGTCCATCTGTCCGGTGGCCATCTGGAAGCGCAGGTTGAACAGCTCTTCCTTGGCCTCGCGCAGCCGCAACACCAGTTCTTCGTCGGTGAGCTCGCGCACTTCGCTCGCTGCGGTGGTGGCTGCCATCAGAAGTCCACCCCCTCACGGGTTACGATCCGGCACTTCATCGGCAACTTGTGGATCGCACGACGCAGCGCCTCGCGGGCCACCGTCTCGTTCGGGTAGGTCATCTCGAACATGATCCGTCCCGGCTTGACGTTGGCCACCCAGTACTCAGGCGACCCCTTGCCCGACCCCATCCGGGTCTCCGCCGGTTTCTTGGTCAGCGGACGATCCGGGAAAATGGTGATCCAGACCTTGCCGCCACGGCGGATGTGCCGGTTGATCGCGATACGAGCGGACTCGATCTGCCGGTTGGTCACATAGGCCGGTTCCAGAGCCTGGATTGCGTAGTCCCCGAAGGTGACCTGAGTGCCACCGGTCGCCATACCCGAGCGACCAGGTGAGTGCTGCTTACGGTGCTTAACCTTGCGTGGGACAAGCATGTCTCAGCCCTCCCCGTGTCCTGCGGTATCTGTCTCGCCGGTACTGGTGGCCTGTTCTGTCATGGGCAACGCAGCAGTCGTGGCAGCCTCAGCCGAAGCCGGGTTGGTTATCTCGGTAGGCGCCTCGAGGGGTACCTCTGCCGCACTGTCTGGCGCAGCCGCCACCTCGGCCGCCGCGGCACGGCCCGCCTCGGTTGAGGTACCCGTGGTCCCAGCAGCTCCGGATCGACGCCGGGCCGGGCGCTCCCGCCGCGGTGCCCGAGCAGCAGCAGCGTTTGCAGCGTTTTCTACATCCCGCTCACGTCGCCCGCCGACCACGTCACCCTTGTAGATCCAGACCTTCACGCCAATCCGGCCGAAGGTGGTGCGGGCCTCGAACAGCCCATAGTCGATGTCGGCCCGCAGGGTGTGCAGCGGAACGCGGCCCTCGCGGTAGAACTCCGAGCGGGACATCTCGGCCCCACCCAGACGCCCCGAGCATTGCACCCGGATGCCCTTGACCTGAGGCGAGCGCATCGCCGACTGGATCGCCTTGCGCATGGCGCGCCGGAAGGCGACCCGGTTGGACAGCTGCTCGGCCACCCCCTGGGCCACCAGCTGGGCCTCCGCCTCGGGGTTCTTCACCTCGAGAATGTTGAGCTGCACCTGCTTGCCGGACAGCTTTTCCAGCTCACCACGGATCCGGTCGGCCTCCGCACCGCGACGCCCGATCACGATGCCTGGGCGAGCGGTGTGGATGTCCACCCGCACCCGGTCCCGAGTGCGCTCGATCTCGACCTTGGCAATGCCCGCCCGCTCCATACCCTTGGACAGCAGCCGGCGGATCGCGACGTCTTCTTTGACGTACTCCTTGTACTGCTTGTCCGCATACCAGCGGGACTTCCAGTCGGTCGAGATACCAAGCCGGAAGCCGTGCGGGTTGATCTTCTGACCCACTAGCGGGCACTCCTTGTCTGGGTGGCCTTCTTGCTGGTGCCTGCCTGCCCGCCACGAGACCGACCGGCGGCCCCGCGCTGCGCTATCTGGCGCTGGGGCACCGCTTCGACCTCCACGGTGATGTGGCTGGTGCGCTTGCGGATCCGATAGGCCCGGCCCTGCGCCCGGGGGCGGAACCGCTTGAGCGTGGGCCCCTCATCCACAAACGCGCTGGATACGACGAGGGTGTCGGGATCCAGGCCGAGGT
>JBOHHF010000191.1:0-1869 GCA_050700495.1 Pseudonocardiaceae bacterium
CGATGTCCGGTGTCGCGCCACGGTGGGCGAGGTCGGAAACTCCGAACAGGGCAACATCAACTGGGGCAAAGCCGGTCGGATGCGCTGGAAGGGAAAGCGCCCCACGGTTCGGGGTGTGGTGATGAACCCGGTCGACCACCCGCATGGTGGTGGTGAAGGCAAGACTTCCGGTGGGCGCCACCCGGTGAACCCGGCAGGTAAGCCCGAAGGCCGCACCCGGCATCGTCAACCCAGCGACAAGCTGATCGTCCGTCGCCGCCGCACCGGCAAGAAGCGCTGAGCAGGAGGGAGGAACAATGCCACGCAGCCTGAAGAAGGGCCCGTTCGTCGACGACCACCTGCTCAAGAAGGTGGATGCGCAGAACGAGGCCGGTACCAAGCAGGTCATCCGGACCTGGTCGCGTCGCTCCACGATCATTCCCGACATGATCGGTCATACCATCGCGGTACACGATGGCCGCAAGCACGTCCCGGTGTTCGTCACCGAGGCGATGGTCGGTCACAAGCTTGGTGAATTCGCCCCGACCCGCACCTTCCGGGGTCACATCAAGGACGACCGGCGGGCACGGCGCCGCTAGAGCGGTTCTTTCTACAGCGATGAATCAGAGAGACGAAGAGGTAGCAGCGCATGGACGCCCGTAACCAAACCGGCGCGACGGCCGCGCAGGAGCCGTCCCGCGCGGTGGCGCGGGCTCGGTACGTCCGCGTGACGCCGATGAAGGCGCGTCGCGTGGTCGAGCTCATCCGAGGCCGCAGCGCGCGTGAGGCGCTCGCGGTGCTGGAGTTCGCCCCGCAGGCCGCTTCCGGTCCGGTCTCGAAAGTGCTGGCCAGTGCGATGGCCAACGCTGAGAACAACCTTGACATGGATCCCGACACCCTTGTGGTGACCAGAGCGTTCGTGGACGAGGGGCCGACGCTCAAGCGGTTTCGTCCCCGTGCTCAGGGCCGCGCTTACCGGATTCGCAAGCGCACCAGCCACATCACGGTGGAGGTCGAGGCGGTAGCGCAGCGGCGGACCGCCGGTCGGTCTCGTGGCGGCACCAGCAAGAAGGTCAACTCCACCCAGACAAGGAGTGCCCGCTAGTGGGTCAGAAGATCAACCCGCACGGCTTCCGGCTCGGCATCTCGACCGACTGGAAGTCCCGCTGGTACGCGGACAAGCAGTACGCGGAGTACGTCAAAGAGGACGTCGCGATCCGCCGGCTGCTGGCCAAGGGTATGGAGCGGGCGGGCATCGCCAAGGTCGAGATCGAGCGCACCCGCGACCGGGTGCGAGTCGACATTCACACCGCGCGCCCGGGCATCGTGATCGGCCGGCGCGGTGCCGAGGCCGACCGGATTCGCGGTGAGCTGGAGAAGCTGTCCGGCAAGCAGGTGCAGCTCAACATCCTCGAGGTCAAGAATCCCGAGGCGGAGGCTCAACTGGTGGCCCAGGGAGTGGCCGAGCAGCTGTCCAACCGGGTCGCCTTCCGGCGCGCCATGCGTAAAGCCATCCAGTCTGCGATGCGTTCACCACAGGTCAAGGGGATCCGGGTGCAATGCTCGGGCCGTTTGGGTGGCGCCGAGATGTCCCGCTCGGAGTTCTACCGCGAGGGCCGCGTTCCGTTGCACACGCTGCGAGCCGACATCGACTACGGACTGTTCGAGGCCCGCACCACCTTCGGCCGGATCGGCGTGAAGGTCTGGATCTACAAGGGTGACGTGGTCGGCGGGCGACGTGAGCGGGATGTAGAAAACGCTGCCAACGCTGCTGCTGCTCGGGCACCGCGGCGGGAGCGCCCGGCCCGGCGTCGATCCGGAGCTGCTGGGACCACGGGTACCTCAACCGAGGCGGGCCGTGCCGCGGCGGCCGAGGTGGCGGCTGCGCCA
>JBOHHF010000192.1:0-13150 GCA_050700495.1 Pseudonocardiaceae bacterium
CTCATTGCCCCTACGAGGGATAGCAACACCAGCGCAACCACGTCGGGATCAGCGAAGGTCACGTCCTCATTGCCCCTACGAGGGATAGCAACGACATCACACCATTCGCACCGAACGCCTCGGGCTCGTCCTCATTGCCCCTACGAGGGATAGCAACACGTCGGGGTGGCCTGCTTGCGCTGGTGGCAAGGCCGGTCCTCATTGCCCCTACGAGGGATAGCAACGTTAGCCACCATATGCCACCATTGGGCGCGCGTAGTTGTCCTCATTGCCCCTACGAGGGATAGCAACGAGACCGCTGCTTTGTGTGCGGCGTCCCCGATCGAGCCGTGTCCTCATTGCCCCTACGAGGGATAGCAACACCAGCGCAACCACGTCGGGATCAGCGAAGGTCACGTCCTCATTGCCCCTACGAGGGATAGCAACTCTCGGACAGCTCGGCCCGTGACCAACGATCTTTGAAAACTGTCGCTAAGGGAGCTGGGCTGGCTGCGGGCAGTGATCATGGTGAACCATCTTCCGGTTCACTTCAGGAAATGCTCCTTTTGTGAAGTAATCTGGAGCCATGGCTTCGCGGACCCCGAGCTCGACCGCCGTCTCCCAGGGGCGGGATCGCGGCAAAGTCAGTTCACGAAAGGTAATCGGGCTCCCGGGTGGCCTCATCGAGGCTCCCGACAGCCTCACTGTGTGGACCGATCGGTATCTGGGACTCGCGGTCCAGGGGGTGCGATCCGCAGAGGTCACCGGGAAGATCACCCGGCACCTGCGCCGGTTCATCACATGGTTCCACGGTGGGATGGGCCACGACCGGGTTTCGGCCGTCACCCCGCGAGAGATCGCCGCCTGGCGTGATCATCTGGCCGCCGAGGGCAACGTCGGCAAGGACGGCGTCGGTGCCGCGACGGCGCCCGCGACAGTCAACAACCATCTGGCGCACCTGTCGGCGCTGTTCACCTGGGTGAGCGTGCACGCCACCGCCGGGCTGTTGCCCCACGGTGACCCCACGAAGAAGGTCGGCCCGCTGCGGCTGCCGGCCCCCGGTGTGCGGGCCTTGTCCGGTGGCCAGGTTCGTGCGGTCAAGAACGTCCTGGACCGGATCGAGGGTTTCCACTACCTCACCGGCCGCCGTCACCGCGGCGCTGCGTCCACGGTGCATCGGCCGACCGGCCGCTGCGGGACCGCGCGATCGTCCACCTGATCCTGGGCACCGGACTGCGCCGCGCCGAGGTCTCGGGCCTGGACCTGGACCAGCTTGACCCGGGCACCCCCGGCGAGATGCGCGGGGTGAGAAAGGCCCGGCTGGTCGGCGTGCGCGGCAAAGGCGGCACCAGCCGGGATCGTGTTCTTGGGCCGCGACACCCGCCAAGCCCTGGCTGACTACCTCGAGCACGAACGAGGCGGCGACACCGACCCCGGGTCGGCCGCGCTGTTCCTGGCAGCGGCGTCGATTGCGGCGCGCCGCCCGGGAGGACGGTTGTCGCCCCGGTCGATCAACACGATCGTCGGCGAGATCGGCCGCATCCACGACCGGGAAACCACCGACCGCGAACGCCGGCTTGGCACTCTGGGCCCGCACGATCTGCGACACACCTTCGGTTACCTGCTGTCGGAGGCCTCCGGCCACAACCGCGCCGAACTCGAACGCCGCCTCGGCCACGCCAACGACCGCTACCTCAAGCTCTACACCAACCCACCCGAAGATATTGCCGCCGGCTACGTCGAAGACCTCTGAAGGTCTTTGCCCAGGGGTTAAGCCGGGGATAGCAGAGGGCGTGCTCTGTCGAGGAACCCTCGGACCCCGGTCGATCGGCGGTAGGGGGTCAGGGCGTGGGTGAGGTGGGAGACGTGGCCGCGGCAGCGGGCGGAGTCGACGTGGTCGCAGAGGGCGTCGATGGCGCGGCCTGCGTGGGCGAGCGCGGGGTCGATGTCGGGTTGTTGTTGCTGGAGGTGGGTGGTGGCGAGCAGGATCTGCCGGAGCGCGCCTTCGCGGGAGTAGCTGGTGTCTTGGAGGCGGAGCGCGCGGCGTAGGTGGTAGCGGGCCTGGGGATGGTCGCCGATGCGCAGGTGGCAGTATCCGGCTTGGGCGTGGGCTTGGGCCGGGTCCATCCAGTAGCTCCACTCGGGGTCCCCGGATGAGGGTGAGAGCCCGCCGGTGAGGGCGTCGAAAGCGGTGTCGATCGCGCGGCGGGTGTCGGCCGTTCGGCGAGCGGGGGTTGCGGATTGGTCGTGGGCGGATGCTTCGGCCGCGCGCAGCGCCAGGATGGCGGTGACCTTGCTGCTGGCGCCCGGGTATCCGGTGCGGGCTGTCTCGGCGAGCAGGGCGGCTTCTCGCCCGCCGGTGAGGTCTTTGGCCTGGCAGGACATGAACCCCAGGATGTTGGCGCCGGTCGCCTGGTCGCCGGCGGTGTGGGCGGCGCGCAGGCCGGCGATCCAGTACCGCTGAGCGCGGCCATGCTGGCCGTCGTCGAAGGCGACAAAGCCCGCCCGGCGGAGAAGTTCAGCGGCGGTGGCGTACAGGCGGCGTCCTATGGTGTCGTCGTAGCGGCGTTCGCGCAGCAGGCTGGTGACGTAGCGGAGGTGTTCGTGGACCAGGTGCAGCAGTTGGCCACCGCCGATCTGGTCGTCCAGGCGACGCAGCTGTGCGGTGATCTGGTCCAGGTGGTCGACGACGGCGGCGGGAACGGATGTTCCCGCCGCTCGGGTGGTGTGCCCGGCGGGGTGGGCGATGAGCCATTCGTGGGCGGGTGCGGTGATTGAGGCGCCGGTCAGCAGGAGGAAGTGTCGCCGGTCCATGGGGCCAGCGTCAGTGACCGCCTGCACCGCGCGCAAGGTCCCCGTGGCAGTCCAGGGCGTCTGAAGCCCGGCGGTGGCGGAGGTGCATTCCAGGTCGTCGGGCTGCCACCCCCGATCGGTGACGGTGATCGGGCGGCCGAGTTCCTTGCTGAGGACCAGCGCGGCCAGCGACCGCCACGGCGACCGTGGTATCTCTCTCTTGATCCACTTGTAGGGGGTCTTGGGGTGGACGCGTTCGGGGCGGCCCAAGGCGTCGGCGGAGTCGTTGAGGCGACGGGCGAACGCCCCTCGGTTACTGGCTCGACTTGTCGAAACAACCCATTCGGAAAGATGCTACGTCAAATGAGTGGTCCCAGCGATCGGCACGGTTACGAAGAGAGCCCAAAGTCTCGTTCCGAGTGCCTCACGTTGGTACTTCTTCGCCACTTCCGTCATCGGCCACTCTATCGAGCACTGTCGGCATCCTGCCCGTGACAGTCTGTACTCCATCTATGCACAGGCTGTGGATGCCGGCCTCGTCGGCCTCGCCCCTACGGTGTCGTGCTGTGCGCGAGAGACCGATCGACGATCAGTTTCCTGGCGGTCGTGGATCAACGCTACGAACCCCTGACCATCGGGGCTCGCCTGCGATGGGTCCGTCATCCACGCTGTGGCGGCCTGCCGCGTTGCCGGGTGTGGCGCCCGGGGCCGCTGCCGATCACCACCGGGCCGGGGGCCTGGTGTGGGCTAACCCGCTCGGCCGCCCACGGCGTATACGGCGCGCTTGCTGGCAATACCTATGGGATGGACAGTACTGATCTGAGATGCGCTAGATGGGAAGTGGTGAACAGGGTGCCACGAGCTTCGAGTGGGGCGGTCGTGCCCGCTATTAAGTTCTTCAAGGACGCGGTTGAGGATATCCTTACCGGACGGAAAACGCTGGAGCCTCGCCCTCGGAGTGCTTCGTGGATCGAGCGGCTTGAGAAAGTCCGGCGAGCCTCGTTGACCTATGGGCCCCGCTTCGGCGCGCCGACTGTTTTCGCCACCGCGCGCATCATTGATGTCGCCGTGCGTCCGTTTCAGAGCGTGACCGTCGAGGATCTGGCTCGGATTGGTTATGGCTGGTCTGACCGGAGTTGCGAAGAGTTTGTGGTGGAGTACACGCGTTGGTTCGCCAAGGAGCTTGAGAAGGGTTATCCGGTGGCGTGGATCAGCTTCGAGGTGATCGACCGGTGAGCCATGGGCCCGTCTATGAGCCGCGCTTCTACGAGCGCGCGGCTCAACACCACGTGGCGCGCCTTTTCCCTGGTCCGGTGTTCGTCAACGTTCGATGGGGACTTCGTGGGAGTCTCGCCACGAGGTACGAGTTGGATGCCCTCGTTTTCCGGACGCGGCAAGCGGTCCCTGTTGAGATCAAGGCTCATTCACTCAGCGATGCGGACACTGACGAGATCATCACGAAGTACCGTGGAATCGGATTTCGGCACATCGTGCTGGTTGTTCCCGGAGCTTCGGGCGAAGCAGGCAGGCGGCTCGCCGAAATGAGGATTCCCTCGGTAGAGCTGGTGCTCTTCTGCCCGGACCTCGACGCTATTCGCGATTGGTACCGCACGTGGTGGCCTCAGACGGTGCCCGCGTGGACTTGCGCCGCCTTGGCGAGTGGCCGTCACCACGTGCGGTTCGTGCTCACCCGTCCCACCGAGCGGGGCCGGTTTGTTATCGGTCAGCAACGCACGAGGATTTATTCAGCGGACACATTGCTACGACTTGTAGGCTTTCTTCCCGCGCCGCCTGTGCGGATTCTTTGGACGCCACAGCGCTTTTCGACACCGAGGGATCTCATCGCTCGGGGAAGCAGGGTTACCCCACTGGGCGGTTTTGTGCCAATCGACATCGACGGTGACCGCCTACATCAGGCGCACCACGCCTGCCAGATATCGAGTAGCGCGACGGTGTGTCCATTCTGCACGCGCTATGCTCGCGCGGAGTGTCGTTCTCTCGTGGAAGCACTCGGCGGAACTCCTGTTGATATTGTGGCAAGCGGTGGGCGTGGCGTGCATGTTTACTACGAGGATGACGGCGGCGTGCGAGACCGTACCGTGAAGCTATCCAGGAATGGCATGGTTCGTTTCGATGAGAATGTCACTGTCTCGGTGAAAAGCACAGTCGCGTTACCAGGGTCACTTCATGCGGGTAGCATGCAACCCGTGGTGTCGCTCATGAAAGAGCGTGAGGTGACATCATGCTGGTGACACCGTTGTCCGATGTGGTGCGGCATCGTCTGGAGCAGTGCGCCGCGCTACCTAGCGAAACCGCTAGGCGTGTGTGCCAGGTCCGCTCCGGAACGATTGCGCTGTTCCCCGAGTTGGTCACTCCACATCATGTCTTACGGGGTGAACCACCGTGTTCGGGTTGTGGTGCGCCACAGCCTGCGGGAGGAGTCCTTTCTCTTGTCGAGGAGGTGTGCGCACTTCGGCCCGCGGCTGATACGGCTATCGATCAATGTCATGTTAATCCGGTTTCGCTCGCCCGGCGGGTGCTGGCGCTGTGTGCCTCGCGACCGATGGCGCGAACACGGGTGGCTTTTGTCGGTGACGATGACTTGGCATCCGTTGCCCTGCTGCGCCTGGCACCACCGGAGAAGCTGCTAGTTCTCGATATTGACGAACGAATCATCGCGTTGGTTCGGCGCGAGGCAGACCAGCGTGGGCTCAATGATCGGGTGAGCATTGAGCGATCCGACCTATCCGCACGAGACGACTTTGAGCACATCGCCGCGCGTTACGGTGAGGCGTTCGATGTCGTGGTCGCCGATCCACCGTACGCGGAAGATGGCATGGCGCGCTTCGTCGAGGTGGCCATGGTCTTAGCGGCGTATACCGCTGAGGTGCACATCGCCGTCCCCGCTCTCCTGGCAGAAGCATGGACGGACGAGCTGTTGCACTCCGTCCAGTCCAGGCTCTTGACGTCGGGTTTCCTCATCGACCGTATCGTGCCCGGCGCATTCACTTACGAAACAAGTGATGTGGTGTCCTCGCTCGTCATCGCGCGTCGCCTTCCCGGTGGGCCGACGCGATGCGCGCCAAGACCGGAGGGTACCAGCCGTTTTTACACCACTCGCGTGGTTCCCGAGCAGGTGCCGTTGTTTTCTTCCTTCACAGAAACGGGGCGTAAACCTTGAGTGCAACCACCCGTATTGCCTTTGTCACCGGCAACGCTGGGAAGTTCGCGACGGCTCGCGATCATCTGGCGTCGCTGGGGATGGAGCTGGAGCGGGTGACGCTGGATCTGGACGAGATTCAGTCAAGCTCGGTGCAGGAGGTCGCGCTCCACAAAGCGCAACAGGCGTTCCGGGTGCTGAGGCGGCCGGTCATCGTCGAGGACAGCGGTTTTTACATCAATGAGTTGAATGGTTTTCCGGGGCCGGCGGTGAAGTTCGTCATCAACTCGCTCGGAGCCGAGGGCATCGCGAGGATGGTTTCCTGTCATTCGGCTGGGCCATGATCGTCAGTATCGGCGCCGGTGAGATCACCACAGACCGAGTTCCTCGACGACATCGCTCGGAGGGGACAGCAGCGGGCTGGCCTCGCCGGTGGGCCACCGCGGCAGACTCAGACCTGCGTCCAGACGTAGGAATTCCGGCTTCCTCTGGTCCGGTGTCGCGTAGACCTCGAGCACGGCGGGTTCCCAGTTGTCGCTAGTGGCGGCGAGGCGGGCCGCTTCGCCCTGGGCGTTGACGAGCGCTTGGACGGTGGTGCCCCGCAGCTGCCGAATCTCGGTCCGTACCGCTTCGATCGCCGCTTCCTTCGACTCGTACATGTCGTCGAGGGCTCGGATGCTGGTTCCGGCGCCGATTTCGCCGACCCAGCCGTGGCCGGTCGGCCACACACGGCCGCTGGTCAGGCGGGCGGCCTCCGGCATCGCGGTGACGCCAAGGCGTCGCGCTGCCTCGATGATCTCGCTGATCGAGGGCGTGTGCTCGGACGCGGTGTTGGCGGCGTCGCTCACGAGGAGGTCCTTCCGGGATCGGGACTGAGTGTCGGTCGATTCAGACTATGACCGATGCGAGGGTTTTCGCTTCGGCTCCCAGTGCTCTGGCGAGGTTGTTGGGTTGGAGGGTGCAGACGCGGGCCATGAGCCGAAGGTCGGCGCCGAGCCGTGCGGACCGCACTCCCTCGCCGAGGTCGAGAGCTGTTCGGGCCGCGCTGTTGGCGCCGTCGAGGTCGTCTTCGAGGTAGCGCAGGGTCGCGAGTTGGGCTGCGGCGATGGCTTTGCTGCGAGCACGCGTGTCGGGGTAGAGCGCTACTGCGTTCGCCAACTGGCGGATGAGACTTTCGCGTTGGCGATCGACGGTCTTGCTCGAATTGCGGGGCGTGTTCAGTGCGGATCGGGCGATCGTCAGTTTGTAGAGCGCGGCTGCGGCGTCGCCGCTGAGCTTGGCGGGGGTGAAGTAGTGCAGCCAGGTGGGGTCTCCTGCGGCGGTGTCGGACCGGTAGCCGTCTTCGGCCAAGGTGATGTGGCGACGGCAGTTCGCGACGTCACCGGCTCGCCCGTAGGCCAACGCCTTCGTGGTGTGCAGCATGGCCAGCCCGTTGGGCGTCAGCACATCGGAGGCGGTTTGCGCGAGCTGCAGCAGATCTAACGCGGCCTCGGTGTCGCCCGCGTGGACTTCGAGTCTCGCGAAGCCGGTCGCGACGTGTGCCCGCATGCCGAGGTCTTTCGACTCGTGAGCGGCTTTGAACCCCAGCATGAACAGGTCCCGAGCTTCCTGTTCGAGGCCTGCGTCGAACGTCGCCCAGGCTGCGCCGTCGGCCAGGTCCGCGATGATCGCGGCGAGCGGCTCCCGCACGCCGGGCCCGCACGAGCCGTCGAGCAGGGCCTGGCCCCACCGAAGCTCCCCGAGCAACAGGTTGCGGGTTGAGCCGCCCCCGGATTTTCTGTCCAGCGATGCCAGTGTTTCGGCGGTGTCCCTGAGCTGACGCACGTCGCCGAGGCGCACGGTGCTGGGGACTTTCCGCCGGTCGGCAGCCTCGATGATGACGTCGGCCGATCGGCCGAGCGGGGCGCCGAACATGACGGCGGCGGCTAATGCGATGACGTGTCGACGATGCGAGGTCTCCACCCCTTCCAAAGCGAGTTGATCACCGGCAGCCGCTACCACGCTAGTCGGGTGTCCAGGATCGGGTCGACGCCCCTCGATCACGACGGCCCGGAATCTGTCGGCCTGGTCGGGGTCGAGGCCCTTGAGCAGGGTGTCCATTGCTTCGGCGGCGCGGCCCTTGAGGACGATGTTGGGGCCGGCGCGTTCCCATTTGCTGATGACGCTGACGGAGTACCCGGTTTTCTCGCGCAGATCTTCCTGGGTCATCCGCAGCGCTTGGTCGCGCAGCGCGAAGACCTCGACCCCTGTCCATTTGGTGACGATCATCGCTGTTGCCGTCCTCCCCGGGATGTTGTGGAAAAGAGTACGGGGACTGTGCGGGTTTCGTCCGTTCAATAGGGGCTGCTGCACGGCGACGCTGGTGTCGGCACCTGAATACCGCACTGCCGCAATCCTCGCTAGTCGGCATCAGGTGCCGTCGGCGACACCCGCAGGATGGGCGAGGAAGGCGGTCAGGCAATGCCAATGACGATGGGATATCAAATGTTGTCGCTCCACCGAGGACTGGCGCAAACCGTATCGGCACCTGGATCTGTCTACGGGCCTCGACCGGCGGGTGGCCGAGGGATGCCGGTGGATGCGGTGGCCGTGCGAGATTTCGACCTGCCCGGGTTGTCGGCGCTGCTGGACATCGCGTTCGGCATCGCAACCGAGCGGCTGAACGCGGCGGGTGCGGCGCCATGACCAAGTTGGGGATTGCGGTGATCGGCTGCGGCGTCGCCGCCCAGTCCCGGCATTTGCCTGCCCTCGCACGTTTGGGTGATCGGTACGAGGTGAGCGCACTGTGCGACACCGATCCGCAGGCGCTGAAACAGGCATCTGTCTGGGCGCCGAGCTGCCAGCGGTTCACCTCGGTTGGCGAGCTGTTCGCACACGCAGCCCTGTTCGACGCGGTGCTGATCGCCACCAGCGGCGATCACGTCACCGAGGTGCGCACCGCGGTTGGTGCCGGCAAGCACGTGTTCGTGGAGAAGCCGCTGGCGTTGACCCCGGAGCAGGCCCGCCCGCTGGTCGGTCTCCTCGACACCGCCCCGGTCAGCTGCGTCGTGGGATACATGAAGCGCTATAGCCCGGCCGTCGCCGCGGCCCTGCGCCGGGTCGGTGTGGCATCAAGCCTGCGGACAGCGCGTTGCGAGCTGATCCACCCGCCTGAAGACCGCTACCTGCATCAGGTCCTGGGGCGATCACGCCCGGCCGGTGGGTCGTTGCTGGATTTCGTGCGACACCGGGTCACCGACGGTGCCTCCGCCGAGGCGATGCGCCTGGCTCTCGGCGGTGAGGCGCCGATGCCCGCGTTGATCGGCTATTTCTTGTTGGCCACCAGCGTCATTCACGACGTGAATCTGCTGCGGACCGCACTCGGTGGTGACGTGCAGGTCGTCAACGCGGGGTTCTGGAACGACGGGCTCAGCGGACAGGCCACGTTGCGCAGCCGCTCGGGCCGAGCCGGGCTGCTGTCCTACACGTTTGTCGCGGCCGGTCGCTACAGCGAGACGCTGTCGCTGGTCGGCGACAGGCAACGGTGCGCGGTGTCATTCCCCTCGCCCTATTTGGCGCACGCCCCGATCGCGCTGGACACCGAGACCGCGCCCGCCGTCGCAGGCGGTGACGCCGTGACGCGGGAGCTGTTCCACGACGACGTCTTCGCCGCCGAGCTGATCGCGTTCCACGAGCAGGCCCACTTCGACCGGCCCGCTGTGACCAGCCCACGCGAGGCCCTTGCCGACCTCGAACTCGTCGCCGCCATCGCGCGTTCGGCGCACGTCATCGACCGCAACACCACGAGAGAAGGGAACAGCCGTGCTGGTCTCGGTTGATCTGACCGATCGCTTCGTCGACGCCTACGAGTTCGACATCGTCGAACGCAAAGGGGTGGGGCACCCCGATTCGCTGGCCGACGGGCTCGCCGAGGAGCTGTCGCGCGCCTACTCGCGACTTTGTCTCGAGGAATTCGGGGCGATCCTGCACCACAACACCGACAAGACGGCCCTGCTCGGCGGTTCGGCCACGGTCGCGTTCGGCGGCGGCACCATCGACCGACCGGTCACCGCCTTGGTCAACGGGCGATTCAGCGAAGCCCTCGGTGACCGGAAACTGCCGGTGGGGGAGCTGATCGAGTCCACGACCCGCGACTTCCTGTGCGGTCGGCTGCCGTTGCTGAGCCGCGCGGACGTCGAGGTGCGCACCAGACTCAACCCGGCGTCGAGCCCTGGCCATGTTCGCACCGACAGCAGTTCCCGGCAGGGCGGTCGGCTGCATTGGTTCGCGCCACGCAGCCTTGACGATCTCAGCGAGCGCCGCCGCCTGCACGCCAACGATACCTCCGCCGGGGTGGGTTACGCGCCGCTGAGCATCACCGAACGCGCGGCCCTCGAGATCGAGGGCTACCTCAACGGCCCCGAATTCAAAGCCGCCGCACCGCACGTCGGTTCCGACATCAAGATCATGGTGTGCCGCAACCGCGGCGACCTGCACATCACGCTGTGCGTTCCGCAAATCGACCGCCACACACCGGATCTGGACACCTACATCGGCCGCAAGGAAACCCTTCGGGACACGGTGCTGGAGCTGGCGCGGGGCCTGGCACCGTCGGGCGAGGCGACAGTGGCGTTGAATACCCGCGACGATCACGACGCCAGGGAGCTGTATCTGACGGTGGTCGGGTCCTCGATCGAGAGCGGCGATGAAGGCGTTGTCGGGCGCGGTAACCGGTGCAACGGCGTCATCTCGTTGATGCGGCCGATGAGCATGGAGGGGGCCAACGGCAAGAACCCCGTTTACCACGTTGGCAAGCTCTACAACGTCCTGGCCCAGGCCACCGCCGAGCGGCTGTACGCCGAAACCGGTCTGCCGATGACGGTGTGCCTGGTATCGCGGTCGGGCGGCGAGCTGACCCGGCCCGCGTTCGTGGCGGTCCAGCAGAGCACCGGCGTCGCGCTGGACGCCGCGTACGTCAGCAAGGTCGTCGACGACGTCATGGACTCGCTGCCAGCCCTGCGCGACGACCTGATCGCGGGGAGGCGAGAGCTGTGCTGAGCGCCCGAACACCACGCGCCGGTAGCCCCCGGTTGCCGGTCTGTGTCAATCCGGCCTGTTTCCGGTGGGGCACAAGCGTCTCCGAATTCCTCACCGCGGCGAGCGCGGCGGGATTCGAGCGGGTAGAGGTGTCCATCCAGCAGATCGTCGCCCTGGCCCAACTCATCGGAGGATTGGATGCGGTGGCGGCGCGGGTCGCCGAGATGAATCTGCGGGTCGAGGCATTCAGCGGGCTCCTGCCGTCCGGGCCGGTGCTGCCCGCGCCGCTGCTGGTCGACGAACCTTCTTGGAAGGCTGCCGTGGACAGCCTCGACCAGCGGCTCGACGCCGCCGCCGCTCTGGGGTGTCGCCGCGCCGCGATCGTGTGCAACCCACGCACCGACCTGTCTGCTGCGGACGCCGCCTTGACCGCGGTCGACAGGTTGGGGCTGCTCGCTGACCGCGCCCAGCCCTATGGGGTGCGGCTGGCGGTCGAGTTCATCGGCCCGCATTCCGGATTGGCCCCGGCCCTCGACGGGGCACACCGGTTCGTGACTGATCTCGCCGGCCTGGTCGACCTGCTCGACCAGCTGCGGCATCCGAACATCGGGCTGCTGCTGGACACCTGCCACCTCTACGCGGCGAGCGTGCCAAACAGCCAGATCCGGGAATTGCCGGCCGGTTCGGTGGAGTTCGTTCAGGTCAGCGACGTGCCTGACGGCACCCAACCGCACGGCATGCGCGACGAGCTGCGCTGCCCGCCTGGCCAAGGCGTGCTCGACCTGCCGGGACTGCTAGGCGCCGTCGCCGAAACCGGCTACACCGGACCGACGTCCATCGAGCTGTTCTCCCCGGCCATCTGGAACCTCACCCCGGACGAAGCAGCACATCGACTCTTCGCCGCCGCCCTGCACGGCCTGGCTCCCACCCGCGACTGGTCCACGTCGACCGGCCCGACCACGAAGCGAGGCTGACCATGGCGTTGCGTGTCGGGCTGATCGGCTGCGGCCGCATCGGAACAGAAGGCCATATTCCCGCCTACGCGCTCGGCGGGGTCACCGTCAGCGCGGTCTGCGACCTCGACCCGGCACGGGCACGCGCTGCCGCCGAATCCTGCGGCGCCGACGTCGAGACCACCGCCGTCGCGCTCGCCCACCGTGGCGATGTCGATGTCATCGATGTCGCGACCCGTCCCGGCGACCGGGCACCGCTGCTGCGTGCCCTGCTGGGCGTGGGCAAGCCGCTGATGGTGCAGAAACCCGTTCTCTACGACCTCGCTGCGGCACGGGCGTTGGCGACCGAGGTCCGGCGGGCGGGCGTAGTGGTCGCGGTCAACCACAACGCCCGTTGGGCTCCCACCCACCAGCGGGTCCGAGCGTGGCTAGACCAGGGGCGTCTGGGCGAGGTGTATGCCGTGCACCACGCGAACAGATTCAACGAAGACATCGTCGCCTGGTACACCGATCATCCGGACTACCTGTTCCTCGACCATGGCCTGCACTACCTCGACCTGGTCAGACACCTCACCAGCAGCACTCCGACCGCGGTGTCGGCGCTCGCGTGGACCAAGCCGGGACAGCAGGCACGATGTCCGCTGGGCTACGCGATCACCCTCACGTTCGGCGGCGGCGCATCGCTGAGGGCGAGCTTGTCGTTCAACAACGCCGTACCGGCACCGGGCGGGTTCCACTATCGGCTCGACGTCGACGGCACCCGGGCCAGTGCCGGAGCCGACCTCGACCGGGCGTGGCTGATCTCCGGTGACGGAGAGCGCGTCGAGGACGAGCGGTGCGCGGGAGCGTGGGTTCCCGACGGCGTCCTCGGCGCCTACCGCTCCCTGGAGCACGCCGTGGAAACCGGTGCGACACCACCACATTCGCTCGACGACCATCTGCGCAGCCTCGCCGTCGCAAGCGCCGCGGCCGCGTCGGCACGCACCGAGGGCACCTGGACGCCGGTGGAGGCCCGATGACGACAACCTCACCGGAGGTCGGCGTCGCCATCATCGGCACCGGAACCCGGTTCCGCACGGTCTATGGGCCGCTGTTGAAAATGCTGCCGGGAATCCGGTTGACCGGCGTCTGCGGCCGCGACCTCGCTCGCGCTGCCGATGCGGCGGCGCGAGCGAACACCGCCGCGTACCCCGATGTCGCCGCGCTGCTGGAGGATCCGAGCGTGCAGGCGCTGGTCGCGTGCGTGTCC
>JBOHHF010000193.1:0-12077 GCA_050700495.1 Pseudonocardiaceae bacterium
TATCGTTACACCCCGACCCAAGCCCCGGGGCCCTGCCCAGACCACCCCAGCTGCCTCATCCTCCGCTGCAACCGCTGGCTCTGCCACCAGACGTTCCACCTGCCCCTCAACCAACCCGGCCAACCCCGCCGCTACTGCCGCCAAGCCTGCCGCGTCGCCGAACATCGGAGGCTTCACATGTGACCTAACAACCCCGAAGGGTGGGGACTTTTAGTTGGCCACCAGCGGGGACCACAACTTGGCCGTTGACAGGGAGCTGGGCGAGGATTTCGGTATCGGCACCACAACCGCCTGGGAGTACGCCCACGGAATGGCCGAGTTCCTCGCCGAGACGATCGGTTGTCCCGCGGAATTGCTGAAGGGCCAGGTCGCTGGAAAGATCTGCCTAGTCGACGGCACCCTGATACCGACCTGCAACTGGCGGCACCGCCGTGACCTGCACTCCGGGCACCGCAAGCGGTACGGCGTCAACGTGCAGATCCTCTGCGACGTGCACGGGCGCTTGGATGCCTGCAGTGAAGCATTTCCCGGAAGCTGGCATGACAAACACTGCTTCGACGAGGCGGGCCTAGCTGCCATCCTCGCCGACTGCGGCGGCCTGGTCGGTGACTCCGGATACCAGGGCATCAACGGGGTGACCCCTATCAAAGATAATCCCAACCGGAAGCTGACCGACGACCAACACCGGTTCAATGCGCAAGTCGCGTCAATACGTGCCGTCGTGGAACGAGCCATCGCTCACATCAAAAACTGGCGAATCACGACCACCCGCTACCGCGGCCACCTCGACCGCATCAACAACGTCATCCTCGCCACCGTCGGCCTCCAAGCACTCAACCACCGCTTCTCCGACCGCACCCTCAGCCTGTCCCGACTGACCCAGGAATGAGTTTCCGAAAAGCTTCCATGGATGTGGATCAGTGGTGTGGGCGGGTGGCCGGCGGGGTGGGGCGCACGGGCGTGATCTAGGTTCGAAGGCTCCTACACGATCGATCCTGGAGTCCGCCCGTGCGCGCTATGACCCTACTGAATCAGTTGCTGAATCTGCCAGGGACGTCGGTGGTGGATCCCGGGTCGTGGCAGGTGGGGGCGGGGGGGCGGTGAGGTGTGGCTAGGCCTTCGTCTGATCCGCAGGCAGCTGGTCTGTCCGCACTGTGAGTTCAGGACAAGGCATCGCTATGACACGCGAGAGGTGGACTCGTCGTGGCGGCACCTGGATCTGTGTGGTCGGGTGTGCCGGATCAGGGTGCGGCGGCGACGGCTGCGCTGCCCGGAGCACGGAGTGGTCGCCGAGGGGGTGGGGTTCGCGCGACCGGGAGCGGGATTCACCCGGGATTTCGAGCAGATGGTGGCGTGGCTGGTGATCAAGACCGATAAGAAGACGATCTGTGAGTTCATGCGGATCGGGTGGCGTACGGTGGGGGCGATCGCGCAGCGGGTGGCCAAGGATGAACTGGATCCGCAGCGGTTGTCTGGGCTGGTCGATATCGGACGTTGGTGTCTGATCATGCGAGTGGGAAGATTGTGTGGGAAAAAGCCGGGAAGGATACCGGGACGTTGAATGCGTTCTTCGGCGAGGTGGGTGCCAAGGAGACCGAGATGATCGAGTCCGTGTCGATGGACCTGGGTCCTGCCTTCGCCAAGTCGGTCCGTACCCGCGCCCCGGGTGCCACGATACTTCTACAACCAAGCCATCGACGGCATCGCGACCGGCGAAGGCGTCGGCTCCTGCGGCACGGCGGCCCACCGCCGCCAACCAGTGATCGTCGCCGACATCGCCACCGATCCCTTCTGGGACGACTTTCGCACCTTGGCCGACCGGGCGGACCTGGCTGCGTGCTGGTCCACCCCGATCCTGGCCTCGGACGGGGAGCTCCTGGGAACGTTCGCCATGTACTACCGCACCCCGCGCGCACCGCAGGAGACAGATCTGGCCCTGAGCGCCGTCTTCGCCCGTACCGCCGCCCTGGCCATCGAGCGCCACCGTATCCAGCAGGCCCGGGCCGCCGCCGAGGTCAGGGAGAAAACCGCCCGTCGGGACCTGGCCTTCGTCCTGGAGGCCAGCACCGTCATCGCCCGCGAGCTGGACTACGACGCCGGACTGCAGCACCTGGCCCGCTTGGCCGTGCCCACTCTGGCGCCGCTGTGCGCAATCGACGTCTTTCAGGACGGCTGGCTGCGCCGCATCGCCACCGCCGCGGCCGACGAGACTCACCAGCAGCTGCTGGCCTGCTCTACGCCGCTGCACCCCCGGGACGAGGTGATCGCCCGCGTCCTCGCCAGCGGGGTGACCGAGATCGCTCGGCGCCCCCCGAGCAGCCTGGGGCCGTGGCACGAACTGGGCGTGACCAGCCACCTGTGCGTGCCGCTGTCCGCCCGCGGGCGGACCTTCGGGACGATGAGCCTGCTGACTGCTAACGACCGCTCCCTGGACGGGCACGCCGTCGCCCTCGCCGGTGAACTCGCCCGCCGGGCAGCTGTCAACGCGGACAACGCCCGCCAGTACACCGAACGCGCCCGACTCGCGCGCGACCTCCAAGCCGGCCTCCTGATCGCCGAACTGCCGGCCCTTCCCGGGCTCACCGTCGCCACCTACTACCAACCCGTGGGTGACGGCCTGCAGGTGGGCGGCGACTTCTACGACGTCTTCCCGCTCGCCCCGGACCGATGGGTCTTCATGATCGGAGACGTCTGCGGGCACGGGGCGCTGGCCGCGACCACCACCGGCCTGGTCCGCCACACCGCGCGAGCAGCCGCCCGACTCGTCAAGGACCCCACCGCGGTTGTGGAGGCGATCAACACAGCCCTGCTGGAACGCTCTTCCCAGCACGGCACCGGATTCGTCACCCTGCTCTACGGCCACCTCCAGCACACTCACGGCACCGTGACCATCGAGCTGGTGCGCGCCGGCCACGTACCGCCGCTGCTGCGCCGCGCCGACGGCCGGGTGGAGGAGCTGGAGACTCCCGGCAAGCTTCTGGGGATTGGCTCCGATCTGCATCTGCGCACCCGCCACCTGTACCTGGATCCCGGCGACAGCCTGGTCATGGTCACCGACGGCATCATCGAAGCGCGTTCGGCCACCCGCGAGCTCTTCGGCGAACAGCGCCTGCTCCACTCCCTGAGCACCGCCGACACCAAGCTGCGCGCCGACGCCCAGTCCGTCCTGGACGCGGTAGTCCATGCCGTGGACGACCACACCGCCCGCGAAACGCTGACCGCCGAGGACGACCGAGCCGCACTCGTCTTCACGGCCACTGAACAACCCGGCACAACCCGGCAAAGTAATCAAGCCTCCACGAGTTGAGGAGGAGATCATCCCGTTCACCGTCGAGGAGTCCCGACGGGACGCGGGGTTTGCGCTGGTAGCTGGCGGAGGATGCGGGATTTGAACCCGCGAGGGCTTAACACCCAACACGATTTCCAATCGTGCGCCATAGGCCACTAGGCGAATCCTCCACCTGGCAGGTTACCGCCAGTGCCTCCTACCAGCCAAAACGGCAGGTAGGAGGCACCTCGTCGGGGGCTGGCGTGCGCTTGGCGGGCTAGCCCCTAGACTGGGCTACGGACCCCGCGCGGCGTCCATCTTGCGAACTCCCCCAGGGTCGGAAGGCAGCAAGGGTCAGCAGGCTCTGACGGGTGCGCGGGGTCCCTTATCTGTCACCTGACTGTGCTGGCCCTCACTCGGCCGCCAGCGTCGCGGCGGTCGGCCGATCGCGAAAGCCGACGTCAGAGGCTTTGATCATCTAGAGTAAGGGTATAGCCGCCGGCGGCGCACCAGCACGCTCACGGCTCGATGCTGGAAGGCGGCCGTAACGTGAACCCCGATGGTACTGAGGTCCAAGGCGAGGGCGCTGCGCTGCAGGAGTTGACGGAGATGCGCGAGCGGATGGCTGTGATCAAGCAAGAGGCGGCCGTCGAGGTGGACCGTAAATGGGTATCACCGTGGCGGACTCCGGACGTGTTCGATCTCAAGGTCAAGACTCGGCTCACGAGCAACCAGGAGTACCGGTCGCTGCAAGGCAGGGTTAAAGCGGCCGAGGACGCTCTTTCCGCGCCGCCGGACGTTGCCACGGAGGCCGGCTCGGCTAGGTAGAACTTTCCAGGGCGACCCTCTGGATTGGGCTCAGGCGGGTCCAGAGGGAGTCCGGCGCTACGCCGATCATTTAGGGTAAGAGCCGCCGGTAGCAGCGCACGGAGCAGGCTCATACCTTGATGGCGGAAGGCGGACCCGTAACGTGGATCAGGATGATGCGGACATCCAGGGCGGCCTGGATGCTGTGCGGCAGGAGTTGGCGACGATGCGCGCGCGGATGGCCGTGATCAAGGAAGAGGCCGCCGCCGAGGTGGACCAGAAGTGGGGATCACCGTTCCGAACTCAGGATTTGTTCGACCTTAAGGTCAAAGCGAGGCTGTCGGGCAACGAGGAGTACCGGTCGCTGCAGAGCCGTGCCAAGGAGGCCGAGGCGGCTCTTGCCGCAAAGCCGGATACTCCTACAGAGGCCGACTCGGCCAGGTAAGGCCAGGTAAGTGGCCTTCCAGATAAATCATCCTGAGCCGGCCGCGGTGAGTCCAGGAGGACGCCGGATGCGGCCCGAGGGCGCAGCGCGGGGGCGGATCCCCAGCACCGTCGCGATGGTGGCCTCGGTGCAGGCGCTGACGCCCCGCATGACGCGGGTCCGGCTCGTCGACAAGAGCTTGAGTGGCTTGGACGTCATTCCCGGCCAGACCGTGAAGATCTATGTCCCGGACCTCGCCAGCGGGCGTCCGGTGTCGCGCGATTACACCGTGCGTGACTACAACGACGGCAACGACGCTGCTCAACCGAGCCTGGACATCGATTTCGTGCTGCACGGTGAAGGGCCGGCAGCCAGCTGGGCGCGGCGGGTACAGCCTGGTGAGACACTGGAGTTCATCGGCCCCAGTGGCCGTTACCAGCCCGATCCCAGCTCCGACTGGCACCTGTTCGCCGGGGACGAGACCGCCCTGCCGGCGATCCAGGCTTACGTCGAGATGCTGCCGGCCGACGCGCGGGCATTCCTGTACGTCGAGGTCTCCGACGTCTCTGAACAGCAGTCGATCACCGGATCAGCTCACGTGACGGTGCGCTGGCTGCACCGTGGCGACTGTGCACCAGGGACGAGCCCTGTACTCGAGGACACCCTGCGCGCCCAGCGGCTGCCGGCTGGGCAGGGGCGGATCTGGATCGCCGGGCACACCCCGACGGTGCGACGGATCCGGGCGCACCTGCTCGACAAGTGCGGCGTCGACCGGCGCGCCTTGTACGTCAAGGGCTACTGGGACCGTCGAGAGCGATGACCGCGTGATACCATCAATCGATGGATTGATTGATTGATGCATGATGGCTCGGAGGGTCATCCATGTCCGGAACGGAACGCAGAGTCAGCGCGACCGAGGCCCGGGTGCGCTTCGGTGAGTTGCTCGACGGTGTGACGGCCCGCCATGACGTCGTGTTCGTGGAGCGAGCGGGGAAGGAGGTTGCCGTGGTGGTGTCTGTGGAGGACTGGGAGGCGGCCTGCGCCGGCCGGTCCGACAAGTGGGGCCGGGCCAACGCGATGCTGGCTGAGTACCACGAGCGGATGCGGCAGGACGGCACGCTTGAGCGACTCAAGGATGTCGACTGGGCGGAGGTGATCCGTGCCGGGCGTGCGCAGAGAGATCAGCAACTTCGCGACGCAGTGTGTTGACGCCAACGTCGTCCTGAGACTGCTGACTGCTCCGGAGCACCCAGCGGTCGCGGAACTGTGGTCGGAGTTCGTGGCGGCAGACGTGGAGTTGGTCGCCCCGACACTGCTGACGTATGAGCTAGCCAACGCACTTCACCAGCAGTGGCGCGTCGGGAAGCTTGGTCCTGAGCGGGCCCGTGACCTGCTCGACGTTGCCGAGGCATTGCCGATCGCACTGCATGGCGATCCGCAGCTGCATGCCCGCGCGCTCGAACTCGCGGGCGAGCACAACCTGCCGGCGACGTACGACGCCCACTATGTCGCCCTCGCCGAGCGACTTCGCGTGCCACTGTGGACCTGCGACCGGCGGCTCGCCAAAGAGATGGGCGAGGGCCCACCGGAGGTACACCTCGTGCCGTGACGACCATCCGACCGGCCCGGTAGCCTCGCCGCCGTGGCACTGGCCCTTTACCGCAAGTACCGCCCGGCAATGTTCGCCGAGCTGGTCGGCCAGGAGCATGTCACCGAACCGTTGCGCACTGCGCTCGCCGCCGGGCGGGTCAACCACGCGTACCTGTTCTCCGGCCCGCGCGGCTGCGGGAAGACCTCCAGCGCCCGCATCCTGGCCCGTTCGCTGAACTGCGTGCAGGGTCCGACGCCGGACCCGTGTGGGATCTGCCCGTCCTGTGTCGCGCTGGCGCCCGAAGGCCCCGGGTCCATCGACGTCGTCGAGCTCGACGCAGCCAGTCACGGCGGTGTGGACGACGCACGTGACTTGCGGGACCGTGCGTTCTATGCGCCGGCCGAGTCCCGCTACCGGGTGTTCATCATCGACGAGGCCCACATGGTCACCACGCAGGGCTTCAACGCCCTGCTCAAGATCGTGGAAGAACCTCCCGAGCACCTCGTCTTCGTCTTCGCCACCACTGAGCCGGAGAAGGTGCTGGCGACCATCCGCTCCCGCACCCACCACTACCCGTTCCGGCTGCTGCCGCCGAGCACCATGCGCGGGTTGCTGGAACAGGTGTGCGGCGAGGAGGGGGTGCACATCGAGCCGGCGGTCTACCCGCTGGTGATCCGCGCCGGCGGCGGCTCCGCCCGGGACTCGCTGTCCGTGCTGGATCAGCTGCTTGCCGGAGCAGGCAACGAGGGCATCACCTACCTGCGGGCGGTGGCGCTGCTCGGGGTCACCGACGTCGCGCTGATCGATGACATGGTCTCTGCACTTGCCGCTCAGGACGGTGCCACGGTGTTCGCCACCATCGACCGGCTGGTCGAGGCGGGACACGATCCCAGGCGTTTTGCCTCCGATCTCCTGCAGCGCTTCCGCGACCTGGTGCTGCTGCGCGTCGCCCCGGAGCCGGCTCGCCGCGGGCTGGTCGACGCGCCCGAGGATCAGCTCGCGACGATGACCGCTCAAGCGGAAGTCCTGGGCGCGGGCAGTCTCACCCGGTTCGCCGAGATCACCCACAACGGGCTCACCGAGATGCGCGGCGCCACCGCCCCTCGGCTGCTGCTGGAACTGCTGTGCGCCCGGATGTTGCTGCCGGCCGCCGCCGAGGGGGACAGCGCGGTGCTGCACCGGCTGGAGCGGCTGGAGCGGCGGCTCACCATCGCCCCGCCGGAGGTCGGCGCGGCGAACTCACCGGGCACACCCGGAACTGCCGACTCCATCTCGGCCCCGCCCGTGGAATACCCGGAGCCGCCGCGCCGGCCTACTCGTTCTGCCGACCCACCGGTCGCTCAGTCACCGGCTGTCCAGCCACCGGTCGGTCAGGCACCAGTTGCTCAGGAATCGATCTCAGAAACGCAGCGTGACGCCGCGCCGGACCAGCTCGACGCGGCCGCGGTGCGACGGGTGTGGCCGGCCCTGCTGGACGCGGTGCGCGAGCAGAGCCGGACCACCCAGGTCCTGCTCAGCAACGCCATCGTGAGCGCGATGCAGGGCAGCACCCTCGTTCTGACCCTGCCTAACGCCCCGCTGGCCCGCCGGCTGAGTGACGAGCGCAACGTCGAGCTGATCAAGCAAGCGCTGCGCGCCGTGCTGGGCGTCGACTGGCAGGTGCGCTGCGAGCACGCCGACGGCGACGCGGGCTCCCGCGGCGCCCCGCAGGCCCAAAACCAGGCCCAGCGGATTGGCCCACCGCAACGCTCGGCGGAGCGTCCCGCCTCCCGGCGCCCGGCGGCGCAGCAAGCCCCGGACGACGGTATCCCCCTACCACCCGAACCACCTGACGCCGGGGACCCCGGCTCGGTACCCCGGGTGGACGATGACGAGGCGATGCCCGCCGAGACCGCCGGTATGAGCCAGGAGCACTCCAGCCGTCGGAACCCGGAGGAAGTCGCGCTGGCGTTGCTCACCGAGCAGCTCGGCGCCCGCCGCATCGACGAGAAGTAACGGCGCTTCTGCGGGGGCGGCAACAGTGACACACGGTGGGCCGACCTTGACGGGCTGATCAGCGCCATTCGCCGACCCGCTGGGGTCGTGGTCACATGGTCGGCGCCGAGATTGCTTCGGTCACCGTTCGGTTTCCCAAGTTAACACCTCGTTGAGCACGGTGAGTGCAGCGCCGTGCACTCGGCGCTCCACCAGCCCTTCGACGGGAACGATCAGCGACGATGTCCGCTTTCGCCAGGCGAAGCAGTCACGGCTGAATCCCTCGATGTGGATAGCGTCTACCCAGTCACCGGTCACCCGGTTGCCCACCAGCGGCCCGTCCTCGCCTGGGGAGCCACGCCGGAACTCGAAGCCGCGCAGCTTGAGATGGTCGAGCAGCCGCTTTGCGATCACCAGATCCGGGCTCTCAGTCCGCACGGGGTGCCACCTCCGTTCTGCGCCCCCGCTCAACATCACGTATCTAGCCATCCCGCCGGAGGGACGCCACTGGGGTTAAGCAGCGGGGTCGGGACGACACGACCGGCACCGCTCCGCCGATCCACCGAGTGATCATTAAGCAGTAGGTACAACATGACGCAGGCACGGCACCGGATCGAGCCGGTTCCGCCGCCATCAAGAGATCCTGACTCCACCGCGTCCCACAGATCGCAGTACAGTGCCTCGCTCATGACGCGATGGACTGTCTGCGGCACGCTCGGGTTCACGCTGGTGCGCCGGGTCTCGTTCATGCCGCGGCTTCTCCTTGCCTGCTTGCTGAGATCTGTGATGCCTGCGCGCACTACCGCAGCAGCCCCGGTAAGATCATGAAACGGGTCAAACGGGCTGGCAGGCGTTTGACCCGTGTTTGACCCCTCGATCGCGCCCCTGTGTATGGAGATCCCCCGTGGCAGGAACACCGGCTGTCACTTGCCACGATCATGGGACCACCGTGAGGGGTTTTCTGCCACGGTCATGGGACCACCCGGTTGCCAGTAATGGGACCACCCCGGCGCGTCGTGCCGGAGGTTCCGCGGATGCCCGCTTTGGATCACTCCAGGTTGATCGACTTGGAGGTCGGGCGGGATGGCGTACCGGGAGGTTTGTGTGGTCGAGGTTCGTGAGGTGCTGCGCGGCTGGCTGGCGGGTAAGGGGTTGCAGACGGTGGGCGAGCAGGCGGGGGTGGACCGCAAGACCGCCCGCCGCTATGTCGCGGCCGCCAGGGAGGTCGGGCTGGTCCAGGACGGCGGCGAGGGACAGCTGACTGATGAGTTGATCGGGCAGGTCGTGGCCGCTGTGCGCCCGGTGCGTAGGCACGGGCACGGCGCGTCGTGGGACGAGCTCGAGGCGCTGGCCGCCGAGATCACCGAGTGGGTTGGTAAGGACTTGACCGTGGTCAAGATTGCCGACCTGCTCGCCCGCCGGGGCGTGGTGGTGCCGTATCGGACGCTGCACCGGTTTTGCGTGGAGCGGGCCGGATACCACGGCCGCGGCGCCCGCGACACGGTGCGGATCAACGACGGCGAGCCCGGGCAGGAGTGCCAGGTCGATTTCGCCAAGATGGGTCTGTTCTACGATCCGTCGGCGGGTCGTCGCCGTACCCTCCACGTGTTGATCTTCACGGCGGTGGTGTCGCGGCACATGTTCGTGTGGTTGACTTTCACCCAGACGCTGGAGGCGATTGTTGCCGGGTGCGAGGCCGGGTGGCGCTTTTTCGGCGGGGTATTCAAGGTCTTGGTCGTGGACAACACCTCGGCGATCGTGGCCCATGCCGACGCCACGAACCCGCGGTTCACGGTGGGCTGGCTGGAGTATGCACAGGCCAGGGGCTTTGTCACCGACCCGGCCCGGGTCCGTTCGCCGCAGGACAAGCCCCGGGTGCAGCGGGTCGTGCAGTACGTTCGTGGGAACTTCTTCGCCGGGGAGAGCTTCATCGACCTGGCCGACGCCCAGTCCCGCGCCGAGACGTGGTGCCGTCAGGTGGCCGGGCTGCGGATGCACGGCACGATCCAGGCCCGTCCGGCGGAGGTGTTCGCCGAACACGAGGCCGCGGTCTTGCTGCCTGCGCCGCAGCAGCCCTACCTGGTGCCGATCTACACCGTGGTCACGGTGCACCGTGACCACGGTGTCCAAATCGACAGAGCGCTGTACTCCGCGCCGAAGGCCTACCTCGGCCAGCAGGTGCACGCGCGTGCCGACGCGGAGCTGGTCAAGCTGTTCCACCGCGGTCAGCTGATCAAAACCCATCCGCGGCAGCGGCCGGGTGGGCGCTCCACCGACCCCGACGACCTGCCGGCGGAGAAGGTCGGCTACGCGATGCGCGACCTGGACCGGCTGATCCGCACCGCCGCCGGCCATGGCCCCAACATCGGGATCTACGCCGAACGGCTGCTCGACGACAAGCTGCCCTGGACCCGGATGCGGCAGGTCTACCGGCTGCTCGGGCTGGCCAAACGCTACGGTGCCGACCCCACCGACACCGCCTGCGGGCGCGCCCTGGAACTCGACGTGGTCAGCGTCACCAAGATCGCCTCGATGCTCGAGCGCGCCACCGAGAACACTCCCACCGCAGCGCCCCGGGCCATCACCACCACCGCGCCGGCGCGGTTCGCCCGCGATCCGGGCGAGTACCGGCCGGTCAAGCCGTACTGGATGACGGTGATCGACGGCGGCCAGACCGACACCGGCATCCCTGCCACGGCGGGCACCGACTCGTGAACCCCACCCTGGTCGACCCCGTCTCCGGCGAGCTCAAGGCAGCGCTGCGCCGGCTGAAGCTGGGCAAGATGCTCGACACCTTGCCCGAGCGCATCGCGCTGGCCACCCAGCAGCACCTGTCGCACGCGGCGTTCCTCGAGCTCGTCCTGGCCGACGAAGCCACCCGCCGCGAGCACAACTCCGCGCAGCTGCGTGCCGCCAAAGCCGGACTCGACCCCGGGATGCGACTGAAGAGCTGGGACGACACCGCCGCGGTGCGCTACGACCGGGCCCTGTGGAACGAGCTGGTCAGCCTGCGGTTCCTCGACGGGCCACACGGAGCCTGCCTCCTGGGGCCGGTCGGGGTGGGCAAACCCACCTGGCCACCGCGTGGGGCCACATCGCCGTGCGCCGTCGCTACAGCGTGCTCATGCTGCGCGCCGACACCCTGTTCAAGCACCTCAAGGCCGCCCGACTCGACAACAGCGTCGACGCCGAGATGCGCCGCCTCACCCAGGTCCAACTGCTCCTCGTCGACGACTTCGCGCTGCAACCACTCGACGCCACCGCAACCGCCGACTTCTACGAGCTGGTCGTGGCCCGCCACCGCCAGACATCCACCGTGCTCACCTCAAACCGCGAGCCCAGCGAATGGCTGACCATGATGAGCGACCCCCTGCTCGCCCAATCCGCCGTCGACCGGCTGACCGCCACCGCCCACGAACTCGTCATCGAGGGCGACTCCTACCGACGCCGACAAAAACCAACCAGCGCAGGCGCCCGATGAACCCGCCGCGTAACGACATCGAGACGACAACCCCGGCCCGACCGAGCTGCCCGGTGTGCGGCGCCGGGTTCACCCGCAACCGCCGCCAGCGCTACTGCTCACCAGCCTGCCGGCAAGCCGCCTGGCGGACCCGCCACACCCCGACCGCGCTAACCCCACCAGACGACGGCCCGCGACCCGATCGAAGACCCCGACGGCAGATCACCGTCTACGCCTGCACCGAATGCGAGCAGCGCTACCTCGCCCAGCAGTGGTGCACCGACTGCCAACGACCCTGCCGGCGCGTCGACCTCGGCGGGCTGTGCCCACACTGCGACGAACCCGTCGCGATCACCGACCTCCTCGACCAACACGCGCCGCCCTCAACCCACCAAACCTGAACCCCCAACAACCGAGCCTGCACGAACCCGGGGCGCGGCACACCGCGCCTCACTTGACACCACAAAGAACGGAGATCACCATGCTCGCTGAGCCGACCAGGTGGTCCCATACTCGTGGCAAGACCCCGGTCCCATCCTCGTGGCAAATGACA
>JBOHHF010000194.1:0-3130 GCA_050700495.1 Pseudonocardiaceae bacterium
CACGACCCTCTGCTAGGAACGGGATATGAGCGAACCCCGAATCCCCTGGCGAGCCGATCCTGCCACTATCGCTCGATCGCGAATGGTCGCTTTCCGCGAATGGTTGTCGACGACCCGGGTGGTCGTCGTGGCGGACTACGACGGGCTGTGGCGCTGGTCGGTGGCCGATCTGGAGAGGTTCTGGGCGGCGTTCGTCGAGTTCGCCGGAGTCCGGTTTCATACCGCACCGCACCGGGTGCTCGCCGACGCCTCGATGCCTGGCGCGCAGTGGTTTCCGGGCGCGACCCTGAACTACGCCGAACACGTCCTGGCTCCCGGGCCCGGCAAAGGCGACGACGACCTTGCGGTCGTGTTCTGCCGTGAGGACGGTTTTCGGGACCAGCTGAGTTTCGGGCAGTTGCGGGCGCGGGTGGCCGCGGCGCGCTCGGCGCTGGCGTCACTGGGCGTCTCCCGGGGGGACCGGGTGGTTGCGCTGGCGCCGAATTCGCCGGACACCGTAGTGGCCTTGCTCGCCACGGTGAGCCTGGGCGCGGTGTGGGCATCGTGTTCGCCGGACTTCGGCACTCGCGCGATCGCCGACCGGTTCACCCAGCTCACGCCCACCGTGCTGATCGCCGTGGACGGCTATCGGTACGGCGGCAGGTACTACGACATCCGGTCCACTGTGGACGCCTTGGCTCAGCAGATGCCGTCGCTACGCGCCACCGTGACGCCGGCGCGGTGGGACGACCTGCTCGCGGCGCACGCCAGCGCTGAGCTGGCGTTCGAGGCGGTGGACTTCGACCATCCCCTGTGGGTGCTCTACTCCTCGGGCACCACCGGGCTGCCCAAGGGCATCGTGCAGGGCCACGGCGGGATCGTGGTGGAGCACCTCAAGATGTTGCTGCTGCAGTCCGATCTCGGGCCGGGGCAGCGGTTCTTCTGGTTCACCACCACCGGTTGGATGATGTGGAACCTGCTGATCGGCGGGCTGCTGGTGGGGGCCACGATCGTGCTCTACGACGGCAGCCCGGCGCACCCCGACCTCGGCGCACTGTGGCGGCTGGCCGAAGCCGAGGGTATCACCTACTTCGGCACCTCCGCGCCGTTCATCCAGTCCTGCCGCAAGGCCGGCCTGCGCCCGGGCTCGCAGCTGGACCTCACCGCGCTGCGGGCGATCGGTTCGACCGGGGCGCCGCTTTCTGCCGAGGGATTCCGCTGGATCGCTGAGGAGGTCGGCACAGGCGTGCAGATCTGCTCGGTGTCCGGGGGGACCGATCTGTGCACGGCCTTCGTCGGGTCCGCGCCTGACGTGCCCGTCTGGGAAGGTGAGATCTCCTGCCGTGCGCTGGGGGCCGCGGTGGTGGCGCTGGACGAGACCGGTGCGGAGGTGCACGACGAGGTGGGCGAACTAGTGATCACCAAGCCGATGCCCTCGATGCCGGTGTTCTTCTGGAACGACCCGGACGGCACCCGGCTGCACGAGGCATACTTCGGCATGTACCCGGGCCGGTGGCGCCACGGTGACTGGATCAAGATCACGTCACGTGGTTCCTGCGTGATCTACGGCCGTTCCGATGCCACGCTCAACCGGGGCGGTGTGCGGATGGGCACCGCCGAGTTCTATGCGGTGGTCGAGGACCTGGACGAGGTGCTCGACTCGCTGGTCATCGACACCTCCGGCGCTGACCGGGAGGGTGAGCTGCTCTGTTTCCTGGTGCTCGCTGCCGGAGCGTCGCTGGACGACGTCGAGCCGCTGTTGCGCGCCAGGCTGCGGGAGAACTTGTCGCCACGGCACGTGCCCAACCGGTTCATCCTGGTCGACGAGGTGCCCCGCACCCTCAACGGCAAGAAATGCGAGGTGCCGGTGAAGAAGATCCTCGCCGGGGCCGACCCTGCGCGCGCGGTCAGCGCCGACGCATTGCGCAATCCGGACTCGCTGGCGTTCTTCGTGGCGCAACGCTCGTGAGTGGCGTTCACCGCAGTCCGAGAACGGTCCGCAATGCGGCGTCGAACTCCGCCATTTCGTGCAGCGAGAGCCGGCCGACGTGGGTGCCCAGTCGTTGCGGATCGACGGCTGTGGTCTGCTCGGCGAGCACCAGCGTCCCGGTTCCTTCAATGTCGATCTCCGGTCTGAACGATGCAGGTTGCGCAGCGGTCGAGGTCGGCGCAACGAGCCACGTCGACAGCGGAAGCAAGTCGGACTGCACGACCACTGCGTAATGCGCCCCCCGCTGCTCATGGCCTGTCGCGTTCCGCGGAGCCCGCAACCGATATGGCACAAAATGTAGGACCATTCGTACGACACGATGTGCGGTGCTCACTGGGCCGCCCCTGGCACGCTTCACCTTCAGCGTGTGATGCAGCGCACCCGCCCGTCAGGTCCCGCGGTAGGTGCCGAAGCTCCAGTGGCGACCCTCCGGATCACGAACAGTGAAGCCGCGCGAGCCGTAATCCTCGTCCTTGAGCCCACGGACGACCTCGGCACCAGCTGCGGTGGCCCGCTCGAACAGCGCATCGGGCTGGTCGGTGACCACGTAAAGTGATGCGTTGCCGGGCTTCACGCTGAACTCACCCTCGCCGGATCCGAACATGATCCCGCCACCCTCGGGCCAGCGCAGTTCGACGTGCACGATCTCGCCGTCGCGGTCGCCAGGGACGACAAGGGTCTCCTCGAAGCCGAACGCCTCAACGAGGAAGCGGATCGCGGCCGGTTCGTCGGAGTAGGACAGGCACGGCCAGATGGTGGGCGCAGGAAGTGTTATCAGCCATACCGGCCAGGATGGCTCATCGACGTGCTCGTTGGTAGGCCAAGGTGCACGCCGGGTCCGGACCTCGATCCGGTGGCCGGTGTAGGCCGCGACCAACGGACTCGACCGCGGTCGCGGACATCATCTGCACTAGTGGCTGGTTCATGGGTACGAGGGTAGGACGGGGGTCCGACAGTTCGGCGCTTGGAGGTCCGTGACCAACGGTGTTGTCGGCGCCGGATGGTCGACTACCCGCTTTGCTCGATCGAGTGCCCGCTGTGTAGGCTGTTCACCTGGCGGCCTCGAAGGGCCCCGGGAGGCTTCGCCTAGTCTGGTCTATGGCGCCGCACTGCTAATGCGGTTGGGGGTTACGCCCCCTCCCGGGTTCAAATCCCGGAGCC
>JBOHHF010000195.1:0-10905 GCA_050700495.1 Pseudonocardiaceae bacterium
CGATCAACAGTGTGATTGCTCCCGGCCGGCGAGCCAGTGCCGAGACTGCGGTGTGGTGGCCGGGTCAGACCTGGTCTGGGTGCCAGTGCTGGGCTCAGCGCATGGGCAGTGCCGCTGATGAGCACCGACACAGCCACGGCTCCCACTCAGACAATGCGAGAAGTGCGGCTGTAGGCCACGTTCCCAGCTCAGGAACATGGCGAGCTCAAGTATTCGCCTGGCTCAAGAGAAACTCCAACTGCTCGGCTGTCTCGCGCGTGCTTCCAGGCACGTGCTCATGCTTCAGTTCGGACAGTATCCGGACGAGCAGTACTACCGTTCGGGTTGAGGCCACGTCGCCAACCATGGCCCCGATCTGGCGCATGGTCGCCTCGGCATCGCTCCAAGCGCCTACCTTCACCTGAGCACCCAGCAAATAACCGAGGTGCAAATAACGACCGCGCATGTGATGTGGCGTTATCAACCAGACTGACTGCTCAAATTTTTCCACCGCCTCGCGAGGACGTCCGAGATCGGCAAGCGCGACGCCCTCGTGCCACGCTAGCTCATGCTCGTTAACCCACCATGCCCATTTCGGGTCGCTATCTCGCGTGCCATCTTCGTAGTGTGAGCGCACTTGGTTAAAAAGTCTGAGTGCTTGCTCATCGCCGCCTTGAGCCAGAGCGCGGGCTTTGCGCATCAGGAATAGAGTCTTGACTCGTGGCGAGAGTCGGTCTTGGCTTTCCAGCACCGAACGTGCAAGGTGGAGCGCTTCGTGGGGTCGCCCAAGATGGCCGGCATGCATACTTGCGTTTTGGAGCGTGAGCAACTCCATCGTCCGGTCACCGGCGAGGCGGGAGAAGTAAAGTGCCTCCTGGTTCATTCGCCGCACTTCGGTCTGCCGATCGGCATCGTAGAGCAGCCATCCGGCGACTTCGGCCAGCTCGCCAGCTGCGGCTTGCAAGTCGCGCTCAATGGCTGGTTCATAAGCACCGGTGCCAAGTTGCTGGTGCACCGAGCGGAAAAATCGCACGGCCAAGCGAGTCAAATCGGCGCTGCCAAAGCGATTATCTAGCTCGACAATGTGCCAAATATGTTGCTGAACTGCTTCAAGGTAGGTGGCGTCCGCATAGGAACTGACAGGAAAGGAGATAGGTGACGTCGGTGATGCAAAGTCATTGCCGGCAGCACGTAGTGATGGAGGTGTCACCGGCTGTCCCGCGCGACGCAAGCGTTGAGCGTCTGCTTGATGGCTGACCCGGATGGACAGCCGCTGTCGTTCGGCGTACTCGCGCTTGCTTGCAACAAGTTCGTCGTAGCGCTTCACGAGCGCACCTTCAGCTCGAAGCAGCCGGTCCGCGGCCTGCCAGAACGGCTGATCCGGCAACTGGTGGCCACGCTCGATCTTGTTGATCGAGGTACGGTCGTAGTCGGTGCCTGTGCCAACCTGCGCCTGAGTCAGTTCAGCTGCCTGCCGGAAGGTAGCCAGTGCCGCGCCGAGCTGGCGATGTTGCGCTGTGATGGCTTCCGGTTCCCGGCTCATCTGGCCTCCTTCCTGGTCCGCTCAGGGTAGTGGGGCTCGTGAACCTGTACGTGATCGTGGTTCGCATCGTTGCCCACGTCAGCGTCCACGCCCTTGTCTTCTCATCCAAGGCCCCAAGGTCGGGATGTTCGAGTCACCCGGCGCGCGTTGTGTCCGCGGGTTGGTTCCCGTGCCCCAACCCGCGTTGCTCGTGTGCACTCGCCCCGGTCCTTGGTGCCGTTCAGGAAATCGAGATTGACGGGACGACGCAAGTGAAGAACGAGGACTGTCAGACAGGCCCTGCCACCGATGAGCGGTGTGCCGGTAACGGCCACTGCAAGCGCGGTGGCGGCAGGAGTGGCGCCCTGTGATCCGCGAGGACCGCGAGCTGCTGGCTGAGTTGGCGCGGCTCAACGGTGATATGGCACCGCTGGCTCTGCGTATCATGGATGACAGCGCCAGTGCTGCTGAACAACGGCACTATGCACAGCGCCTTATTGTCGCAGGGAAACGGTTGCAGCGCCGAGCTGATGAGGTTGGTGGAGCGGTCGTTGAGGGAGACGTTCTGGTCGACGAAAGAATCGCCCTCCCCGCGCATACCGGGGAGTCTGACTGAAAATCGTGAGCAACGTTTGGCAGGCCCAGCGCCGGTTGCTTCTGGAGCTGCTTGAAGCGTTCGCGAGGCGGTTACTCGCAGGCGTGCTCATGTACTTTGACAGCATGAGATCAACAAACGGGGGCAATGTCGGTTTTGCGGTTGGTCAAGAAAGATCCAGAATTTCTGGCGCCGACGGCCACGGTGCATCGTGTATCGCACTCTGAAATTTTGTGATGAACCAATGCTGTGATGAGGTATGGTGGCAGTTGTTTGAGAATCTGGGGCAGCGGACTAGTTTGGATAAGGTGAGGATGTGGGTGGCGGAACAGGATCGTGCGAAAAAATTTCCCGGCGATGAACATACCGGAGAGGGGTGCGCACGATGAGGCCGGACAAGGATCACCTGGAATAGCTCAGGCAGATCTACGGCGAGATCGGACTGAAGTACGGGCCGCGGAGGCCGGGCTAAAAACACCCGGAATAGCCGCCCTGTCGTAGCTATTCAGCTGGGGGTGAGGGCTGGTGGTAGCCATGTGCCGGTGGTGAAGAGCTGGTGTAGTGCGTGGAGTTTGTCGATGCTTCACTTGGTGGTGGTGTCGGGGTAGGAGTGCATGAGGGCGAAGTCGATGAGTCCTTGGAGGGTGCGCCAGCAGCTGCCGGGGTTGTGTTGTTGCACCTTGGCTGGCCGGACCGTGGGTTCGGCACAGTTGTTCGTGAACGCCACGGTGAGGTCGACGGCGAAGCGCGGGATCAGGTCTTCGTAGCGGGTGAATCGTTGGATGAGTCTGCGGGCCTGTGCTGCGAGGGTGTTGCGGTGGCCGTGGTTGTCGGTCCTGCCTGTGGCGAGCGCGTCCCGGTAGTGGTTTGCGGATCTGGGTGAGGGCAACCGGGTCGAGCTGGTCGGCACCCGCAGTGCGGGCCTGGTGGGCGGCTTGGTTTGCTTCCAGCAGGGTGTCGGCCATGGCCTGGGCCCAGAGTTGTCCGAGGGGGTCGGCGTCGCTGACCGCACGCAGATCTCGAAGTAGAGGAGCTGCCCACCAAGGGGTGTACTGCGGGCAGGTGTGGGTAACCGGCGTAACCATCACGCAGGAGGGTGGCGGTGAACTCCGGCAGTACCCCACCGGCGTCGATGTCTTGGCTGGAGCGCCCGCCGACGTGCATCAGGGTCAGGTACTCGGTGCAGGCCACGGGCACCTACGCCAACGTCTCGGCGGTCCGTCCGGTGGTCTCGTCGGCGTGGAGCACTCCGGCGGTGGGTGGTCTGCGCCCCCGATCCGGACCGGGCTTGCTGGACGCCAGCGCCAGCGCCAGCACCGGATCAGGGGCGACCCCCGTCCCGGCGGGCGCAGCGGCGGCAGAGTCGGTCACGGGCTCGGTGACGGCAGGCTCCCGGGCACCGGCCCCGGGGGGCACCGGCCTGTCGTCGGCGGTCCTGGTGTTCAGCCTGTCGACGGCGGCGTGATGCTTGGATGAGCCTGCTCACGTGACACGGCGAGAACTTGCTGTGCCCGCTGAAACGACACACCCATCACGGCCCCGATGTCACGGACTGTCAAGCCGGCGTCCCGAGCCGCTCGAGCTGCAGCGGCGCGCTCGGCGCGCTCCTGCGCGGCAGCCCACTGCGCCTGCGCGGCAGCTTCCTCGGCACGGCGAAGATGCGCCGTGACCTGTTCGGGTACCTCGGGACGCACCTCGACCTCCACCTCGTCGGCGGGTACGCCGATGACGAATGCGATGGCTTCACGGTGCACGCCGACGGCCTGATCGAGCCGGCGAACCTGGGAGAGGGCTCCTGGATGCTGATCGCACTGCACGATCCACCAGCCGGCCGCACGGTGAGCGGTTGCCGTGTAGTGGGTCACTTCGTCCACCACCTCGTGCCCAAGGCGGGCGATAGCTGCTTGAAGATCTCCGTTGCCAGTTCCTCGGGGATCTCGTTGTGGCGTGACACGGTGGTCGAGACAGTCCCGCAGCGCACGCCGCTGTGGCGGGTGAGCTCGTACATCGCGAACTCGAACCCGGCGCGCTTGGCGCCCTGCCGCATCTTCCTGATTACCGCTGTCCGTTTCACCAGAGTAGTCTAGATAGGCTGGACAATTCAAGTCTATCAGCGTTAGACAGCGGCGGCGCAGCTTGACGTCACTTCTCACCCTGGGGTTCGCCGTTCGACCGCTGGTGACCGGCCTGACGCCCGTGGCTCATCACCTCCCTGCTCGAAGAGCGCCCAGCGCGGGGGCCACGTCGGGTGGTGGCGCATCCACCGGCCACCAGGCCAGGTCAACGGATTCAGAACTGCGCACCGGGATGGCGCCGGCCGGGGCGCGTAGCAGGAATCGGACGTCGAAGTGCCGGGTGGGCGAGCCCAGTGAGCACGTGATCGGGTGCACGTCCAGGTGCAGCGGCTGCGGGTCGATCTCCAGGTCGGTAATGCCGGACTCCTCGGCCGCCTCCCGCAGCGCCGCCGCGGCGAGACCGGCGTCGCCTTCTTCGCAGTGCCCGCCCAGCTGCACCCACCGCCCGACGCGGGGGTGCAGGGTGAGCAGCACCTGCGCGCCATCGTGGGAGAGGACAACGGCGGACGCCGTCAGGTGGCCGGGAGTGCAGGAGCGGGCGCAGGCGTCCGGGCGGGCGGCCAGGAATCCGACGAAGGCGTGGCGCAGTGCCTGTTGCCCGCGATCACCGGGCTCCCAGACCGACAGCAACCGCACTGCGTCGGAGTGCACGGCCGCGTTGGGAACCGTGGTGATCGCAGAGGTCATCGCAGTACCAATCCGTCATCGGGATCCCGCGCCGGGCGCGGTTGCAGCGGCTCTGCAGGGTAGCCGACAGCGATCGCGCCGAGCGGCCGCCAGTCCGGCGGCAGGGCGAGTTCGGCGCGGACCAGGTCCGGGCAGAACAGCGTCGAGCCGATCCAGCACGAGCCCAGACCCTCAGCGGCCAGTGCCACCAGCAGACCCTGCACGGCGGCACCGGCGGCGACGGTGAACATCGCCTCCTCCGCGGCTTGGCGGCGCGCGTCGGGATAGGGGTGCGCGCCGTCGGCCACGGCGACCGGGACCAGCACCTCCGGCGCGTCGCGCAGCAGACCTCCACGCCGCACCCGGCGCTCGATGTGCTCCTCGGTCAGCCCGTCGCGGCGCAGATCAGCCCACCATGCCTGCGCCATCGCGTCGAGCAGCCGCCGCCGGACCTGCCGGTCAGCCAGCCAGACGAAGCGGACCGGCCGGGTGTGATGCGGTGCCGGTGCGCTCAGCGCCACCCCCACCGCGCGGCGAAGCGCCTGCGGGTCCACCGGTTCGGTGCGAAACGAGCGCACCGATCGGCGCAGCAGCACCGCATCGGCCCGGCCTAGCGCCCGCCCCTGCTCGATCGCCTCGTCGGTGCCCAACCAGAACAGGTCGTCGTCTATCGGGCGGATCAACTCCGTCGCGGTGCTGCCGTCATGGTGCCGGGGCAACCCGCGCAGCACCGCTACCGGCACCCCACCCAGCTTGCCCTTGACCAGGTCGGCGGCGGCCGCAACCTCATCGGCGACGGCTATTTCGGTAGTGGCGAGCTCGTTGCCGTGCCGGTCGACGGTGCCGGCGTAGCGGTGCAGCACGCTCAGGCCGGCGGCCCCGATCGCCGCGTCGGTCTGCCCGACCCGCCAGGCCCGGCCCATCGTGTCGGTGATCACCACGGCAACGTCGACGCCCAGCGCCGCGGCCAGCCCGCCCCGCAGCCACGCGGCACTGGCGTCCGGGTCGACCGGGAGCAACGCGACCTCGTCCGGCTCCACATTGGACGCATCGACTCCCGAGGCAGCCTGCACCAGGCCCAGCGCATTCATCGTGATCAGGGTCCGGCCGCGGTGGGCCAACACCCGCCGCGCCTCGGCGGTGACGAGCTTGCGGCGGGCAGCGTCCCTCTCCTCGACGTCCGCCGGCACCGTGACCAGCCGCCCCTCCACCTTGGACACCACTTTGCTGGTGACGACCACGATGTCGCCGTCAGCCAGCCACGGCACGGCGCCGGCCAACGCGGCGATCAGATTGTCCCCCGGACGGAACTCGGGTAGCCCCCGCACCGGCAGGATGCGCACCTCGCCCGGTGCGGCGTGGTCGCTCATGTCACCAGCCCGGCGAGGTCCAGGGCAGCCCGGGCCATCGCAGCGGTCGCCGGTACGTCGGACATCAGCAGCGGGACCTCCCTGACCTGCACTCCGGGTACTGTCGCGGCATCCCCGGTGTGCACCAGCCACCCGTCCAGGATCCCGCCGGTGCCGCGAGCCCCATAGTGCTTGCCGACCGCGCCGGCGTCGCAGTGCACGCCGATGGCGGCCAGGCAGGCCTCGGCCATCCCGCGCACCGCGCGGCCTCCGACGATCGGGGACAGCCCGATCACCCCGGCGGGTGTCTTGCGCAGCGCGTCCCGGATGCCCGGTATGGCCAGCACGCTACCGATCGATACCACCGGATTGGACGGCGCGAGCAGGACGACGTGCGCCTCGGCGATCGCCTCCAGTACCCCGTCGGCCGGTACAGCGTCGTCTGCGTCCACCGGCACGAACGCGCTGGGCCGCAACGCCGCCCGGTGCCGGATCCACCATTCCTGGAAGTGCATCGCGCGACGGCCCTGGCCGTCGTCCACCACCACGTGCGTCTCGCAACGATCGTCGGTGGCCGGCAGTAGCCGCACTCCGGGGAGCCAACGATCGCACAGCGTCGCGGTGACCGCCGACAGCGGATAACCGGCCCGCAGCATCCGGGTCCGGACCAGGTGGGTGGCCAGGTCGCGGTCGCCCAGCCCGAACCAATCCGGATCGGCTCCGTAGCGCGCCAGTTCCGCTTTTACGGCCCAGGTCTCACCGGTTCGTCCCCAGCCGCGCTCGGCGTCGATCCCGCCACCGAGGGTGTACATGCAGGTGTCCAGATCCGGGCAGATCCGCAGCCCGTGCAGCCAGATGTCGTCGCCGGTGTTCACCACTGCGGTGATCTCGTGGTCCCTGGTGGCAGGGTCGACAGCCGGCCCGACCGCCGGCAACCCCAGCGCAGCCTTCACCCCCAACAGGAATCGAGCCCCGCCAACCCCCCCACCCACCACCACAACCCGCACCCCCAGGACGCTACGCGGGCCTCTCAAGCGCCACCTTGTGGTCGTGGATGTTCCCGCCGGAACTACGACAAGCATCCATGTGTCACCTCGGGTAGCGGGTCAGCGCCAGAAGAGGAACTCCTGGAGGCCGGTGGCCGCGGCGGACGGGTCACCGCCGAGCGCGGCGAAGACGGCGAAGCTGGCGCCGAACAGTGCGTTGGCCACCGCAGGCACACTGATGATCAGTAAGAAGAGCGCCAGCGTGGCGTACAGGCCGACGGCATCGGCGAACCGGCGGGTCTGGGCCGGCAGGTAGGGCTCCAGAGCGCCGAAGCCGTCCAGCCCTGGCACCGGCAGGATGTTGAGCACGAACGCGAGCATCTGCACCAGCGCGAGGTAGGACAGCCCGGCGGCGAGCCCGCCGGTGAGCCCGCCGATGCCGACCACCGCGGTCAGTACCACCCCCAGCGCCAGGTTGGTCAGCGGGCCGGCCAGTGACACCGCCGAGGTGACCGCTCGAGAACGCAGCGCGTTGCGGTTGATCCACACCGCTCCGCCGGGCAGCGGGATCCCGCCCAGGGCCAGCAGGAGCAAGGGCAGCAGCAGGGACATCACCGGGTCGGTGTAGCGCCGGATATCGAGGGTGAGGTATCCCTTGGCGTGCACCGAACGGTCCCCGCCCCGGTAGGCCGTCATGGCGTGGCCGAACTCGTGCAGGCACAGCGAGACCGCCCACCCGCCGAGCACCAGCAACACGATCCCCGCGGTGCGGGCCGCGCCCGTCGTCAGCGCCGCGAGCACGCCGCCCGCCACGGTGCCGGCGACCAGCAGCAGGAACAGCGGGCTCGGGGCCAAGCCGGTGGCACGCACGGACTTACCCTCGCTCACCAGTCACCCGTTCCCTCCGCTGGGTGGGTACCAGGCGAAGGAACATCAGCTTGGGCCCGGCAACATTGCTGCTGATCATAGTGATCGTAGCCTGCCGAAGTCGCTGCGCGTGTCGGCTACGACACGCCGTAGATACGCCGGTGATCGGCTCAGAGGCTTGTAACCCCGATGACACGGGTGTAATCACAGACTTGTTATTGTTCGGCCACAGCCCGGGGAGCCCGCGAACTGGGGAGGAATTCTATGGCGAGGAGGCGGACCGCCATGGACGAGATGGACAACAGCTGCAGCGGCGCTCCAGACAGGGACGTACCTCAGGACCGGTGGACCCCGGTACCCAATATCCCGTTGATTGCCGGCCTGTTCGACGAGCCTCAGCAGCCGGAGTGGCAGGAACGGGCGTTGTGCGCTCAGACCGACCCGGAGGCGTTCTTTCCGGAGAAGGGCGGCTCGACCAGGGAAGCGAAGCGGATCTGCGCGGGCTGCGAGGTCCGGGCTGAGTGTCTGGAGTACGCGCTGGCGTTTGATGAGCGGTTCGGCATCTGGGGTGGGTTGTCGGAGCGGGAGCGCCGCCGGCTGAAACACCGGGTGGTCTGAGGGGCTGTACCTCCCGACGTCCGCCGCGGTCGCCCGGGGACGTACGGTGTGCCCCCACCAACGAGGTATGGACAGGAGGGGTTGGTGTGTCGGGCACTGCTGGGGAACCTCCTGGTGATGACAACGCTCACCCGGTGCTGCCTTCGGATAGCGGTCGCAGTTCCCATACCGCTGTGGCAGAGCAGGTAGCGAGGGGCGGTCCACGCAACGGCTCAAAGAACGGTACTGCTGGCGCCGGCACGCGAACCCGGCCCCGGCCCTCGCCGCTGCCCAGGCGCTCCCACACCGGCACTTCGGACGCCGACCCTTCGCAGGGCGTTGCCGAGGGCAGCGACTCGACGATGTTGACCTTGGTTGACGTCGGGATCATCACCCGTATCCGGCAGTTCCTGCTCGCCCCGCCCGCCCTGCTCACTGCGGCGATGACGGTGCTCGCCGTGCTGGTGAACCGCCATCGACTGGGACTGGACCTGGCCGGCGGCCGGCTCCTTCCCATCGAGGGCTTGATCGAGACCTGGTCGGCCTACCTGGCCTCCTGGCACCCGATCGGCGGCGGAAGCGCGGCCCCGCCACCGGCCGCGCTGGCGGTGATCGGTGTGCTCGGCCTACCGGTGGGATCGCCGGCTGTGGCGGTGTCGCTGCTGCTGCTGGGCGCGCTGCCATTAGCTGCCCTGTCCGCTTACCGGGCCACGTGCGCGTTGCCGGTCAGTCGCGGACGTCGCGCGCTGGCCGCCGCCGGGTACGCCTTGCTCCCGCCGGCCATCGCTGGAGTGGCACAGGGCCGGCTGGACGTCGTCCTGGTGCACCTGCTGCTGCCTCTCGTACTGGCCGGCTCGGTCGCTGTTCTGCGCGGTGGAACTGTCGGGCGATCGGGCGGTTGGTTGTCCACCGCGGCCGGCACCGCGCTCGGACTTGCCGTGATCGGCGCGTTCGCTCCGCTGGTCCACCTGCTTGTGCTGGCGGTGGTGCTCGTCGGCTTCGTCGTGATTCCCGCTGCCCGGGTGGCGACGCTGCGCCGGGCAGTCGGGTTGTTCGCCGTGGTGCTGCTGCCGTTGGGACTGCTCGTGCCATGGCCGGCGGTGGTGATCCAACGTCCCGCGGTGCTGCTGCACGGGGTGGGCGCGGTGGTACCCGAGCAGGTTCCCGGTTGGCTGCAACTGCTCGCTCTGAACCCGGGAGGGCCGGGCGCCGTGCCGTGGGTGGGTGCGCTGGTGGTGATCGCGGCGATGATTGCGCTGTGCGCCCGGCCATCCCGGGGGATGCTGCCCGGTCTGGGGTTGACCCTTCTCGGCGCCGTCGCGGTCGTGGTCCTGGTCCGGTCGCCGATGCAGCCCTTGGCCGGCGGAGATCCCCGGCCCGGGTCAACCGCCGGCGCACTGCTGTTGATCGGATGCGGGTTGTTGTGGATCGTGTTGCTAGCCGGTCGCGCTGGGATATCCAGCCCTGAGGAGCCGACCCGATGGTGGGTCAGCGACCAGTGGAACAGGGCACTGTCTGCCACGCCATGGGTTGGGGTGGTTGCACTGGCGGCTGCTGCGGTGGCGATAGGCGCCGGCGGTCCCCTCACCGCCAACCCACCGGCTGGTCTGCCGGCGTTGGCTCCGTCGTTGACCGCGGAGCTGGCCCGGTCTGCGACCTCTATTCTGGTCGTCGGCGCGCCTGGGGAGCCGGTGCGGTTGACCAGGTCGCGGACCGCGCGCTTTGGTGACGACGACATCGTTCCGCTGCGCGCTACCGGGGCCCGGCTGGAGCGGGTGGCGGCGGCGCTACGGGCCGGACAACCGGGGGAGACGTCGGCCGCGATCGCCAACGTGGCCGCCAGCGGGGTGCAGTTCGTGGTACTACCCACCGCAGCCCAGGGCGCTCGAGCGCTTGCCGCGGCCGGACCACTGGCCCGGCCCGCTCCCCCGACTGCGGACGGCAGGCCGGTACTCCGGGTGACCCGACCGGTCCCGGGAGCGGAGCTGCTGGGACCCGCGCTGGCTGCGCAGGCGCGCACCGGCGCTTCCCCGCCCATCGAGCCGGGGGTCAGCGGGGTGCTGGCACCGGCTGCAGCCCCGCGGGCGGCGGTGCGGGTTGCCCCCGGCGCGGAGGGCCGGTTGCTCGTCGTCGCAGCCAACGATGAACCCGGCTGGCGGGCCAGCGTGAACGGCCGGGGAGTGCCCGTAGTGCGCGGTTGGGGGCATCAGGTTGCGGTCCCGGTGCAGGGCAACGCGGCAGAGGTGCGGGTGGATCGCTCGGACAGCAC
>JBOHHF010000196.1:0-20269 GCA_050700495.1 Pseudonocardiaceae bacterium
GTCCCGGGCGGCCTCGTATCCCAGCGTGGCTGGATCGTTGGTGCGGCTCACGCCATCATCATCGGCCACTGGTCACCACCGCGAGCAGCGCCCCGTCGGACAGCCGCACCCGCAACCCGGTGCCCTCCGGTGCGTCGGCCACAGACCGGAGCACCTGGCCTTGGGCGCGGCCTTCCGCCCGCTGGACCACCGCGTAGCCCCTCGCAAGGGTGGCTGCCGGTCCAAGGGTCGTCAAGCGTGCCGCTGTGTGCTCAAGGCGCTCCTGCGCCGCTCGCAGCCCACCCAACACGGCCCGGTCCGCCCGAGTGCGCAGATCGGTCAGGACCCGGCCGCGCTCGTCCAGCGGACGCATCGGGTCGGCCAACACCGGACGGCTGCGCAGCGCGTCGAGAAGCCGACGCTCCCGATCCACCCAACCGTGCAGGGCACGTTGGCAACGGTCGCGCAGCTGCCGCAGCGCGATGGTCTCCTCGGCGACGTCGGGCACCACGCACTTGCCGGCATCGGTCGGGGTCGAGCAGCGCTTGTCCGCGACGTGGTCCACCAGCGGAGTGTCCGGCTCGTGGCCGATCGCCGAGACCACCGGGGTTGCGCACCCCGACACTGCACGGCACAGCGCCTCGTCGGAGAACGGCAGCAGGTCCTCCACGCTGCCGCCACCCCGAGCCAGCACGATGACGTCCACCACCGGGTCGGCGTCCAGCACGGTGAGCGCGTCGATGATCTGGCCGACCGCCAGCGGGCCTTGCACCGCCACGTTCTGCACCCGGAAGCGCACCGCGGGCCAGCGGGCGGTCGCGTTGCTGAGCACGTCGCGCTCGGCCGCGCTGGCCCGGCCGGTGATCAGCCCAACGCAACCGGGCAGCAACGGCAGCCGGCGCTTGCGGCGGGGATCGAACAGACCTTCGGCATCAAGCAGCCGCCGGAGCCGCTCGATGCGGGCGAGCAGCTCGCCGATGCCAACCGCCCGGATCTCGTCGACTCGCAGGCTCAGCGTGCCGCGGGCCAGGTGCAGCGACGGCCTGCCGTGCACCACCACGCGGCAGCCGTCGGACAGCGGTGGCTGCCGGTCCCGCACCAGTCCGGCCGGGCAGGTCAAGGTCAGGGAGACGTCGGCTACCGGGTCGCGCAGCGTGAGAAACGCTGTTCCGGTGCCCGGCCTGGCAGACACCTGGGTGATCTGCCCCTCGACCCAGACCGCACCCAGCCGGTCGATCCACGCCGCGATCTTGCGGGCCACGGTGCGGACCGGCCAGGGTGCCTCCGGCGTGGTAGCCGGGTCGGTCACTGCGATTCGGTTATGTGGGCGCGGACCGTGGAGATCCGGTTGGACAGCATGGTGACGAACGCAGCGCGGTCCTGGTGGGCGTGTTCGTGCTCCAGCAGTTCCGTGAGCTCGGGCAGCGATAGCGCCCGTAACTTGCCGCGCAGCTGGGCTAACGAGAGCTCGTCGTACTCGGGCAACGCCAGCGGCGTGCCCCCGGACGAGTCCGCCTTGGTGTCCTCGGGTGTGGCGTTCCCGGTTTGGCCGTCGGTCGGGGGCGGACGCACGGAGGTCATGGCACGGGCGACATCGGCCTCATCGACCTCGCCGAATGCTCTCGTCGCGGTGCCGTGCCCGGCGCCAGGGACTACCGGAGTGAGCGCGGGGCCATCGGTGGCCTTACCGAACTCGCTCGCAGTGGCTGCGGTAGCTGTGGTGGTGTCAGGCGCAGTGGTGGTGTCAGGCGCAGTGGGCTTGTCGTCCTCGTCGAACCGGGCCCAAGGCGGGCTGTCTTCCACCGGTCGGAACAGCGCACACACCTGGTCGCCCTTGATGGCCAGTTCGGTGACCCGCTGCTGTACCCGCATCGCGGCCTGCACGGCACGGCTGGCCGCGGTGACAGGTAGTTCGCTGAGCTGCTCAGGGAGCTTACGGGCCTGTTCCACGGCGGTGACCGCCAAACCTACGGCGACCCGGACGGGCAACGGCAAGGTACTCATGGTTGTCAAGCCTGCCGCAGTCACCGGGTCTGTGCCTACTCGGGCTTGCGCGAGACCTGCTTGCAGGGTCGAGCCATCAACACCGAGACCTGCTTGCAGGGTCGAGCCAGAACATGCACCGCGCCTGCGGCGACGCCGCCCGTAGGGTAGGGCCATGACCAAGCGCGTCTTGCTCGCCAATCCTCGTGGCTACTGCGCCGGGGTCGACCGGGCCGTGGTCACTGTCGAGAAGGCCCTCGAGGCGCACGGGCCGCCGGTGTATGTGCGCAAGCAGATCGTGCACAACCGGCACGTTGTAGAGACCCTGCAGGACCGCGGGGTGGTCTTCGTCGAGGAGGCCGACGAGGTCCCGGCAGGCGCCATCATGGTCTTGTCCGCGCATGGAGTGTCCCCAGCGGTGCACGAGCAGGCTGCTGCACGTGGCCTGCGCACTATTGACGCCACCTGCCCGCTGGTGACCAAGGTGCATCAGGAGGCCAAGCGGTTCGCCCGCGACGGCTACGACATCCTGCTGATCGGACATGAGGGCCACGAGGAGGTCGAGGGCACCGCCGGTGAGGCACCTTTGCAGATCCAGCTCGTCGACGGTCCGGTCGCGGTGGATTCGGTGACCGTGCGGGATCCGTCCCGGGTGGTCTGGCTGTCGCAGACCACGTTGTCGGTGGACGAGACCATGCAGACCGTGGCTGCGCTCAAGGAGCGCTTCCCAGAACTGACCGATCCGCCCAGCGACGACATCTGCTATGCCACGCAGAACCGGCAGGTGGCGGTGAAGGCGATGGCTGCCGACTGCGATCTGGTCCTCGTCATAGGGTCGCGGAACTCGTCCAACTCGGTGCGGTTGGTCGAGGTTGCGCTGGCCACCGGGGCCCGGGCGGCTCACCTGGTGGACTATGCGCGGGAGATCGACCCGGCCTGGCTGCACGGCGTGCACACCGTCGGCGTCACCAGCGGCGCTTCGGTACCCGAGGTGCTGGTCCTTGGCGTGCTGGACTTCCTGGCCGAGTGCGGGTTCAGCGAAGTGCAGGAGATCACCACCGCGGAGGAGAAGTTGGTGTTCTCGCTGCCGCGCGAGCTCAAACACTCGATGTCAAGCGCTGCGCCATCCGGAGCCGAATAACGGTATGGGGACCGGGTCGGAACGCCATCCGGCTTCGTATAGCGCTCTCGGTCTACAACTCAGGGGCGCGGCGCACGGTCGGCTTTCGCTGGGTGACCAGCCGGAAGACGCCGATAGCAAGGACGAGCCCGGTGGTGATCGCCATGGTGGGAAAGCCGTTGATCAGGGGAGTGCCGACAGCGAGTGCAGCGGCTACAACCCCCCCGCCGGTGGGAAAGGAACTGATCGCCAGGACAACACCGGGCACCGCCACCGCGAGGATCAGCGGAGGCTGCACCATCGGTCCGAACAGTCCCTTGCGCTGTACCACCACCACGGCCAGTAGGCAGCCGAGGAAATAGCAGGCTTGGAACACGATTCCCAGCCGATTGAGCCGCTCGATATCAACGAAGACGCCGATCGCTGTAAGCCCCAACGCGCACCCGACCGCCGCCCACCAGGGCAACCCGGGCCGGTCTCTCAGCAGTGAACATTCGTCCCAACGCCCGCTGTGGGTAGCGCTTCGGGCCAGGGCTGTCGTCACTCGTTCACAGTAGACCGCTCCGGATCCTCGCCCCGCCCCTGGTGCAGCACCTCGCTGGCCCACCTCCAGTCCTCACCATCGTCCCTCTCCCCGGGACCTTCCTCGCCCGGTCGCCCCGAGAGCTGCTCCTGGTGTCCGGGATCCAGCGCGACGAGCGAGTCTGCTGTGGACGCGACGAGCTCCACCGTCTGCACGGTGCGAGGGCTGCGCTCCACGTGATCGGGCGTGTCGAGCTGCTCGGAGACCACTTCGAGCTCGACGAACCGCCGTGCGGTCACCAGTACCCGTGACTCCAGCGATCGCACGGTGCTGTTGTAGGCGTCGACGGCCCCGCCGATCGCCTTGCCGAGCTTCGAGACGTGGCTGCCCATCGTGGCCAGCCGGGAATGCAGCTCCCGGCCCAGCTCGTGGACGCGCGCGGCGTTGCTCGCCAGCGCCTCCTGGCGCCAGGCGTAGGCCACTGTCCGCAGCAACGCGATCAGCGTGGTCGGGGTCGCGATCACGACGTTGCGCTCGAAGGCGTGCTCGAGCAGGGCGGGGTCGGATTGCAGCGCTGCCTCGAGGAACGGGTCGCCAGGGACGAACAGCACCACGAACTCCGGGGTGGCGTCGAAACGCTGCCAGTAGGACTTGTGGGCCAGCGAATCGACGTGGGTACGCAGGTGCCGGGCGTGCGCGGCCAGCCGGTCGCCCCGGCGGTCGGGGTCGGTGGCGTCGATGGCCTCCAGGTAGGCCCCGAAGGGCACCTTGGCGTCGAGCACGATGTGCTTTCCACCGGCGAGGTGTACGACCAGATCCGGACGAACCAGGGCATCGTCATCACCGCTGGCGTCGCTAGCGGTGACCTGGCGGGAGAAGTCGCAATGCTCGACCATGCCGGCCAGCTGCACAACTCGCTCCAGCTGCAACTCACCCCACCGGCCGCGAACCTGCGGTGCGCGCAACGCGGTGACCAACTGCCGGGTTTCGCTCTGCAGCTGCTCGGACGTGCGGTGCATTGCCCCCACCTGCTCGCGTAGCCCCGCGTAGGCGGCCTCGCGCTCCTTTTCCACAGTGCGCAGTTGACCGTCGAGCCGGTGCAGGGTCTGGGTGACCGGACCGAGCAGCGCCTCGATGGCCTGCTGGCGCTGGGTGGCGTCGCCGTCGGACTTCGCCGATAGAGCTGCGGTGACCGTGGCCAGCCGTGCCTCGGCGAGCTGGACGAACGCTTCGTTGTTGCGGGACAGCGCCTCGGCCGACAGCGCCTGGAAGCTGTCCTTGAGCTCAGCCTCGCGGCCGATCAGCAGACGTTCCCGGTCGGCCGTGGCGGCCCGTTCAGCATCCAGCGCGGCGCGGGCGCCAGCCAGCTCCGCCTGCGCCGCCGAGACCCGCTCACCGACCTCTTCGGCGCGCCTGCGGAACTGCTCGGCCCGGGCGGCCTCGGCGTCCCTGGCCGCTGCTGCGCTCTCACCGTCACGGCGAGCTGCGGCGAGCTCGGCCTCGATGCCGGCCCTGGCGGCGTCTGCAGCACGGCCGGCCTCGGCCACCGCGGTCCGGCGACCGGCAGCGGCCAGCAGCCAGCTGACCAGCGCGCCGACCGTGAGCCCGGCGAGCAACGCGATGAGCACCGAGTAATCCATGCGTCACAGACTGCAACAGCCCCCCGACAGAATCAGCGAGGCGCGCCGCCCGAAGCGCATTGCGCGGGCTAACTGTGCGGTCACTGCGGTGGTCACCGCGCCCAGGTCTCTGCGGTGGACCACGGAGGTCGGGCGCAGCCCAGGTGCCACCAGCGGCAACAGGTCTTCCAGCTGCGCGGTCCAGCCTGCCGCGAGCACCGCGCCGTCGGTGTCGACGAGGGTCGTGAAGGGGCCGATCGGGGGTGTCCACTGTGGAGGTGAAGGTCATGCCGTGCGCTCCGTTCGTCGTGGTCGGGGCGTCGGCCAGGCAGCGGCGGCAGGCCCGCTAGCCGGCGAGTTGGGTGGCCGCTGCGGTGGGCAAGAAGGTGACGCCCGATCCTGCCAGCCGTACGGGCTCGGTTTCTGGCGGAAATCGGACGCTACGCCCCTTCGCCTAGACTCGACACCTCGTGAGCCTCACCCTCGGCATCGTCGGCCTGCCCAACGTCGGCAAGTCCACCCTATTCAACGCGCTGACCCGCAACAACGTGCTCGCGGCGAACTACGCCTTCGCCACCATCGAGCCCAACGTCGGGGTTGTACCGCTGCCCGACGATCGTCTCGGGCGGCTGGCCGAGCTTTTCGGCAGCGCCAGGGTGGTGCCGGCGACTGTGTCGTTCGTCGACATAGCCGGGATCGTCGCGGGCGCCTCCGAGGGGGCCGGGCTGGGCAACAAGTTCCTCGCCAACATCCGCGAGGCCAACGCGATCTGCCAGGTTGTGCGCGTCTTCGACGACCCGGATGTGCTGCATGTCGACGGACGGGTCGACCCGGCTGATGACATCGCGACCATCGAGACCGAGCTGGTGCTGGCCGACTTGCAGACACTGGATCGCGCGCTGCCCCGGCTGGAGAAGGAGGCCCGGACCCAACCCCAGGACCGGCGCGCCGTGCTGGCCGCCGCGCAGGCCGCCAGGGAGGTGCTCGACTCTGGGCGCACGCTGTTCGCCGCGCGCACGGAGTTGGATGTCAACGCACTCGCCGAGCTCAGCCTGCTGACCCTCAAGCCTTTCCTGTATGTCTTCAACGCCGACGAGGGAGTGCTCACCGACCCTGAGCGCCAAGCCGAGCTGTGCAAGTTGGTCGACGGCGCGGATGCGGTGTTTCTGGACGCCAAAGTGGAATCCGAACTGCTCGAGCTGGACCCGGAGTCCGCCCGGGAGTTGCTGGATTCGATCGGACAGCCCGAACCGGGACTGCACGCGCTGGCTCGCGTCGGCTTCCACACCTTGGGACTGCAAACCTATCTCACCGCTGGGCCCAAAGAGGCGAGAGCGTGGACGATCCGCGCTGGCGCGACCGCACCGGAGGCTGCCGGGGTGATCCATAGTGACTTCCAGCGGGGGTTCATCAAGGCCGAGATCGTGTCCTACGACGATCTGGTCGCGGCCGGGTCGATGGCGCAGGCCCGGGCCGCTGGGAAGGTCCGGATAGAGGGCAAGGACTACGTGATGGCCGATGGCGATGTGGTCGATTTCCGCTTCAACGTGTAGAGCTGCCCGTTCCACGTTGAGACAACGTTGTCTTCTAGCAGCACGCATAAGTCCGAAGGCTTTGGTATCAGAGCCAGCGACAATCAGGGCGGCCGTGGTTACACTCTGTGCTAGGGGGAGGGGGAGGACTGTGGTGGGAGCGAACCGGCCGTTGCATGCCGCGTGTGCGCGTATGGCATCCCGGTCGGCTCCTGGCGGCTGGGCGGCGAGTCGCCAGACCGGGCGCCGGTACGAAGTTGACGAGCGTCACCGCGCAAAGCTGGATCGTGATGCTATTGCGTTCTCGTCCGCCGGCACTGTTCGACGCGCCGTCGCTTGCCGCGGAGGCAGCGTTCTTCAGCCAGTCCTATCCGCGCAGCGGGGCCTGGTGCCCATCCAGAGTATGAGCTGTAAATGGCCCCGTATCTCGAGGAGCAATCATGTACATCGTCGAACGGCGCGGCATTTCTCTTGGCGCTCTCGTGTATCTGCTCATTGGTCTGGTAGTGGCGCTCAGCACCGGATACGGGGTCACCAGCCTCGGCCAGCTCCTCAACTTTCTCCTGGCTCTGTTTCTCTGGCCTCTTGTGCTGCTTGGTGTTGACCTCCATGTCTTCGCCTGACGCACGAACAGAGAATAATGGGTGATATTTTGAGCGATTCGCAGATCGAGTTATTGATGATCCCGACGTAACGACAAATGATCACAACGCATGTGTGAGGGCGGCATCGTCGACGGCGGTGTCCAGCTCAGTCCAGGTGATCCCGACCGGTGGATGGGCGAGATGCCAGCGTACCGATTCCGCGACACGAGTTGTCGGATCGCCCGGTAACCAGCCGAGCAGGGTCTGAGCCCGAGCGACGGAGACGAGCAGGTGCTGGGCGGGTGCGGCGGTGAGAGCAAGGTCCGGAGGCAGCGTTGTTTCGGGCACGGTGATCAGTCTGGCGTCGCTGCCCGCGGCAGCGAGAATCTGGCTGAACCAGCCGCGAAGGGTGCACGTATGGGTTTCACCGAGGTTCACCGCGAGGCCGTCGGCCGCTCGGTTGTCTATCGCGGCGAGTACGCCGGTGGCCAGGTCGTCAACGTGGCCCCGGGTCCACAGCAGGTTCGCTGCGCCGATGGGGATGTGGCTGCGGTGTGCGCGCAGTCGCCGCAGAACCGGCTCTTCGCGGCGTTGCCAGTCGTGCGAGCCGTAGATCATCGGCAGCCGTAGTACGACGGCGCCGCGGCGCAGCCAGCACTGCTCGACGTCAATCTTCTCGTAGTCGTCGGGCACAGGAACCGCAGTACCGCGATGGGGATAGCGCTCAGCACGTAGCTCGGAGTCCTCGGTGATGGGAACAGCGGCCACCTCGTGGCCAGTGCGCAGGCCGGTGAAGGCCGCGTAGACGTCCTGGCTGGACAGCACCACAGTGGGTACCTCGGGCAGCGCCGGCAGGACCGCATCGACATCCGAGCCGGTCAGCGGGCAGGTGTCGACCACGGCGTCGGGGTCGAACTCGGCGATGGTCTGGGCATGGTCGGCGAGTTGGTATCGATCGGTGTGCAGGTGTTGTACGGGGATCCACTGATCGGGCTCGGCATGGCCACGGTGCACTACCAGCACGGCGTCACCACGGTCATGCAGCCGCTCGGTAATCCGGCGGCCGAGGAACCAGGTACCGCCCAGCACCAACACCCGCATCCGGTAGCCCTTCCTTTCCGCGACCCGCCGATCAGTATGCTGGCTGGCTCTCTGCCCGAGGTCGAACCCCAGCGCGGCGTGATGCAGGTGTCGCCGACCTGTCAAGGGTAGGCCGATACCGCTCCACGGGCGGCGGTCCACGCGGCAACTGATGAACAGCCACCGAGGCTGGCCTGTTCGGCGCTGTAGGACGAGCGGCCCGAGACGGCCACAGCTCCTGGGTAGTGATCGAGTTCAAGCGCGCTGATGGGTCTGCCGGGCGGGCATTGCACGAGGTGACGAAGTACACCGAGCTCCTGGGCCGGGAGATGGGCCTGCGCCAGGACCGCATCCGGGCTGTGATCGTTTCGACCACCTGGAAGGAACTGCTCGTCCCGGTCAGCAACATGGCTCGCGGTTGGCCCTACGATCTGCGTGGTTACCATTTAATCCTGGGGCCAGACGGTGAGTTGACTCGCGCAGAGCGTGTTGCACTGTTGCCGGCGCCTACAGTGCCAAGAGTCACCCCCGCCCACTTCATCTACTTCTTCGACTCACCCCAGGATCGGGACCGCGGCTGGCAGCAGGTGGTTGATCGAGCGGCAGAGGTTGGTGCTCACGATATTATCGCGGCGGACTTCCGGCGAGTCCGCGAGTTAGGCTTGGCCCGGGCTCCCTTTGGGCTGTACTTCGCGCTTGGCCGGATAGATCCGGCGGGCACGCCACCGCATATCAGGGCCGCTGCTGACGACCCCGGCGCGGAGGCGCGTGGCTACCAGCTGGAGTACGCGGCTCTCTGCCACATCACCCGACATGTCTTCGGTGTCGGGTCCGACAGCGCTGAACCCGGTGTGCTGCTGCAGCTCGTCGAGGATCCTTGCTGGGAGATCGGGGGTTACCGCACCGCTGGCGCCTTCGGCAAACGGAGCCCACTCGACGACCGAGACCTGCTGCGCGACCTTAACGGCGACGAGGAAGGAATCGGGCGGATCCTCTATACTGGATCCGCCTGTACGACGCATCGTGGCAAGTGGCCCACCTTCCTCAGTGAGAGCATGCGCAGCCTCGAAGGCAACGACGACTGGGCCGCGCTCGTTCACCAGTGGCTTGCCGACGTCGCAGCCCAACCGACCGAGAGCGATGTTCTTCTCCATGTATACAACCCCTGCGATCTGATCTGCTCATTTCTTCACGGCTGGCCGGATGACCTTTCCCTGCGGGTACCGATGCTGTTCGGCACTGCAACAACGCGTGACGGGTCGCAACGATCGATCCGCGGCTCCCTCTATTGGAACGGCATCACCGTGCAGACATCGCCGGACGCGTACGACGGGTCTACGAAGATCCGTTCAGGTGGTCCCTCGCCCGGGTTGCCGGCGAGGGCTGGCAGTTCGACATGCGGCTCACCAAAGAACTCGGACTGCGCTATGTGTTCATCGAGCGCATCGGCGAAAATCCGTTCACGAACTCCGAGAACGACCAGATCACCCTCTGGATGCTCAGGAATGGCCATCCCGGTCGCCTCACTGCGCCTTTCGATGAGCTACATGAGGAGGGCTGGCACGGCGCCTACACGCTAGATTCATTCATCGACCAGCATAGCGCCCAGATCAACGCGCTCGTCACGGAATACCGACATCTGCTTGCGTTTCAGCCCCAGCTGCGCTCAACACCGCGAGATAGATCGGACGTCGAGCCACGAGATCCGGAGGAACCGCCACATTTCATCAAGCAAACGGTTCCGGACGGTTCGAAGCAAGAGGCGAACGAGAGTGATCTGCCGGACTGCATCGTGCCAGATCAGGGACGTGTGCCAGCCGCCTGGCTGGCAGAATCCCTCGCCACCATCGCTGATCTCCATGAACCTGACTTCAAACGAGCCATCGCGATCGAGGCATGCGGAATCAACAGCGGGGCCGCACGATCCGCCGCCATGTGGCTCATCGAGACACTGAGCGCTCTCCATCCCGGTAGCGATTTGATCCCTCAGGGCGTCCGTTTCCTTCCGGACATTAGTACGGCAACGCGTTCCGACCGCATCGTTGGGATCTGCTATCTCGTAGGCATCAGAGGAATATCTGCAGACCTTCGTCATCGGGCAGCAGCTCAGCTTGTCGCGTTCTGCCACGACGCTGGCTACGCGGAGGTACATCGGCTCCTGCCCAGGAACAGATGGACCTGGCTCGCCGAGGCGTTGAGGCAAGGCTCGTGGGCGGGAGACATTGCCTGCTATTTCATCGACGACAGGTCAGCACCGACCAAGACCCGAATCTCCGTCGCCACGGTCCTGGTCGAGACGACCACAGCGGCAGTCTTCCCGCCGGGTATCGGCGATCTGATCGAGTCGCCCAAGGCCGCTAGCGCGGACTGACTCAGGCTCGCCAAGAGTCTGACAGAACGTGACCCCGAGCAGGGTCAATCTCATCTCCACAAGCTCGCAGCGGACCACACGCTCCAGCCTTCATACCGGGTCGAGGCGGCTGAATACCTGCGACGGCTGACCACCGGTATACGGTAGTGAGCCGCAATAATCGACGCTAGTTCGCGACCTGTGATTGGAGCAGACGGCAAATCGGGTATCGGTGGCTCGTCTGGATCCGCGAGTCGATGAGCACCTAACTTCTGAGCCGCTCCGCGGCCGGTCCAGTGGAAGCGCTGCCGGCGAGCCGGGTCGAAGCGATTCATTCAGGTCGCCGAACCTCACCCTGCCCGGCACTGGGGTCGAGTTCCTGCCCGTCCTCGGGCCGCAGCGTGCCCAGGCTGTGAGACCCTCTGGTGCGCTGACGCAGATTCTGGGTAGAATTCTGGGTACCTTGCGGGAGGAGGCGAGAAGTGAACGTCGATACCCAAGACCTGATCAGTGTGACCGAGGCCAGCAACAGAGGTGTGTCGCGACTGATTCAGGACGCTGCGCAGGGGCGAACTCAGGTCGTGCTTCGAAACAACAAGGCCGTCGCCGCCGTGGTCGGTATGGATGCCGTCGAGCGGCTTGCGCGGCTGGAGGAGCTGGAAGGTGACCTGCGCCTGTTGAGCGTGGCGCTCGCGCGAACGGTGACAGACAGCGGCCGGCGGTACAACCTGGACGAGGTCGCTGCCGAACTCGGCGTCGACCTTGACACTTTGGCAGACGACGACTGAGGCGGAGCGGGGGAATGGCCGAGGTTCGGCTGACCGAGGACGCGTGCGAGGACCTCTATGACCTGGACGGCGCCGCGCGCGTCATCGTTTTGAAGAGCCTCAAGAAGCTTCAGACGGAACCCGAAAAGCGCGGCTCACCACTGGGCAGCAAGCTCGGCGGCAACCTCACGACGTTCCGGAAGCTGGTGGTCGGTGATCGCGACTGCCGCATCGTCTACCGGGTAGACCCGGACGGCTCGGTAGTCGTGATATGGGTGATCGGTCGGCGCAGTGATGACGAGGTTTATCACCTGGCCATGTCGCGGCTACGACTGCATCCAGACGAGGCTGCCCGGGAGTTCGCCGTTGCCTTGGACGAGATCTGGAACGGCTAGAACCGCTCGTAGGGACGGTACCTCTGGCCCCTCAGCTCGTCGCGTCGGCGAGCACGCGGTCGATCTCCCCGGCGAGCTCGACGTCCTGACCAGTGATCCCGCCCTCGGAATGTGTGCTGCAACGGAAGGTCACGGTGCGCCAACGGATGTCGATATCGGGGTGGTGATTGCGCGCCTCGGCAATCTCGGCCACCGCGCGCACCGCTTCGATGGCCACCGGGAAAGTAGGCAGTTTCGCGGTACGCACGATCGCGTCACCGTCACGCTGCCAGTCGGTGAGGTCCTCCAGGGCACTCGTGACCCGCTCGTCGTTCCAAAGTTGCGCCATGTCGTCATCCTGGCAGAGGACGACCAGTCAGCCCGTCAACTGGGCGGTAGGTCTCGATGCGCCCAACTAGCCACCTCCGGATCGCTGAGCTCGGCGACGCGCCGGAGGTACCGGCGAAGGTCCTCCTCGTTTAGCCGCGTGCGCCACTGCCCGCTCGTCCCCCGGTGGAAGAACTTCGCGTTGTCGTGCCACAAGCCGTCTCCTCGGTTGGGCACGAGGTCGTCGGCCCGGCGGCGCATCTCGTCGAACCGGGCGGCCGGCACCAGCTCCGGCCATCGTTGCTCGGGCACGTCGATGCCGAGTCGCCGGGCCAGGTAGCGCATCTGTCCCTCGAGGTCGGCCTGGAGATCGTCGTAGTGCAGCAGCACCAGGTTGGGGGCGCCGGTCGTCGCCGGCCAGAAGGTGCGGACGTGGTGGAAGAGGGCCGCCAGGCTGGTTGGCAACTCGACAAGAAAACTCGTGTCGTCGACCCACTGCCAGAACCGCTCGATTTCGGTCGGCGGGAGCGCTCGCGGTCCGTCGGGCAGCAGTTCGTCGAGATCTTCGAGACCGACCGCCTTGCGCCGGGCGGCGAATAGGGCGTCCATGTCGAGGTTGGTCTGGTGGTTGGACCAGGAGAAGCCGGCGTCGCGGGGGTCGCGGCCGACGCAGACGTAGATGACCCGGTCGTCGAGCGGGAGACCGTCGAGCGGCGTGTGGGTTTTGATGAATCGCCGGTGGGTCTGCGCCTCGAGCACGGCGACGAGTTCGCTACGGTCGGTGGCCAGCATGTCGAACCACGGCGAGATGTCGGCAAGCGGCCGGTCGAAGTCCGGGGTCTGGAAGATCACTAGTGTCGGGTGTCACCAGGTCCGCGCGCTGGGGCAGGTTGCTCCAGCAACGCCTCGGCGACACCGGCGGGCACAGAAAGCCGACACACTGTGCACAGAAAGCCGACACACCGTGCGTGGGAGCCGGACACGCCGGGGAAGGGGAGGGGATCAGGCTTCGCGGGTCGTCGTCCTGGCGAGCGTCAGCCCTACCCCGACGAGCAGGTAGCACGCGGCGCGGAGGCTGCTGGACGCCAGCCCGTCCAGCGGTAGGGGGTCGCGCAGCACGTCGGCGATCGCGAACCATCCGGTGGTGAGCAGTACTGGCTGCAGCCAGTCCAGTGCGGGGATCGCGGAAAGCACGCCGAACACGATCAACCCGCCCAGCGTGGCCGCGAGCACCACCAGCGGGTGGTCGGTGGTCGAGGACACCGTCAGGGCCACCGCGCCCACCGCGGCGAGCTGCCCGACCGTCCACGCTGCGGCCAGCGAGACCCGCAACAGCGCCGACCCCGGCCCGACCTCGGTGCCGGACAGGGTGAGCATGCCTTGGGCGCTACCCGACGGCCCGATCAGGACGAGCCCCGTGACGATGCCTATCACCGCGACCGCGGCGACCGTCATGACCGCGACGGCCAGCACGCCGATCGTTTTGACCATCACCAGCCGGGTACGGCTCACCGGGGCCAAGAGCAGCCCGCGCAATGTCCCGTGCGCGGATTCGCCGGCCAGCGCGTCGGCGGCGGCCATCGCCACGGCCAGGGGTAGTAGCAGAGCCAGGCAGATCGACAGCGCCGCGACCGGCAGCACCAGCCCGTTACCGGCGATCTGGGTGAGCAGCCCCGACCCGCCCGGCCCATCGGTCGCCACGATGCCGATCCCGATCAGCACCGGGACCAGCGCGAGCAAGCCCAGCGCGATCTGGGTGCGGGGACGGCGCAGCACCCAGCGCAGCTCGCTGCGCAGCAGTCTCGCCAGCGGGGCGCGCACCGGACCGGGCAGGGCGGTATTCATCTGCCGTTCCCCTCGGTGAGCTGTGCGAACAGCTCGTCCAACCCGGTGCGCCACCGCTGCACTTCGTGCACCGCGACACCGGCGCCGACCAGCAGCGCCACCACCGTGGGCGGGTCGGTTCCGGCCAGCTCGACTCGCACCCCGTCCGGACGCACCGCCGCGCTGATCCCCGCCGCGCGCAGTGCCTGCATCGCGACGGCGGAATCGGGGGTGCGCACGTCCAACGCGGGTGCCTCACCGTCGAGCAGTGCGGCCAGCGGACCCGCCGCGATCAGCGACCCCTCGGCGAGCACCGCGACATGCGTGCAGGTCGCCTCGACCTCGGCAAGCAGGTGGGAAGACACCAGCACGGTGGCACCGCCGGCATGCAGCTCGGCGATGATCCGCCGGACTTCCCGGGTCCCCGCGGGGTCCAGGCCGTTGGTCGGCTCGTCGAGTACCACCAGCCGCCGGGGCACCAGCAGCGCCGCGGCCAGTCCCAGGCGCTGCTTCATCCCCAGCGAATAGGCGCGGTAGCGCCGGGTCGCCGCGGACTCCAGGCCGACCCGCTGCAGGGCCGTCTCGACCGCGTCCGCGATCGCCTGGGTGGGCAGCAGCGGCTCGGCAGCCGCGCACCGCCGCAGGTTCTCCCGGCCGGACAGGAACGGGTGAAAGCCAGGACCTTCCACCAGTGCACCGACGTGTGGCAGCACTTTCCCGGCGGCGGCCGGCATCGGCATGCCGAGCAGCTCCTCGGTGCCCGCGGTGGGCCGGGACAGCGCCAGCAGCATCCGGATCAGGGTGGTCTTGCCCGAGCCGTTGGGGCCCAGCACACCGAGCACCGCGCCGACCGGCACGTCAAGGTCCACTGACGACACCGCGACGGTGGCGCCGAACACCTTGCGCAATCCCCGGACCCGGATCGCCGGGCCGTCCGATCCGGCCGGCGTCGTGGTCGCAGTGGGAGCAGCTGAACCGATCGTCATCTGGCCAGGGCTTCGTCGAGCACTTGCTGTGGCACGGCACCGGCGGCGACCCGCCCGTCGGAGGTCACCAGCACGGTGGCCACCGCGGTCTGCACGACCCAGCCGTCGCCCCAAGGCCCGCTGGCCGGGCGGCCGATCTGCTGGACCACCGTCAGCGGATCGCGTTGCGGATCCGAGCCGGCACGGGGGAGTTGCCCGAGCACCACGGTGTCCCACCCGTCACCCTGGGCACGGATCATGCCCTGCGCACCCCCAAAAAGGCCCGGTGAGCCATCCGCCTTGGGCTCCTTCTTCGACGGATCTGGCCGCTCCACCGTGACTCCCGCCGGCGGGGTGAACTGGAACAGCGCGGGGTCCTGCGTACCGACGTTGAGGTCGGAGAAGCCGATCTGCAGGGCAGGTTCGGCGGATCCGTTGGCGAGCACGGTGAGCTGCAGCGGCACCCGCATGACCAGGTCCACTGCCACCCGTACCTCGCGCAGTAGGGTCCGCTCGGTCGGCGCGGGGGTGAGCACGAGCTGGTAGACGGGCCGGCCGGCGACGTAGCCGGTGCCATCCACGGTCACGGTGCTGCTCTCACGCACGGCGCCGACCAGCTCCCGGGCCGCCTGCGCCGGGTCGGTTGCCGACGGGCGCTGGCGGTCAGGTGCCGCGCCGTGCTCCAGCGCGGTCGCGGTGCGCGACGAGGAGTCGTAGCGCCACAGCGTCGTGCCGTCCTCGATGAGCACCTGCTCGCCGCCACGGGACGGCAGCGCCAGCCGGCCGTGGCCCTGCCCGTCGGACCAGACCCGGAAAGTCGTCACCGGTTGGGTCAGTACTGCGGACATACCGGGGGACATGCCGGGTGGTACGGGCAGTGCGGGTAGGCCCAGCGCGTTGTCCGCCTTGACGGTGCCACCCAATGCCGGAGTCTTCGCGGTGAGCACCGAGGCCACCAGATCCTCCGCGGACACCGGGGGCAGCGCGGGATCCGCACCGGCACCTGCGGGCATGGTCAGCACTCCCAGCCCGATCGCGCCGGCCGCCGCCGCAGCCAGTGCCGCCGTCGCTAGCTTCATCGCTTCCTCCTGCATCTCGGCGCTGGTGCTGATGCTGCCCCGCACCGGCTGAGAAAGCTCTGAGACCGCTGGAGTCACTCGTCATCACTCAACGCCCAGATTCGCGCGGTCAGGTCGGCACCGGCAGTGGCCAACCGGCGGCCGTCCGGGCTGAACGCCACGCCCAGCACCCAGCTTTTGTGGGTGACGCTTTTGGAGGTGACGCGGGCGAGCTGGTTGCGCCAATGCGCGCGCTCCTCGACCGGAAGCACCTGCAGCGAGTCTTCGTGAATGACCGCAGTGAGTTGCTGCCCGCTGGTGGCATCCCAGACTCGTGCCGTCTTGTCGTCGCTGGCTGTGGCCAATCTGTGCCCGCCGGGGCTGAACGTCACCCCTCGTACCGGCTTGTCGTGGGTGACCTCGGTGAGCAGTTGCGCGCTGAAGGCGTCCCAGATCCGGGCGGTGTGGTCCTCGCCAGCGGTGGCCAGCCGATGCCCATCCGGGCTGAACGCCACCCCCCGGACCGGATCGTCGTGGGTGACTTCGATGAGTTGCTGCCCGCTGGCGGTGTCCCAGATCCGGGCGGTGTGGTCCTCGCCAGCGGTGGCCAGCCGATGTCCATCTGGGCTGAATGTCACCGCCACCACTACATTGTCATGAGTGAACGTGGTGAGTTGTCGCCCGCTAACGACGTCCCAGATCCCGGCGGTGTGATCCTCGCTGGCGGTGGCCAGCCACCCCCCACGCGGGCTGAACGCCACCCCCACTACGACATTGTCGTGGGTGAGCGTGGCGAGTTGTCGGCCGCTGACCGTGTCCCAGATCCGGGCTGTGCGGTCCTCGCCGGTGGTGGCCAGCCAGCGCCCGTCCGGACTGAACGCCACGGTCCGCCCACGGACGTTTGCGGGGCGTCCACGCGCGTTGGGCCGCGCGCCCTCGTGCCGCACGCTCAGGCACTCATGACCGCTGGTGGCATCCCAAAGCCGCGCGTACTTGTCGGCGCCGATGGTGGCCAGCCGGTGGCCGTCCGGGCTGAAGGCCACCGCGTTGACCGCTTTACTATGTCGCAGGACCTGCACCGCTTGAGGTTGCTGGACGAGGGTGGGCGAGAGCGGTGGCGGTGATGCTACCGAGTTGGGGAGCTCTCGGCGGGCCCGGGCCAGCAGTGCCGCGGTGTCTCGATAGCTGGGGTCCAGCAGTCGCAGTACGTCGATTGCCTGTTGCCACTTGCCGACGTCGAGCAGCCGCAGGCCGTTGCTGTACTGCGAGGCGGTCTGCACTGCCTGTTCGGCAGAGGCCAGCTGGGCTCGCGCCGAACTCACCAGCCCGTCGGGGTCAGCGGCGTCCGGGTCGACGATGTGCAGCCGTTCACCTATCTTGATCACGGCCGCCCATTCCTCGGCCTGATGCAGGCGGCGAGCTTCAGCCTGCCAACCGACGAGCTGTTGTTGGCGCCGAGCGTGGTCCAACCGCTGACCGACGTCGCGGTAGGTGGGGTCGGCCTTGATGACCATCGTCAATGTCTTGACTGCCTCCTCCCAGTCCAGGGCCTCGGCGGCGGCACATGCCTGCGCGTAGCGGGCAGCCAGCTGCTGTTGATGACGGGCCTGCTTCAGCTTGACGGCGACGTCTGGATGTTGGTGGGGACGGTGGGCGAGGACCTGTTGCAGCAGCACCACGGCCCGATCCCACTGCTCGGTCCAGAATGCAGCCAGCGCCCGGTCATAGAGGGACTCCAGCTCCCGCGCGCCGATCGGGTCCTGGGACTGGCGAGGCTGTGGTAACGAGGGGCTGGTGCTGTCGAAGATGTGCCCATCGGGGGCACGCAGGTACAGCACCGGGGTGCCCCACTCCAGGGTGTCCTTCTTGGCGCGTCGCAGTGCCTGACGGGCGCGCACGACGCTGTCGTCCACCGGCCGCCGTTTTGCCACGCTCTGGTAGAACGTCTTGGCGAACACGAGCGCGGCCGGATTGGTGATCTCGAACTGCATCGCCACCACCGCCGGAACCCAGCGGCGGATCAGTGCCCCGGCGGTGCTGGACAGTGTGTCTAAGGCACCACCCCGGCCGGTGTCGCAGGCATTGAGCACGACCAGCCGCAGCGTGGGGTGCTTGGCGAGCAGCCGGCTGAGATCGTCGGCACCGACCAGGTCGGTGCGGCCGTCATCATCGGCCAACGCCAGGGTGCCCTCCTCGGCGACCCGGTCGTACCCGCCGTGACCGACGAAGTGGAACACGTGCCACAGGTCCTGGTCTAAAGCGTCCTCCAGAGCGTTGTAGGTCTGCCCGGCCACCCAGGAAAGCTCCACCAAGCCGTCGCGCTCCAGACTCGCCAGCGCGGTGAGCAGCCGCTGCTGTTCCTCATCGACCTCCAGCGCGCTCTGATCACCCGGGCTAGCCACCATGCCCAGGATCCGCAGCGGCAGGGCGACCTGTAGCGGCTGCCGAGGTGCCAGCACCTCGGGGTAGCGCACCAGCGGCATGCTCAAACTCAGGTAGTCCTGCTGGTTGGGGTCGAACAGGAACTCCCACGGCAGCCGGGCCAGTTCCGGCGGGCGCACCCGCAACACCAGCCGCAGTGCGCTGCCCTGCTTATGGGCGAGCTGGTGGCTGGCTACATACAGGACCCGCACATCACCGGTGACCAGTGCCTCGAACAGCTGCTGGCCCAGCTCCCGCACGGGCTTCTCGTCAGCGGTCGGAGCGCGGCGCACCACCGCGGTGGATGCCAGCACCGCACCCCTGACCACAGCAATCTGCTGGTCGAGCTGGGGGAGCGTCAAGGGCAGGCGCATGCTGGCGGCGACCTCCCCGCCAGGGGCACGCGCGACCACCGGGTACCTGCCAGCGGTACCCGAGCCGATCTCCAGCTCGAAGTCGAGCGTGGTCATTCTCGCTCCTCTGAGCTGGTCTCATCGCGCACCGCACGCGAGTCGTCACCTAATCCTACGGGCGGAGAAGGACGCGCTCGTCTATAGCACTGAACCGTCCTGCGATCAGCAGTTGCTCACTGCGCAGAGCCCGATGTCCTCGGGTCGCTGACGATCAGGCCCGCTGTCCGGTTCAGGGGCCGAGCAGGGAGAGCACTGTGGCGTGGTAATTGGCCTGGACGGTGGGGATGGTGTCGAGTCGGATGCGCTCGTCGGTGGCGTGCAGGCCGGTGTAGGTGACGCCGAAGCCGGCGGTGGCGGGGATTCCTAGGCCTGCGAGGTAGTTGCCGATGTTGGACGGGCCGGCGACCTTGGGTGCGACGTCGGCACCGAAGGTGCGCGCGGCTTCCAGCAGCGTCTGGCGCAGCCGTGAACCGGTGGGCAGGGCGTAGGCGGGCCAGCGGGTGGTGAGCTGCACGAGGGTGGGCCGGGTGTCGGGTCAGTGTTGATCGACCCGGGTGATGACGTGGTCCAGCAGCGCGGAGGCCGCGGTGTCGTTGAAGGTGGGGGTGGTGCGGATGTCGATGTTGAGGGTGCACAGGTCGGGGGTCACCGAATAGCCCTGCCCGCCTTCGATCGCGGTGACGGTTACCTTGCCTGGAAGCGGGAAGTCCTCGCTGGCACCGTCGGGCAGCTCGGCCGCTGCGAGTTCGCGGATGAGGTGCGCGGCCTTGTCGATCGCGTTGGGGCTTGATCTGCTTCCTCCGGAGTGGGAGGCGGTGCCGTGGACGTGGAGTTGGGTTTGGTAGACGCCGCGTCCGCCGATCACGAGTTTGTCCATGCCGGGGTAGCCGATCATCACACCGGAGACATTGTTGGGTGCGTCAGGGCCTTGGAAGTAGCGCGTGGCGCCGCTGAAGCGGCCGGTGTGCTCATCGAGGTCGAACAGCAACACCAGGCTGCCGTGCAGCTGCTCGGCGCTGGCCGCAAGCCGGGTGGCGAGGTGGCAGAAGATCGCCACCGCGGCCTTGGAGTCGGAGCTGCCGCGTCCCCACATCCACCCGTTCTTGATCACGCCGGAGGTGGGGGGATGGGTCCAGGCGTTTTCGTCGCCGAAGGGCGTGCTGTCCAGGCAGGCGTCGAGCACCCATCGGGGGCCGGTGTGGGTCGCCGTGGATCTCGGTGGTCAGTCCGACGACCGCTCCTGTGTCGTCTCGCAACACTGTGGCATCGGAACACGCCGGGCGCGGGCTGTTGCAGCGCCCAGCCCCCCTCGCCTTTCAGCCGGTGGTCGTGTCGGCAGGCGTCGCCGAG
>JBOHHF010000197.1:0-15205 GCA_050700495.1 Pseudonocardiaceae bacterium
GCGCCCAACCGCGGCGTGTGGATCACGCGGCGGTACCGCGTCCGGCGCGCTCCCGCTCGGCGCGGTCCCGCTCCAGGGCGGCCTTGCTGGGTCGGCCACGCGGACGCTTACGCGCGACGACCGCGCCGCGGTCGAAAATCTCGCCACCCCACACGCCCCACGGCTCCTGCCTGGACCGCGCACTGTCCAGGCAGGCGGCCTTGACCGGGCAATCACTGCAAAGCTGCTTGGCCCGCTCCAGCTCTGCCGGCTTCTCGGCGAACCACAGGTCGGGATCGTGCGAGCGGCAGGGCAAGGTGGATGGTCCGGACGGCGCGGTATTGAGCAGGTGGGCCAGCTCTGCCCCACCCAGCAGGTCGGGCAACGCCCCACCATCTAGCGGGACGGTCGCGGTCAACACTTGTCTCTCCTCCTCGGTGGTGATACCGGTGAACTCACTGGCACCGTGCCCGGGATGAGGGCCTAGCAACACGAAGGCCGCGGATCCCGGTGCGGGGTCCGCGGCCTTCATGAGCCGGTTGCTGCTGGCTCGAGAATCAAGGCTCCGATGCGGACCTGCGCATGCGGTCGGTGACCGGCAGGTCAATGCCGATCGGGTTAACCTGGGCCACGCAGAAGGTCCCATGGAAGGGACGCCCAGCGCGCAGCCGGAGCGCGCCAGTCGGCGCGGTCAGCAGGCGCTTGGACCAAACCTGTCCAGACACAGCGAGGTGCCCACACTGCGGGAAGTAACGGGCGCCGGTGGTCATGCAGATCTCCATCACGGCACCTCCTTCCCTCTCGACCCATGCCTGGTGGCTGAGCGATCTATCCTGGTCAGCAGCGTGCGACCGCCGCCTCCGAAGATTAAGAGCAAGGCTAGGGCCCTGCTGATACACCCAGCAACCGATTTTCGTACTTTCTTTGTCGGCCACTAGCCGGATCGCTCCCAGACCTTCGACCCGGCGGCCACGCGTCACGTGACCTGGCACTCCAAACCGTACAGAAAGCGGCTGCGACGCCGGGAGCGCCAGCCGCCTGCGCTGCGCGACAGCGCCCACGACAACGCCAGCCAGCGGCGAGCCCGGGTCACACCGACGTAAAGCAGCCGGCGCTCCTCTTCCAGCGCGGCCTGGTCACCGTCGGCGTACTGGATCGGCAGTGTCCCCTCGACGAGCCCGACGAGGAAGACCGCATCCCATTCCAGACCCTTCGCGGAGTGCAGGGAAGCCAGCGTCACGCCCTGTACCGCGGGTGGTTGCGCGGCGTCGGCGCGAGCGTCCAGTTCGGCCATGAGCCGGCCCAGGCCGGCGTCTGGTGCGCTGGTTGCGAGGTCGGCGGCCAGCTCGGCCAACGCCCGCAGCGATTCCCAGCGCGACCGCGCCGCGCTGCCCTCAGGAGGTTGGGCAGTGAGCCCTTGGGCGGCGAGTACCTCGCCGACCGTGGCACCCAGCTCCCTTGCCCGTCCCACCGCGCCTACCGTGGCCGCTGCCCGCAACGCTCGGATCGCGGCCCGGACCTCCGGGCGATGAAAGAACCGCTCTCCGCCGCGAACCTGAAACGGGATCCCACGAGCGTTCAGCGCCTGCTCGTAAGCCTCGGACTGGGCGTTGACCCGGAACAGCACGGCGATCTCGGCGGCCGCCACGCCCTGACCGAGCAGCTTCCCGATCGCCTCCGCCACCGCCGCAGCCTCCGAGGGCTCGTCGTCGTACTCGTCGAAAGACGGCTCCGGGCCGGGTGTCTGCTGGCCCTCCAGCTGCAGCCGGGCACCCGCCGGCCGGGCGCGCGCAGCAGCCATCACCCGATTCGCCAGCGATACGACCTGCGGCGTCGAGCGGTAATCGCGACGCAGCCGCACGGTCACCGCATCGGGGAATCGTGTGGTGAATTCCAGCAGGAACCGGGGAGCCGCGCCGGCGAAGGAGTAAATGGTCTGGTTCGCGTCACCGACGACGGTGAGGTCGTCACGGGCGCCCAGCCAAGCCTCCAGCACACGCTGCTGTAGTGGCGTGACGTCCTGATACTCGTCGACGACGAAGCAGCGGTAGCGGTCCCGGAATTCCTGCGCAACGGCCGACTGCTCCTCGAGAGCGGCCGCGGTGTGCAGCAGCAGATCGCCGAAGTCGAGCACCCGGCTGCGGTTCTTGAGCTCCTCGTACCGGGTGTAGACCGCCGCGACCTGCGCCGCCGGCACCGGGGTGTCCCGGCGTGCGGCGGCCACCGCGGCGGGGTAGTCCTCAGCGGTGACCAGACTGGACTTGGCCCATTCGATCTCACCGGCGACGTCGCGAAGGTCGTCGGCACCGGTCGGCGCGCCGGCCCGCTGCGCGGCCTGGCCGACCAGCCGCAGCTTGTGCTCCAGCAGCGGCCACGGCTCGTCACCCACCACCCGGGGCCAGAAGTAGCGCAGTTGGCGCAACGCAGCGGCATGGAATGTGCGGGCCTGGACGCCGCCGACCCCCAGGTCGCGCAACCGAGTGCGCAGCTCGCCCGCTGCGCGGGTGGTGAACGTCACCGCAAGGACCTGACCGGGGGCGACATGGCCGGTACGGATCAGCTGGGCGATCCGGCAGGTGATGGTGCGAGTCTTTCCGGTGCCTGCGCCGGCCAGCACGCAGACCGGACCTCGCGGTGCGCAGACCGCCGCGCGCTGTTCCTCGTCGAGCCCGTCGAAGGGGTCTCCTGCGCTGCTCACGATCAGCATCCTGGCAGAGCGACCCGACGCCGTCAGGAACATCGCGCGGTGTCCCGGTGTTGATGCCGAGCGTGAACGAGCTGACGATGTACTCGACTGTGTGGTGCGGCTACTGCCGGCGACTCAAAGCGCAACTGGACCGTGCTGGTATCGGTTTCCGCGAAGTGGACATCGAGCACGACGCGGCCGCGGCCGCGTTCGTGGCCAGCGTCAACGGAGGCAACCAGACCGTGCCGACCGTGCTGCTACCGGATGGTTCAGTGCTGACCAACCCCACCATCGACCAGATCACCGTAGGCATCGCCGCCTAGCCGGGCGCAATCCCACCCCCACCGTGCGCGAAGGCACTATGCTACAGACCGTGTTTGGCCTCTGACGGTTCGTGGCGAGGAGGATGGGCTGTGGAGATCACCGACCGGACACTCTGGGAGCGAGAACTCACTGACCACATGAGGCGGCACGCCGGTGACCTCCAAAGCTCGTCGGTGATCGGGGCCAAGCCCGGGATGTGGTTCACCGCCCCGATGCTCGCGCTGTGGACAGTCATGGTGATGGTATTGACCAGCGTGGGATGGGTGATCGGCCTGTACTTCATTTAAGCTTCTTCCACGCCCTTCTAGAGTGGATCAAAGTCGATCCAATTTCTGGCGCGGGGGGTGCGGTGGCCTGCACTCTACTCCCAGGTGTGAGGCCACCGCGACAACTTGCGGACTACAAGATACTGATCCTGATCAGTCCGCGGCGCCTCCGACGGTAGTACCGGTGCCGACGAGAGTAGCCTCGGTGGCCCCGATAACCGTGGTAGTCATCGTCGTAGTCGTAGCCACGTCCGCCAAGATCGAAGATCTCCGCGATCCTCATGGGTCCTCCCTCTATCTTCTTTCTTGGGAATCTCGCCTCTTTGGAAGAGCCGACTGTCTCGCTCCGCTCGTGACAGTCGATAGCGCAGCAAATGAGGCTATGCTGCGCTCAAACGGTCTTCCCATTCGCAAAAGATCCCCCGTCGATTCCGCGGTCAACCAGAAGATCTGATTGGCCGAGACTGACGGAATCAGTCATACTACGAAGTCTCAACGTGCGCAACAGGAGTTACTTAACGTTACCGTCGGTTCAGCCAGGCCCCTGTTCGCGAGCCCCAAAAGGCGCTGTCACCTACGATGAAGTGAAGTTTAGACACGTGTGAGGATTCGTGAGCGCTGTCCTGCGACACCGAGGGTCACGGCAGTTCCACGCCGCCCAGGGTGGCGAGCGGGCCGGCCAGTCGCTCGGCGTCGCCCACCACCACGCCGGTGAACCGGATGGGCGCGAAGAACTCGGCGGCGGCCTCGGCGACCTGCGTCGTGGTAACCGCTTCCAGCCGGCTGGGGTGGGCCCGCAGCCAGTCCAGGTCCAAGCCGAGGGTGGCCAACGTGATGAGGTGGCCGGCCAGGCCACGCTGCGACGAGGTGGCGATCGTCAGCGACCCGATCGCGTAGTGCCTCGCGTTGTCCACTTCGGACTCCTCTGGTGGCACCACGGTAATCCGACCCAACTCGTAGCGGGTCTCCAGCAGTGCGGCTGCGGTGACGTCGCTCGCAGTGTCAGCGTCGGCGACGAGCGTCGCCCCGTGCGGGTTGAATTCCAACCCACAGTGCGCACTGTAGGTGAAGCCCTTGTCCTCGCGGATGTTCTCCACCCAGCGGGAAGAGAAGTACCCTCCGAACACCAGATTCGCCAGCTGCAGCGCTGGGTAGCGCTCATCGGTGCGCGGTATCGCCTGCGCGGACAGCCGCAACTGCGACTGCACCGCGCCCTCGCGGTGCACCAACTGCAGGTCAGCACCGGTCAGCTCAGGCAGCGGGGCCAGCACAGCAGCCGGCCGGTCGGACTGCCAATCCGTCAGGACGGAGGCCACGGCTTCCACCGCACGGGCCGGATCGATATCGCCCACCAGCACCAACACTGCGCCACCGGGCACCACCGAGCGGCGGTGCAGCGCACGCACCGCCGACGGCGTCACGGCGGCTACGTCGTCAGCTTCCGGCCACTCCCGGGTGGCCGGGTGGTTGCCGTAACGGCGCCGCTGCAGGGCCTCCCGGGCGATCACTTGCGGCCTGGAGCGGCTCACCGTGATCCGCTCCACCAGGCGAGACCGCTCCCGGATCACCTCGTCGGGGGCGTAGGAGGCCGAACACAGCACGTCGCCGAGCACGTCGAGCAACACATCCAGCCCGCTGGCCAGCGCGGATCCCCGCATCGCCAGGTGCTCAGGGTTCACTACGGCTGCCAGGTCACCACCGACCGCGCCCAGCGCCCGGTCGACGGCGAACCGGTCCCGTCGCGGCGTGCCGCACAGCAGGGTGGCCGCCAGCAGCTCGGCGCGGGCCGGATGGGTGCGATGCGTGCCGCCGAACGGGATCTCCAGGCGCAGCTCCACCATCGGCACCGCGGGCCGCCGTACCGCGATCACCCGCAGCCCGTTGTCGAGCATGGTGTCTACAACGGACGGTGCGCTGGGAGCACGTGTCAAGCCCAGCGGTGGCAGCGGACGCGGCCCCTCCTCGGTGCTGCCGATCTGCTCGGCACTGCGGTGCAGCATCACGCCTCCTGTCCCGACACCTGGCCGTTTGCGGGTTCGAGCATCAATACCGCGCGGGAGTCCGGCCGCAGTCCGGCGGCCGCACTTGCAATCTGCTCGGGCCCCATCGCGGCCACCAAGGCCGGCAGCTCCGTGACCAGCTCGGCGCGCCCATGCAACAGCTCGAAGGCACCGATGGCCAGCGTCCGGGACACCAACCGGTCATGGTCGCGGAACAGTGTGGCGGCCCACCGGGCCGTGATCCGGCTCAACTCATCGGAGTCCGGACCGTCTGCGGCCAGCCGAGCGAGCTCCTCGTCGGTTGCCGCGAGTACCCGGTTGACGTCCACCGCGGAAGGATAGATTGCAGTGACAGTAAAGGTATCCGGATCGCGAGCGTCCAGCGGTGTACCGAACAACCCGCACCCGGCGCTGATGTCGGTCACCAGCTCGTCGGTGTGCACCAGGCGCTGCTCCAGGCGAGAGGAGTCCCCGTCGCAGAGCACGGCAGCAAGCACCTCGTAAGCGACGTAGCCGCCGAGGTCGACGGTCGGGTCGGGCATCCGGTAGCCGATGGCCAACGCGGGTCGCGGTGCGAGCGGATCGGGCCGACAGTGCCGACGCTCCCGAACAGGTGCTGGCTCGGCGAACGACGGCCGGTCCGGAACCGGACGGGCCGGAACGTCACCGAAATGCCGGTGCACGAGCTTGATGGCATCGTCTACGTCGAGATCTCCAGCCACGGTGAGCACCGCGTTGCCCGGCGCGTAGTAGACGTCGAAGAACGCCGCGCAATCGTCCACGGTAGCCGCTTCGAGCTCGGAGAAGTCACCGTAGCCGTTGTGCGCGTTGGGGAAGGTGTCATAGAGCACCGGCGGCAGCAGGATCCACGGAAATCCACCATAGGGCCGGTTCAGCACGTTGAGCCGGATCTCCTCTTTGACCACGTCGACCTGGTTGCGCAGGTTGTCCTCGGTGATTCGCGGTGCCCGCATGCGGTCGGCCTCGATGAACAGCGCGCGCTCCAGTGCCGCCGAGGGCACTACCTCGTAATAGTCGGTGTAGTCGGGATGCGTGGAGCCGTTGAACGTGCCGCCCGAGGACTGCACATGGCGGAAGTGCGCCAGCTTCTCCAGGCTCTCGCTGCCCTGGAACATCAGGTGCTCGAAAAGGTGCGCGAAGCCGGTGCGACCTTCCGGCTCGGAGCGAAACCCGACGTCGTAGTGCACGCCGACGGCAACCACTGGTGCGGACCGGTCCGGGGCCAGCATCACCCGCAACCCGTTGGGCAGTGTTTCTCGGTGCAGCTCGACCGTGGGCGAGGGAATACGGGACATGGATCTACCCTACGGGTGGCTCAGCTACGGTGGCTGCGCAGCCGCCAGGCCAGTAGCGCACCGGCGATTCCGGCGACTGCAACCCCAATGGCCCCGATGCGTTGGGCATCCGCCGTCGCCGCGGACACCCCGGTCCCCGGCAGGCGGGCGACCACGTCCCCCGCGGGCAGCGGGTCGGATACTTCGACGGTGATTACCTCGCCCTGGCGGTGACCACAGCCGTCCAGCCGGGCCGGTACGGCACGACCGTCGAGCAGCTCTACCCGCAACAAGTCCTGAGCGCCGGAGGTACCGCAGTCCACCACCTGCACCACGGTGCCGCGGGCCATCAGAACGTCGCCAAGGTGGGACTGCGGCCAGAGCAGCCATCCCAACCCCATCACCCCTACCACCAGCGCGAGGATCACCACACCCACTCCAACGGTGTCCCTACGTGTCACCAGGGCATCCTAGCCGGCTACCGACGGTGTAGACCGACCTCGAGACCGCCGGCCTCCAGCGCGTCCAGGCCGAAGGCCTCCGCAGGACCCAGCGCTCCTGGGCCGGACACGCCGTGGTCGGCGGCCCGCTGCGCGCCCCAGGCGAGCAGGTCTGCGGTGAGCTGGTAGGGCTCGCCGGCCACCAAGTGCACCTCAGCCAATGCGATCCCGGATGCGTCATAGGCGGTGCCGATGAAATGTGGAACGATCCGTGCCAGGGCGACCGGATCCGGATCCTGCGCAACCCACCGCACCACAAGCCCCCCGACCTTGCGCACCAGCAACCGAGCTCCGGGCAGCTGCAGCAGCGCCGGGGTGACCCGAGAGGACAGCTGCAGAGCGCGCGTCGCGGACCCGAACCAGCCCAGGTAGACGTCCACCTCAGCCAGGCCCCGCCGGCCAGCGAGCCGCGGCAGCGCATAGTGCTCGGTGGAACCGATGGTCAGTGCCGGGCGATCCCGCCCGTCGACGGAGAATGTCCGCATCCGCGACCCGGTGGGCTCCACCCGGATCCCGTCCCGCCAGGTGAAGGCCTGTTCGGTGGCGACCTCGGCAAGCGACGCGAAGGTACCGCGGCTGAACACCTGGGGGCTGAACACCTGGGCCCGGCCGACCCCAGTGATCAGGTAGCCGACCTCGATCCGATGCACTGCGCCACCCGCCAACCGCAGCGCCAAGGTGGCTGCGAGGTTGCCGGGCACGTAGTCGTGGCCGAACGCAGTGACCAGGCTCGCCCCGGTCTGCTCAGCGAGCGGGCCGAACTCCTCGAACACCCGGCGAATGAACGGGGGCTCGCCGGTCGAGTCAAGGTAGATCGCTCCCGCGTCGACAGCCGCCCGCAGCGCGGGCTCGCCGAGCCGCGCGAACGGGCCGACGGTGCTGACCAGCACGTCACCCCGCCCGATCAGTGCCCGTACTGACGCGGTGTCGCCGACGTCGGCAGTCACCACGTCGAGCTCACCGAGCTGCCCTGCCAACGAGGCGAGCCGGGCGGCACTACGCCCGGCAAGAACCGGCCGCAAGCCACGGCGAACCATCGCCTCCGCGGTACGGCGGCCGGTATAGCCGGTCGCGCCGAACAGCACGATCCGCGCCGTCATGGTCGGAAGACTAGACCCACCAGAAGACCTAATCCGTCCGTAGCGCCCGGGCCAGCTCGGCGCGGCTGCTGATGCCGAGCTTGGCGTAGGCGTTTGCCAAGTGAGCCTCGACGGTCCGTACCGACAGCACCAGCCGCTCGGCGATGGCCTGGTTCTTCATGCCCTGCACGACCAGGCTTGCGACCTCGTCCTCACGCGTGGTCAGGGGTCGCGGTGCCAGCTGTTCCAGAGCAGGTGTGCGGCTCATCTCGCACGCCCGGGCCAGGCCGGCGGCCCGAGCCGTGGAAGCGGCCGCTCGGCGCCGGTCACCGGCGCGCTGGTGGGCCGCGGCAGCGTGTGCGGCGGCGTCGGTGGCCAGCAGCCGAGCCCCCATCGCCTCGAACTCGGCGGCCACATCGTCAAGCGACCCACCGTGATCAGCGGCAGCAGCTTCGGCGTGCGCGCTGAAGGCTGCCACCAGCGGACTCTCGACCTGTCCGGCCAACTGGCGCAAACGCCCGGCCACCTGCCCGGCGCGTCCCAGGCGGACTGCGGTGTGCAAGGCCTGCGCCTCCATGGCCCGCTGGCCCATACCCGCAGCTAGCGACGCTGCCCGCAGCGCCCGATCAGTCGCCTGGGAGATACGATCGTCAGCGGCCGCCTGCCAGGCCTCTGCCAACAGCAACTCGGGCTCGAACACCGCACACTGACGCCCAGACGAGTGCCGCCCGGTACGACCGTTGCTCGAAGAACCGTTGCCCGAAAAACCATTGCTCGAAAAACCATTGCAAGAAAAACCGTTGCCCGACGATCCGTTCCCCGAAGATCTGTACGCAGCGCCGTTACCGTCCAGAAGACGCCGGGCGGCGGCGGGATCGCCGAGCTGAGCGTACGTTTGCGCCAGCAGTGCGGCATACAGCTGCTCGAAGCCACCCGGGTCGCGCTCACCCAGACCGGCCACGGCTTCGGCCAGCCACCGGATCGCGGTGCGCGGATGTCCCGCGGCCAGCGCCGCCCACCCGATATGCCCGGCGGCCAAGGCATCTCCGGCCCACTGCGCCTGACCCATACACCACTGGTGCAGCTCGACGGCCCGGGCTTGGGCTTCGTCGACGTGTCCTGCCAGGAGCAGGGCCGACAGCTCACCGTGGGCCAGAATCTGCCTGCACAGCGCCATCTCCGGCTCGATCGTGCAGCGTTTGAGTGCTGCCCAACCAGTCTCCACGGCCAACAGAGCTTCGGCAGTGCGGCCCTGGGCGGCCAACCCCGCCCCGGCAGCGCTGGCCGCCCAGACCACCGTCTCTGCGCTGGTGTCCTCCGACGCCAGGATCTCCCCGCCGGACTCCGCAGCCTGCTGCGGCCGTCCCGCGAAGAACGCCAACACGCCCTGCACGGCGCTGGTGCGCCGGCACGTCGCGTTGTCGGCAGCGTCGGCCGACGCCTTGTGCAGCATGCCCTCGGCCTTCGCCACCTGGCCAAGACCGAAGAACAGGTTAAGAGCCCGCACCACGGCCAGCCGGGACCGGTCCTCAGCTGAGGTGGCGAACGGCGCGGTAGCGGCCGCCACCTGCTCGGCTTCGTCGGGCTGACCCTGCCAGCGCACCGCTTCCAGCAATGCCAGATGCGCGCGTACACCGTCCCGGCCGTCGCTGCCATCAATGGCCGCCCTCGCCATCCGTGCGGCGATATCGTGATCAAGTAGCGCGTTGGCGTGCACTGCGGCATCAGCCAGCAAGCCGGCGTGCGCACCCGGCTGGTCACTGTCCAGCAGCAGCGTGCCGGCGCGCAGCAGGTCATCTTGGCGTTTCCAGGGTAGGTGAGCATTGGCCAACCGGCGACGCAGCCGGCAGGCCTCCGCCTCCGGAAGCTGGTCTCGCACCACGGTGGCATAGATCGGGTGGGCCAGCCACACCTCTGCCCGCCAGCCACTGTTCAGCACAGTCACCAAACCACGGCGCTCCAGTACTGCAACCACCTCGGGATTGATCAAGCTGGCCACTCGGCCCAGGCCAAGGGGCTCGTCGGTGGCGAGTAACTCCAGCGCGGTTCGCTCATCGGCACCGAGCCCGCCAAGCTGGGCCTGGACAATCTCACGCAGGCGCGGCGTGGGCTCCATGCGCCCCTCCCACCGCCACACTCCGTCACGCATCCGCAGCCGGCCCGTCTCACACCCACCCTCGACGAGCTCACGAAGGAACAGGACATTTCCACGGGTGGCACGCCACAGCCGCTCAATGGTCCGGCTGTCCACCACACCACCAAGCACGCCGGTCACCAACCGGTCCAGCTCCACCCGTGGCAGCTGCTGCAGCTCCAGCCGATCGGCCAGCCCGTTCTTCCATAGGGTGACCACCGGGTCCGGAGCGGGCTCGCCGGTGCGCACGGTCAACACCAGACACGCTGCGCGGGTCAAGGCCAGCTGGTGCACCAGAGTCACCGACAGTTCATCGAGCAGATGTGCGTCGTCGATCCCCACAATCAACCGGTGCCCATTGCCTTGATCGGCGATCGCGGCACCCGCACGCTGCAGCAACGTCAACGGATCGGACACGGCGCCCAAAGCCGGCAGTAGATGCGCTACCGCTCCCAACGGTATCGCCGCCGCCGCACTCGTCCCCGCCGCCCAGCGGGTCGAACGACCGCTGCGCTTGGCCGCCGCCAACGCCTCTCGAGCAAGGCGAGTCTTGCCGACCCCTGCCGGACCCGCAACGACCACGCTGCGAGCTTCCAGACCGGTCATACGCTCGGCGATGAACCGCAACTCAGAGTCACGACCCATCAAGGTCCAGGAATCCGTGCTCATCGCTGACCCGACCAACGCGCTCGGCATCCCGCGCTGGTCCGGGGTACAGCTGGTATCCCGGCACAAACAGTCGCCGGCCCCTGCCCCCTATGACACATTGGCTACGCCCCCCCGCGTCGCGCCAATAGCTGACGAGCTACCCCCAACGACCAGCATATGCTAGCTGTGACCAGATCGCCACGGTCGATATGTCCGAGAAGATGAGATACTCGCGAGCGTCGGCATGTGTGCTCTCTACGCCGTAACAGCGCGTGCTCAAGTAGTGACATTCTGCTCGACTTCTCCAGATATCGATGGCTTTCGATCGATCACGAAGAATGGTCGGACACTTACTACGGTGAATCCCTTGCGATCGATGAGGCCCCGGAGGCCTGCTGGCGGGTGATGTTCGGGGCGCCGCGGTAGCGCAGGCTCGACGCGCCGCTGACCTGCGCGGCCAGCGTGTCACTGACTGTCACGGTGGCGTGGCTGGTCCCGGACAACACGATGTCGAGGTTGCGGACAGCCAGGTCGGCCAGCAGTAGCCGGCTGGTGCCCGCCCCGTTGAGGTGGAGGTTGCTGGCCTGTCCGGACAACGCCAGGGTGGCGGCCCCAGACACCGTGGCCTGCAGCCGATCGACCCGGGTGGGCCCGGTGACGTCGCTGGTCCCGGTGGCGACCAGATGCAGTGCCGGACCCGTCGGTGCCGAGGCCAGCACCACCCGACTGACACCGCCGGTGGCCAGCCGATTCAGCTGGTTCACGGTGACCTCGGCGGCCAGGGTGGCGTCACGAACGGGCACGCCCGGTGTGAGCCCCAGCCGAAGCTGGTCCCCGGTCACCGTGGCCTCGACCCGATCAGTGAGGTTGTCGTCCATCGTAATCGTCGCCTGCTCGGTCGTGCCGATGCCCAAACGAACCACGAAACCGGCCCCGACCACCACCGAATTGACACCGGATAAGCCAATCAGCCGGCTGGTCAAACGCCCGGAACCAACTACCGAACCGGTACCGGGATAACTGTCACCCGGGGCACCATCAACCCCATCAGCACCGTCTACACCATCCCCGCCGTCTGCGCTGCCCCCATTACCGCCGTAACCATTACCACCCCGACCGCCATAGCCATCACCGCCGTCGCCCCCGGTGCCGCCAGCCCCACCCCGACCACCGTCTGCGCTGCCGCCCTGACCGCCAAACCCATTACCACCGGAATCGGTACCAGCGGTGCCGGTACCGCCGGTCGAGGTTCCCAAGCAACCGGCCAGCAGGACCACCGCGGCCAGCACCGCCGCCGCCCGCAGCGCCCGGCCGACCACTCGCAGCACACCAAGGCTCGAGGCAGGGACGGCGACAGACACTAGGACCTCCTCACGCGCAACCGCGCCGGCCCCCAACGGCCCAACGCCCACCGCAGCAGAGGGTGCATGATCAAGCCCAGCATCAGCAATCCACCCAACCAGGGCAACAACAACAACACAATCTGGACCACGCCCAGTGTGGCCTCGGCCACACTGCCAGCCGCCGCCGCCGCGCCGGTCGCCGTGCCTAGTTCCAACAGTCGATCCCACACCACCGGCATCACCTGGGGCACGATGATCAAGAATCCGATCACCCAGTACAGAATCGCAGGCACCGTGATGACCACCCACCCCGTGATCGTCCGACGAACCCACGGCTTGAGTTCCAACACCCGGGGGTGAGTCGGCCGCCCGGGGATCATGCTCTTGATCACCGGTCCCAGCCGGCTGAACAGATCTGGCACCCCGATCAGATCACTGAGGATGTAGTACCCATCCATGCGGATCACCGGCAAGAACTGCGTCGCGGTCTCGACGTGCAACAGCACGATCGCCACCAACAACCACGGTGACCCCGTGGCCAGATAACCCAGGCTCATCCCGGCGATGAACACCGCGTTGAAATACACCCCACCCAGGTCGGTGCGTAGCCGACCACGGCGGGACAGCCGGTAGGAGTCGGTGACCGTGCTGTACAGCGCCGGCCACACCAGATACAGCCCGAACCCCATCTTCCCTGGCCGGGCGCCCCCATACCGGCACGCACTGACATGCCCGCACTCATGAAACGCCGCCGACACCAAAACTATCGCTAGCACCAGCAGCGTCAATGCCGGCTCATACACCAACGCCAACGCACTGGGCACGATCCGCCCCAGTCCACCTTGGGCGATGATCGCCACGTCCAATGCCACGAACACCGCTAAGGCAGCCAGGATCACCGGCGGCCAGAACATGGGCCTGAAGACTCCTGCGATGCGCCACACCACCCGCTCAGGTATCACCCCGACCCGGAACTTCAACGCCAGCAGCGGATCCGACTTCATCTTCATCTTCGGCGCCGGACCGGCATCCGCGCCGGGATCGGCCGCCATGATCCCCACCGGCCGCAACCGGTTCTCGATCAGATACGACACCTGCTCGGCATGCACCGACCGACCGAACTCGGCGCTCAGCAGCGCCGCCACCTGATCAAGATCGCGCTGACCATCCAGACTAGACGCCAGTAGATACAATAATCGAGGCAGCTGAATAACTTGACCATCACCCCGCCGAAGAATATACCGAGGCTCCTGAAAACCGGACCCCTGATATTCCCCGATCAGCTCGGTCCCCTCCGCCAGCTGCGGGACTCCACCCACCACAGCGTCGGCATCACTGCCCGACTCCACCACTACACGCTCGGTATCGATGACGCCCTCCCCGACTCGAAACCACTCTGCCGAAACGAAATCCGGCCGAATCGAAAACCGCACCGAAAGACATCGCGAGTGGCATTTCCCAACGCCGCGCACTACATTCTACCGACGTCCAACGCCGCGCGGCACGGTTCGTCGCTACCTAGTTTCTCCAGCCCACTGCGTAAGTCATGCCCTTACACCACCAGGTTGCGGGAGGGGCGGCCATGCTCGGGCCACCCCTCCCGTCACAGCACGCGATCAGGTGATCGCCCAGCGACATCAGTACTCAACTGTAGGCAGCTCCGCCGGCACCGCCGACACCGCCGCCGCCTGCGCCGCCCAGGCCGGAACCGGCAAAGTTCTTCTGGTCACCGAACAAATTGATGTTGATGAGGTTGGCACCGAGGCCGCCCCTACCGACCCCACCGGGGCCACCCAGACCACCTTCGCCACCACGGCCCCCGCCTCCCGCGGCGCTGAACAGCGACAGGACGGTACGGGCCGGCAGCAGCTCCACGTGCTGCCCATCGAGCTCGGCGAAGCTCAGCGCGTCAGACATAAAATCCCCCTAGGAAAGGTGGTCCCGGTGTTCCCCGGGACTGCAACACCGCATCGGTGGCAGTACCGACCCGGCACCACATACCCTGCCCATAGTGACACCCTGTAGGCAAGCAGCAGCAGTACTTAACTCTTCTAGGTGGACTACTTAGGCTGTGAGCGTCCTCTCCGATACGTAGTTAGGTGGACAAACTACGGAGAGTCCCGGGCTGGCTACCTACTTCGAGGCCCGTCCCAGCGTGCTGTAGCGCCGCTTGATCTGCACTGGCGCTGATGAACGCGCTGGTAGCTGTGAGGGGGAGGGGCGGCCGATCCGCCACCCCTCCCCCTCGCCACCGCGCCCTACGCGATCAGGTGGCTGCCCCGCGGCACCGGCTCGACTCAGCTGCCGAGGGCTCCGCCAGTGCCACCACCGGCGCTGCCGCCAGCGCCACCGAAGCCGTCACCGGCGCTGTTGGTCTGGTCGCCGAACAGGTTAAGGTTGATCAGGTTAAGACCGAGGCCGCCCCGGCCGACACCGCCGGTGCCGCCCTCGCCACCGTTGCCGCCACGGCCACCGCCGCCGCCGGCGCTGAACACCGACAGGACGGTGCGGGCCGGCAGCAGCTCCACGTGCTGACCGTCGATCTCAGCAAGGGTCAATGCGTCAGACATCTAAATCCTCCTAGGAAAGGTGGTCCCGGTGACCCCCGGGACTACAAACACCTCATCGGTGGCAGTGCCGATTCGGGTACTACATACTCTGCCCATCGGCTAGGTGGGTTGCAATCAGTAGTCACACGTAAGTCCTCCAGGCGCACTACCTAGGAGTGACAAACCTATCGAATACCTAGCGGGTGGCGACATTCTACGGAGAGCCGGATACGTAGTACCTACGACGGAACGCCGATCCTTCCTTTGCCGGCTTCCGCAAGCTGGTGTCGATGCGATCTGCTACGTTCCGGTAATCGAAATAAAAGGGGTGGCCTGCGAAGGTCGGCCTGCCCGGCCGCCCCGAGAGACCATCGATGCTGGTGCGGTCGGACGATCACGTAT
>JBOHHF010000198.1:0-9396 GCA_050700495.1 Pseudonocardiaceae bacterium
ACACCAAGCAGGCCGCCCTTCCCGAACACGAGCGGCCCACGCTGGTGGTCAGCAAGGACGCGGCAGACGCATTCCTGAACATGATCAGGTCAATGACCCGCTGATCCAGCGGTACCCCCGGCCAACGGATCTGGCCGGGGTGCCGCTTTCCACCGGGCTCTCAGCTGGCCCATCGAGGACGTCCGCGCACCTCTACACCGGAGCCTGACGGGAGAACCGTCAGGCTCTCAGCTCAGCCGCCACGCGTTGGATCAAGGCCACGGCATCCTGGCCGGCCAGTGTCGCCGTGACCGAGACACTCGCCGCGACCTGCGCGCATTGCGCCGTGCGCGCGGCGCTGGGGACCCGCATTCACCCGATGACCGGCGCACTGTGCGCCTACTACTTGTCTGACCACCTTACCGGTGCGCCGGAGAACCGTGACCCGGTGGAGAACACCGCGGTCACCTGGGCACACATCAAACGCCTCACCGACTTCATCCCGGCTAAGCACGTCTATCCGCCGATCCTCAGCGCTCTAGGAACAGCCCATGCCTGACCAGCCCACCATCGTGGCCGCTATCGTCACCAGCCCCCAGGGTGTGCTACTGGCCCGACGGCATGACGGCAAGCCTGCGTGGACCTTCCCCAGCGGCGCTCAAGAGGCAGGTGAGGTCTACGCCGACCGAGAGACCCGTGAAGAGACCGGCCTCGCTGTCATCGTCCGCGATCTGATTGGGGAAAGAACGCACCCCAAAACCGGGCGGCACATGGAGGGTTATTCAGCTGGTCCTGTAGAAGTGCAGGCCGATTACGGCTGAGATGGTTGTCGCGAATGTCGCAAGGGGGCGACGGTAGTCGGTGTGCATGATTCTCCAGGTTTTGAAGTTGGCGATGGTCTGTTCGATGATGTAACGAATCTTGTTGATCTGCGCGTTGAACTCCTTCTCCCAGTTCAGGAGTTCTCGGTGGGCGGGTTTCTTGATGGGGGTGATCATGTCGTTGCCGATGTACCCCTTGTCGCCAATCCAGTCGCTGGGGTCAAGTGTCCGGAGGACCTCGGACTCACTCAGGCAGTACGAGTCGTGACGATTTCCGTTGATCGGGTCGGAGATCCATGCGAGGCCGCCACTCAAAGTGCAGGCTACCTGTACGTTCATGCCGGTGGTCTGCTGGGTAGGCCACGCGGCGAGGTACCCGGGTTGGGTCCTTTTCCGCGTGGCCCCCCTCCGAACCGTGCGTGCGAGATTTCCCCGCACACGGCTCTCCGGTGACTATGCCGCGTGTGTTGTGTGGATGTGGTCGTGGCAGGCGGCGCACACTACGAGCGTCTTGCGTCGCATTTTCACCATGAGTTCCATCCACGTCGGTCGTGGCGTGCTGGACTTGTCGAGTTCGGCGAGTTTGCGAATATGGTGGACTTGCACATCACCGCTTCGCTTGCAGAACTCGCACCGTCCCCTTATGAGTCGAGAGATCAGCTCTTTACGGGGATGCCTTGTCCGGCTCGGAACACGGTCCTGGAGGATCGCGTTTCTCTGCCGTCGCAGTGGAATACCGCCGAACCGTGCGACCAGTGGCTTCCTGTCTTTCCCACGTCCGACCATGACCTCGTAGCAGGTACGAGGCCCGTGCGGTGTTTCGATCTTGGACCGGTGTCGGGCCGCCATCTTCGTCACCGTCGAGTCGTACTTTCGGGCCAGCGTCTTCAGCAGTGAGGTCTGCGCGACCCACTGCAGCCGGTTCAGTCGGTGAACGTTACCGGCCAACAGGTAGTACTGGACGATGCCTCGGTACTCGGCCCCGAAGGTGTTGACGATCACGTAGTCGTGTTCGTTCACTAATGGGGTCCGGCAGGTGGGTTTACCACCTTTCAGGTACCGGGCACAGGTGGCCGTGACCACGTCCTGAGGTACACGCAGATCGATCGAGCCGTTGGCCGCTCTGCGGCCATCGGTGACCTTGTCGTCTGCGTGCTGGACCGTGATCTCGTAGCCGAGGAATTTCGCCGCGCCTGTTCTGGCATGCGTGATCAGCGTCTTGTCGGCGTTGAGTTCCAGCTTGAGGTCATCATGCAGGAAATCAGCCAATCGCTGTTTGATTTCTTCGGCTTCGGCCTTCGGTCCGGTGAAACCGAGCAAAGTGTCGTCGGCGTACCTCGCATACCGCAGTCGCCGGTAGCCGGGATCGTTCGGATCCCCACTGGGCAGACTGTGTAGCCGCTTGCGCAGCTCTCGCACCAGGGTGCGGTCACCGCGCTTGCGGGCCTGCGCGAGCGCCTTCACCACTTTCTGATAGGCAGGGTTACGAGCCCTGCGTTCTCCTCGGGTGTATTCCGGGATCAGAACCGTCTCAACATAGACATCCAACTTGTGCAGGTAGATGTTAGCAAGAATCGGGGAGGTGACCCCGCCCTGCGGCGCGCCGGAGAGCGTGGCGTTATATTCCCAATCCTCCAGGTATCCGGCCGTGAGCATCTGGTGGATCAGGCCGAGGAACCGGTTGTCGTGGATCTTCTCCGCCAACGTCGTGATCATGACCTCGTGGTCCAAAGATCCGAAGCAGGCGGTGACGTCTCCCTCAACGAACCAGGTCGTCCCCGTCCAGGTGATGGCGACCTCGCGTAACGCGGTGTGGCATCCCCTGCCAGGACGAAACCCATGGGAGCGATCGGAAAAGGTCGGCTCGTAGTACGCCTCCAACAGCAGACGCACCACCTCACCGACCAGCTTGTCCGACCAGGTTGGCATGCCAAGCGGACGCATCTTCCCATTCTTTTTCGGGATGTAGGTCCGTCGAGCGGGGCTGAACCGGTAGCGCTCGTGGCGCATCGCTTCGATGATGCGGTCGATCTTTGCCCTGGACATGCCGTCCACGGTTTCCTCTGTGACCCCAGGCGTCATCGCTCCCTGGTTGGAGTAGATGCGCCCGTAGGCCAGCAGATACAACTGCGGGTTGAACATCTGTCGATACAACTCGTCGCACGGCAGACCACGCCCGCCGCGCTCGCGGAGGACACTCAGCACCGTTTCAGCGCTCTGCATTACGCATACCTCTCGGTCTTGATGTGTCCGATCACCTGTTCCCCTTCGCCCTGATTCCGGCTTTCCCGGACTCCTTGGTGGGGCGTTACTCCCACGACTACTACGGGAACTCCGTCACCCTAGGACTCGCGCCCCTTAGGTGATCCCACGTTCGTCCCTGTTGTACGTCCGAGCGCGACTTAGGTGCTCCACTCATCTCCTTGAATATCTTCACTAGATATCGCTCCACCCTCCGGAGGTTGCGTCGGCTAACACAAGACGCCAACGCAGGGGATGGCACCGGTTTCAGGCGTCTTTCCGGTGGGCGCCGGGCTTTCGCCGCTGGAGATTGGAGTATCAAGCAATCCAGCCGTTCACCATATCGCGCGGGTCCCCCAGCACCTCGTTCCATACGCCTGGACACGACCGCTGGTTTCCTACCATGCTGTTGTCCCCTTAACCTTTCGGCGCCAGGTTAGGCATCAGACCCAGGAACATTCCTCCAATTCCTCCCGACTGCGTCGGGTATACAACGGGGCGCCTGCGTGGCGCAGTGTGCTTACCGGAGTACAGCTGTCGTTGACCGTGCCATGACCAGCACGGAAGCAGTGTGCCGTCCACGACGTACTGGGTCCGCGAGTCGAGGTCCTCGGCAACGGGCACGTAGTCGGCCAACACTCGCCCGAGCATCGGCGTCAGGGCCGTCAGCGCTCGGCTGATCGTGGACTGCGGTGGTTCGGTCACCGCTGGTCGCCGTGGCCACAGGACCGTCCACCGGCGAGGGATTTGACTGCCTGGCACTGGATGCGCTGTTCCTCGAGCACCTTCAAGGGAGGTCTCGGGCAGTACGTGGGACGAGTCCTCCCCTCCGCATCCGGGAAAAACACCGCCGAGGTACACGACTATCACGATATCGACCCGGAATTCTGGCCTCCTCCTTGGCCAAGCGCGCGCCAGGCTACACCAGCCTTGGCCCAATCGCCGCCAATCGGCATCACGACGTTGACTCACCGGCTCAGGGTGTGGGCTGCCCGGGCAGCACATAGCCGAGTTTCAGCAGTGCCCTGCGGAACTTCAGCTCCTGGTCGAGCGGGACGGCATCAAACAGCCCAGCGTGCCGGCGTATTCGAACAGCACCCCAAGCGTATAGCGGCCTTCGAGGATCTCCCACGCGTGGAAGCCGTCGTAGCCCAAACTGCCGTAGTTGGCATCGACGAGGTAGAGCTTCCACAGCGCCGTCTCGCTGGGGGCGACGGCGCAGATCGCCACAACCTAGTCATCGTCGGACAGATCGATGCCGGTCATGGTGACATCGGCCCCCAATACACGTGTCTGGAATGGCACTTCCCAGATGATCGGCGATCATGGTGTGGAGATCCGCGACGCACTCGCTGTCGTTATAGCAGTCGACGATGGCCTCGGTGATCATGGCATCGAGCGTCTCACCGACCATTCCTCCGCGAAGTCTCGATCTTAGCGAGCACGAGCGCATCTCGCCTCGATGGTTCTTCCGAAGCTCGGCCGCACCTCACCGCGACACAGCCGTTATCTTGCCGATCATCGAGGACGCGCGCTGGCGACGCGGCCGTGACAGCGCCAGCGTGATTTACCCTGCCCAGAGCACGTCCAGCAGGTCCACGCGCCGGAGGTCCTCCAGGATCAGATAAGTGATCATCCCAGCTGAACCGAAGGTCAGGGTCCGCACCGGACCCTCGGGGTTACCGCGGTGAATCGGGTCCCCACTCCACGGATGAGCCTCCAACGGGGGTTCGCGCTTCGGCGAAGGGGGCCAGGGCAGCGGCGGGCAGCGCGGCGATCTGCTGGTCGGTCAGTTCGTCGGTTTCGACGGTGTACACCGTGTCCGTGTCAGTTGCCGAGCCGGGCCTTGGTGATGGGCAGAGCCTCCTCGGGAGGGACCTCCTCGCGGGTGTACAGCTCCGCCGCGCGCCGCCACATCCGCTGATAGCGATCGGAGTCGGTGCACATCCACGCGATGCGCCGCCAGGACGCCAGCGTCTTGTCCAGTTCATCAAGGCTGAAGGTTTCCGCCGCCACCTCCAGGGCTTGGCAGTACTCGCGATCGAATCGGGGCTGTTCCTCGGGGATGAGTGCCGCGCAGATCTCGGCTGGCGAGGCGTGGGCGACCGGCGGCCGGGTAACTGCGGTGGTCACGCCCACCACGATAGCTGCCAGGTCCGACGGTTCAATGGCCACACGCCGACCAGTGCGCCTCGGTGGGCGCACAGCACGGTCGGGTCACGCGGTGGCGTGGCCCCAATTGATCAGGGCAGTATGACGCATCGCAGGTCGCATCGGCTTTTGCGCCCATCAGGGCCTTGACGAACATTTGCAATCCGTGCATCAGCTTGGACTCCTATGACCCACAGTTCGAGCCTCGCACCACCGTCGCACCACGAATCGGCAGCTCAGGGCCGCTTATTGCTCTGGCTTGGTGCCCTCGGCAGGATTCGAACCTGCGACACACGGTTTAGGAAGAGCTGCGTCCCCGGCCCCTGCGCCTGCTACCAGCAACTACAGTTCGCACAGCGTCGCACCACGTCCGTCCTGAGGCACTGTTGTTGTGTAGTTCGCACCACGATCCGCACCACGCCGGGTTGCGCCGCCAGTTACGCCCGTCCTACCTGCAGATCGACTTCCCTGTTTCCTCACTGCATCGAAGTCGAGATCCCGTGGTTCGCGTGTAGTATCAAATCCACCGTGGGATAGGGTTAGGTGCTGTGTATCTGATGCAGATAGGGGGTGTCATTGCGGACGAACCGTCTGTCGGCGTTGCCTGCTACCTTCACCACCGGACGAGCTGAGCGGGCCGGGTTGTGGCGTCGTGACTTGTACCTGTTGCGCGACGCTGGTGTGGTCAGCGAGATTTCGCGTGGAGTATATCGCAAGGCGGATGCTCCGGAGACTGCTCATCTCGATCTCTTGGCGGTGGCACACCGCGCGCCGTTGGCGGTGGTGTGCTTGATCTCGGCGCTGGCGGTGCATGAGTTGACTGATGAGATCCCAGCGGCCGTGCAGGTCGCTGTGCCCCGGGGGACTCATCGCCCGCGGATTGTCTATCCGCCAACCGAGGTGTCGGAGTTTGATGCGCGGACCTTCGAGCTCGGTCTGCAGGAGCGCGAGGTTGCGCCGGGGGAGCGGGTGCGGATCTATGGGGCGGCTCGCTCTGTCGTGGACGTGATGCGGCTGCGCCACCGGATCGGGGACCCGGTGGCGCTGCGGGCGTTGCGGCGCTGGGTCGAACGCCGCGCCGGAGCGCCTGCTGAGTTGCTCGACTATGCACGCGCTCTGGATGTGGAGGGACCGGTGCGCCAGGCCGTCGAGGCGGTGCTGAGCTGATGTCGCCGAACCCGAGTCGCGCCACGATAGCGGGGCGGGTGTTCAACGACTTGCGGAACATGGCTCGGCGCGAGGGGCGATCGACCGATGAATTACTGGTCTCTTATGTCCTGGAGCGGTTCCTGCACCGTCTGAGCCGCTCGCCTTACGCCGATCGATTGGTGCTCAAGGGCGGGATGCTGCTGGCGGTGCTCGATTCCCGGCGCAGTACCCGTGATGCGGACTTGTTAGCGATAGAGCGTGACCATGACGAGCAGCGGGTCGCAGAGTGGGTGCGTGAGATCCTGTCGATCGATGTCGACGACGGCGTTGTGTTCACCATTGACCGCCTCCGTGCACAGCAGATCCGAGAGGGCGACCTCTATCCAGGTGTTCGGCTCATCGTTCCCGCGATGATCGGCAGGGCACGGCTGAACTTGGTACTGGACGTGAACTTCGGTGATCCGGTGACACCCGGGATCAGGCGTGCCGATTTCCCGCAGCTGCTTCACGAGGGCACATTCCCGATATGGGCGTACCCGGTCGAGACGGTCGTGGCCGAGAAGCTCACCACCATGATGGCGCTCGGTGATGTCAATACCCGCGACCGTGATTGGGCCGACCTCTGGCGCCTGACCAGTGTGCACGACATGAGTGGTCAGGCCCTACGCGCGGCGCTGGTACGGACCGCTGCGTACCGCGGTAGTTCGCTCCGGCAGCTGTCTGAGGTCGTGGTCCGGTTACCGCAACTGCGGCGGGCCTCCTACCTGGCGTGGCGGCGCAGCCAGACAGCAGCCGCGCTGGCCTACCCAGAGGACTTCGCCGAGGTCGTGCAGCACGTCATCATGTTTGCTGACCCGCTGATCTCCGGCCAGGTCGGAGATCAGCACTGGCATGCCGCGGGTCGTACCTGGAGTGCGGACGACTCTGCCGAATAACGGGTACGCAAGGAGCTGTTGCCCGCCGCACGCGTCGGCGAGTGTTCAGGAGGCATTGAGGCGAGGATGGAAGGTCATCGCCGTCAAGAGCAAGATGCGCGATCGTTGGCCTTCAGGACGTGAACGCTGGTGGCCCTCGAACTGCTGCGCAGCGTGACGGGGTTGTGGATCTCGGCGGGCCTCGGGGAGGTCTGCAGCAGGGGATCGGTGTGCGTTACGCCACGCCGCACCACCAGCTTGCCCGCGTCAACCTGCCCGGCGTAACCCGGACTGACACCCGTGCATCCGGCAGATCGCGCTCTCAGCGGCAGAAGCGGATGTTTGCATGGGTACGTCTCCGTGTGCGTTGCGCTTCGCCCCGATAGCCAACTTCTGTCGATCGTGTTGCCGCGTTCTGAGGGGGTAGCGGCACGAGCGTGGGCGCGAACCTTCCTACTTGTCGTGCTGTCGGCGCACCATCTCGGTGATCCAGATGGGCGCGAACGGAGACGTGCAGTTCGGGGGAGTCGGGTAGTCCTTGAGCACCTCCAGGCGCTCACCGATGTCAATTGCACGGGCGCGGTGCTCGGCGTGCTCGATCCCGATCTGAGCCAGGCAGTGGTTCATCGCCCACTGCAGGCGAGCCGGGGCGTCTCTCATCTCCGCCTCGATGACGTCGAGCAGTCCCGCGAGGTCGAGGCCCTCGGGCTTCTTGGCCACGCGTTCGGTGGTCAGCGCCCAGCCGGCACTCGCGACCACTGGATCCGGATCGGCGGACCAGGCCAGGCGCAGCTCTTCGGAGTGCGGGTTCTTCTTCACCACGTAGTTCACGAGCCAGTCGTGCACCTTGGGGGTGCGCGCCTCGCGCAACATGACGTCCAACTCGTCACGCTCGAACGCCTTCGGGCGGCAGATCAGGATCGCCAGCAGTCTCGCCGCGGTGTCAGCCGTCTCCCAGAGCTGGCGCGCGAGTTCCTGCTGCGTCTTCAGCCGCTTCGCGAGCGCGCGCGGGTCGGTCCGCCGCAAAGCCGCGGCGAGCTCCTCAGTGCCGGTCGGCCCCTCGTGCCGGACACCGTTGACAAAGAAGGTCGGAGTGCCGGCGACGCCGCTGGCTTCCGCGCTCGCCACGTCGTCGCGGACCCGCTGGCCGTACGTGCCATCACCGAGCTCACGCGCGAAGCGCTCCAGGTCGAGCCCCAGCGCGGCAGCGTGGGCGAGCAGGTCTTCCGCTTCGAGGGCGTCATGGTGGGCAAACAGCCGGTCGTGCATGGCCCAGAACGCGCCCTGTGCCGCCGCGGCCTCCGTCGCCTCCGCGGCGAGCTTCTAACAGCACAAACACTGATATAGTGATCACCTTCCGACTCAGTGTGGACGGTGGTGGTTGCATTTATGGTGGCATTCGAGCCACCAGGTGACTCGCCTGGCTGGCCGTCCACCGGATGGTCGCGGTGTGCGGTAGATGGGTCCTTGGCGCATGGAGGACTTTGCACCTCATGGCTGGAGGCACGCCCCGCCGTCACGGTCTCAGTGCGCACGGTGCAGGATTTGCCTGGTCAGCCGTGGATCCCGGGCCAGAGGTTTGCCGCGTCTAGCCCATAGGGCCCTGCAGTGGCGCTCATGTCCACCTTTTAGCGCGCAGCAGCGGCAGAAGCGGACGTTTGTTCAGTTGTCATTGATCACGGGTTGGGCTGTCGATTCCGATGCCGATGGGGAGCCAGTAGGGGAGCCGACGGATGTCGGGCGGGGTAGTGGCGAAGAACACGGTGTCGCCGGAGATCCACAGCACACCGCGGTTCTGGTCGTCCCAGCGCAGGGCGAACCCAATGACGTCGCCGGTGATGGGATGCGGCAGGGGCAGGTCGGCGGCGTCGATGGCGGGACCGGTCAGCTTGCGCGACGACGTCCCCCAGCCAAAGGTGTACCTCCGGCCGGGGGCGTCGAACGTGGGATCGCTGAGCAGCCGCCCGGGGCTCGATCAGCACCGTGGGGCCGCCGATGTGGGTGATGCGGACGTCCTTCATGCGCCGGTCGATGCTCCCCTGCTGGTCGGCCATCCGGCATGCTCGATGGCCCAGGACAGGGCGTAGTCGGCGACCTCCTCCCAACCTTTCTGGGCGGGCAGCAGGTGCGCCATGCCCTCG
>JBOHHF010000199.1:0-19671 GCA_050700495.1 Pseudonocardiaceae bacterium
ATTCCCAGTCCCGGGTCGGACCGAAGATCTTCTCGCAGAAGAGCCCGTCCTTCTCCGGCTTGAGCGTGCGATAGTTGATGGTCTCCGGCTTCTTGACCTCGCCGAAGGACCACTGGCGGATGTCTTCGGCGGTCGCGAGGCCGATACGGAGCTCGTCGAAGAAGTTGACGTCAAGCACGTCTCGTTCCTTCTCCCCTGTGTTTGATGAAACCCTGTGTTGATGAGACCCTGTGTGATGAAATCCAGTACCGTCAGGGTTCGGATGCGTGCGGGGTATTCGCTAGTTAGTGTTTAGTGCGTCCGGCGCGGGGATGGGCGGGAGGACCACCCCCGCGCCGTACGCGGTCTTTTCATGCCTCTGCTTGCAGCCTCTACTGCACGACAGCCTCTACTGCACGACGTCGTCCACCGAAGGAGACTCGTTACGAGAAAGGTTGATGCCGAGGTTGGCGGCGGCCCGCTCCAGGTCCTCGTCGTCGGAGTCGCGCATCTCGATCGCTGCGCCGTCGCTGGAGAGCACCTCGACATTGAGGCACAACGACTGTAGCTCCTTGAGTAACACTTTGAACGACTCGGGGATTCCCGGCTCGGGGATGTTCTCGCCCTTGACGATGGCCTCGTACACCTTCACCCGGCCCAGCACGTCGTCGGACTTGATCGTCAACAGTTCCTGCAGGGTGTACGCCGCCCCGTAGGCCTGCATCGCCCAGCACTCCATCTCGCCGAAGCGCTGGCCACCGAACTGCGCCTTTCCACCCAGCGGCTGCTGGGTGATCATCGAGTACGGACCGGTCGAGCGGGCGTGGATCTTGTCATCGACCAGGTGCAGCAGTTTGATGATGTACATGTAGCCGACCGCGATCGGGTAGGGATAGGGCTCACCGGTGCGGCCGTCGTACAGCTGAGCCTTCCCGTCGGGCCCGACCATCTGATCGCCGTCCCGGTTGGACAGGGTCGAGGCAAGCAGCCCGGTGATCTCCTCCTCCTTCGCGCCGTCGAACACCGGCGTGGCGACCAAGTGGCCGGGGTCGGCCTGGTGCAACTCCTCAGGCAGCCGGGAGGCCCAGTCCGGATCACCGTTGATCTGCCATCCGCTCTTGGCGATCCAGCCGAGGTGGGTCTCCAGGATCTGCCCGATATTCATCCGGCGCGGCACACCGTGGGTGTTGAGGATGATGTCCACCGGCGTGCCGTCGGGCAGGAACGGCATGTCCTCCACCGGGAGGATCTTGCCGATGACGCCCTTGTTGCCGTGCCGGCCGGCGAGCTTGTCACCGTCCTGGATCTTGCGCTTCTGCGCGACGTAGACCCGGACCAGCTCGTTGACGCCGGGCGACAGCTCGTCGTCGTCCTCCCGGGAGAACACCCTGATACCGATGACCTTGCCGGTCTCGCCGTGCGGCACCTTGAGGCTGGTGTCGCGGACCTCGCGGGCCTTCTCGCCGAAGATGGCCCGGAGCAGCCGCTCCTCGGGGGTCAGTTCGGTCTCGCCCTTCGGGGTCACCTTGCCGACCAGGATGTCCCCGGCCTGCACCTCGGCCCCGATCCGGATGATGCCGCGCTCGTCGAGATCCGCCAGCACCTCCTCGGAGACGTTCGGGATGTCCCGGGTGATCTCCTCGGCACCGAGCTTGGTGTCCCGGGCGTCGATCTCGTGCTCATCGATGTGGATCGAGGTGAGCACGTCGTCCTGCACCAGGCGCTGGCTCAGGATGATCGCGTCTTCGTAGTTGTGACCCTCCCACGGCATGATCGCCACGCATAGGTTCTTACCCAGGGCCATCTCGCCGGAGTCGGTACAGGGCCCGTCGGCGACCACCTGACCGATCTCCACCCGGTCGCCCTCGGCCACGATCGGCCGCTGGTTGGTGCAGGTGCCCTGGTTGGATCGGTGGAACTTGTGCATTCGGTAGGTCTGCCGGCTGCCGTCGTCGGCCATGACGGTGACGTAGTCGGCGCACAGCTCCTCGACCACGCCGGCCTTGTCAGCCACCACGACGTCGCCGGCATCCACCGCGGCCCGCAGCTCCATGCCGGTTCCCACCAGCGGCGCCTCGCTGCGCAGCAGCGGCACCGCCTGGCGTTGCATGTTGGCACCCATCAGCGCCCGGTTGGCGTCGTCGTGCTCGACGAATGGGATCATCGCGGTGGCCACCGAGACCATCTGCCGTGGCGAGACGTCCATGTAGTCCACGCCGCCCGGATCGATGTAGTCGACATCGCCGCCCTTGCGACGGACCAGTACGCGCTCCTCAGCGAAGGAGCCGTCCTCATCCAGCACCGCGTTGGCCTGCGCGATGACGTGCCGGCCCTCCTCATCGGCGGTCAGGTAGTCGATCTGCTCGGTAACACGCCCGTCCACGGCCTTGCGGTAGGGCGTCTCGATGAAGCCGAACGGGTTGACTCGGGCATAGGACGACAGCGAGCCGATGAGCCCGATGTTCGGGCCCTCCGGGGTCTCGATCGGGCACATCCGGCCGTAGTGCGAGTGGTGCACGTCACGAACCTCGAAGCCGGCCCGTTCCCGGGACAAGCCTCCTGGTCCCAGCGCGGACAGTCGCCGCTTGTGGGTCAACCCGGCCAGCGGGTTGGTCTGGTCCATGAACTGGGACAGCTGGGAAGTACCGAAGAACTCCTTGATCGCCGCCACCACCGGCCGGATGTTGATCAGGGTCTGCGGCGTGATGGCCTCGACGTCCTGGGTCGTCATTCGCTCCCGCACGACTCGCTCCATGCGGGACAGGCCGACCCGGATCTGGTTCTGAATCAGCTCGCCCACCGTACGCAACCGGCGGTTGCCGAAGTGGTCGATGTCGTCGGTCTCCACCGGCACCACCGCGTCCGGGCCACCGCTGGCGGCCGGCATCGTCGTCTCGCCCGCGTGCAGCCGGACCAGGTAGTCGATGGTGGTGACGATGTCGTCCTCGGTGAGTACCCCGTTGCGGTGCGGCAGGGCCAGCCCCAGCTTCTTGTTGACCTTGTAACGGCCGACCTTGGCCAGGTCGTAGCGCTTGACCTTGAAGAAGAGATTCTCCAGCAGTGCCTGGGCGCTCTCCTTGGTCGGCGGCTCGCCCGGGCGCAGCTTGCGGTAGATGTCCAGCAGCGCCTCGTCGGGGCCGCCGGTGTGGTCCTTCTCCAGGGTGGTGAGCAGCGTCTCGGAGTGCGCGAACCGGGCGGCGATCTGCTCAGTCGTCCAGCCCAGGGCCTTGAGCAGCACGGTCACCGGCTGGCGGCGCTTGCGGTCGATGCGCACGCCCACCGTGTCACGCTTGTCCACGTCGAACTCCAGCCAGGCACCACGACTGGGAATGATCTTAACGCTGTAAACGTCCTTGTCGGTGGTCTTGTCCACCGCGTGGTCGAAATACACGCCAGGAGAGCGCACGAGCTGGGACACCACGACCCGTTCGGTCCCGTTGATGATGAAGGTGCCCTTGTTGGTCATCATCGGGAAGTCACCCATGAACACCGTCTGTGACTTGATCTCGCCGGTGTTGTTGTTGGTGAACTCGGCCGTGACGAACAAGGGCGCCGCGTAGGTCATGTCCTTGTCCTTACACTCCTCCACGGAGGCCTTGACCTCGTCGAAGCGAGGGCCGGAGAAGGACAGGGCCATCGAACCGGAGAAGTCCTCGATCGGGGAGATCTCCTCGAGCACCTCTGCGAGACCACCTACGGGTCCGTCGTCACCGGCCTCGATGCGGCGCTGGAACCACGCGTCGGCACCGACCAGCCACTCGAACGATTGGAGCTGGAGATCCAGGAGGTCAGGTACCTCGAGCGGCTCGCGGATCTTCGCGAACGACGGCCGGGATGGCGCTCCCGGAAGGCGGGGTACGGAGTTGTTCGCAGCAGAGGACTTGGTCGGGCGGGAGACTGCCAAGATGCGTCCTTCCGAACACTAGCGCTGCCGAGCGCAGGAACACATGGCCGCTGGCGACCACGCGCTCCGCGCTGTGTTGGTGCAGTTGCCGATGTAGTTGTGACGAGCAGTGAGGGTGATGCCGGTGATGGTGCTGGGTAGTACGGTGTGGTCGTACCCTGAAGGTAGTACCCCTGAAGGTAGTACCCCTGAAGGTAGTACCGTTGTCGCGTGCTGCCGTTCTCGTGCTACTGCCGTTCGTGCAGGCCGAGCGACCCCAGAGCGCAGGGGAACAAGGATTGGGCAGCGCAAAGAGGCAGTCTAACCGCTAGGACGGCGACTGTCCAGCACCGGAGACAACCGGTGCAAGCGTGCTCCTAGAGTGACCTGCGCGACGCCGTCCGTCAAGACCACATCGTCCGATCAGTGGTCGGATATGTACGATCAGCGGCCATAAACCCGATCGGCTCGACCGATCTGGGTCGGGACCGGCTGCGATCGGTGGATGACCCGTGGGTCAAGGGCCTCACGGGCCTCGGGACGGTCAGAACGGCTCCACGTTCGAGATCTTCCAGCTGCCGGTGACCCGCTGCGCAGTGACGGTGAGCCCGAGGAGAGGTTGGGGCTGCGGCCCACTGGTGGCCTGCCGTTCGATAAACACCACCACGATCGCCCGGTCACCGTCGAGCACCTTGACGGCTAGGGCGGGCACCTTCGCCACCACCACAGCCTGCTGCGCGGGCGCCAGTTGACGCACCAAGGCGAACTCTTGGCGATACGCATCGACCAACGGGCCGGTGATGACACCGGCAGCAGACCGTTCGTTGTCGTCCAGCCGAGCAAAGTCGTAGGAGAACAAGCGTTGCACGGCGTCGCGCATCTGGCCGGAGACCTCGGCGGTGGCGCCGGCATCGAGCAGCGCATCGTTGCTCGCCGCGGCCGACCCGAGTAGCTGATTGGCCTCGCCACGAAACCATGCTGCTAGACCCAGCGCGATCACCAGTGCAGCGACCAGCCCAACCAGTGTCGCCACCCCGGTCAGACGCCGGGGCGGCTTGGCCACCTGCTCGGTAGGGGCACTGGATTGCGGTCGGGTCGGAATGGTCATGCGATCTCCGAGTCCCCTTCGCTACTTCGGCGGCACGGGCGTGGTCGCGGGGCACGCTCCGGGTATCTGGTTGGTGTCGCCGACCGGCACCAACTTGTCGACCTTCCACGCAGTGCCGTCGCGGCGCATGTCGAGTTGTATGCGCCTGCGCACGCAGTTCGCGGCACCATCCTCGAACTGGGAGGTGACGTAGACTCCGATGAGTACCTGCGCGGTGCCGGAACCTTCGTCGAGAGCAGCGACCGCTCCGTCGACAACCCTCGCAGTGGTGGCCGTTTTCGAGTCGGTGATGGCGCGCGCGTAGTCGTCCCGGTTGGTCCGCACCTCACCGAGTAGCGACCCGGCCGCAGACTGCTCCCACAGCTTCAACCCTTCCTGCACCCGCCTATAGTTGATCGTGTTGAGGTTGACCATGGCTTGCTGGGCATCTTGGAGCACGGCGTTGCGAGCCATCCCGCGGGAGAGAGACGTGTCGTGTGCGGCCCGGTACCAGGAGACGCCGAACCAGCCGGCGGCAGCGACGGCGACCACAGTGAGCACCGCAACCGCCAGGGTGATAATCCGTAGCGGCCCGCCCAGGAAGGTCCGGATGGCAGCGATGCTGTTCATGGCCGTCCAGGGTAGAGAGGTGGCGGTGGGTACGCGTGAGGGGCGTTAAGGTCTACGGGGTGGACGGTCGCGGCCCGAGGAGGTAGTCGGTGAGCAACGGCCACGTCGAAGGGCACCGGGAGATTGCGGCCGGGCGGTCGGCCTACTGGCAGGCCTGGCTCCCGCCGACCCGGGCTACGGCGGTCATCGTGATCGTGCACGGTCTCCATGAGCACTCCGCGCGCTATGCCCATGTCGGGGCCCGGCTGGCTGCATCGGGCTTCGCGGTCTATGCCGCCGACCACCGCGGGCATGGCCGATCCGACGGGCGACGAGCCAACCTCGAGCGGATGGCGCTGATCGTGGCCGACCTGGACGGCTTCGTGCGATTCGCCACCGAGCGCCACCCCGACCTGCCGGTGTTCATGGTCGGCCACTCGCTCGGTGGGCTGATTGCGCTGCAGTACGCCACCGAACCAGGCACCCTGCTGGACGGCCTGGTGCTGTCCGGGCCGCTCGTGGAGGTGACGGTCGGCTCGACGCTGCTGAGACGCCTGGCCGGAGTGCTCTCGGCGCTGGTTCCCGACGTCGGGGTGGCTGCGGTGAACGCTCAGGAGATCAGTCGAGATCCGGCGGTGGTCCGTTCCTACCGGGAGGATCCGCTGGTGTATCTCGGCAAGGTCAAGGCCCGAACCGGGGCTGAGATTCTGGCGGCGACGCTGAGCCTGCCGACCCGGCTGTCGCGGCTCTCCGTACCACTGTTGATCGTGCACGGCAGCGACGACCTCATCTGTGCCCCGGCCGGTTCCACGATGGTGCACGACCGGGTGTCCTCCCCAGACAAGACTGTGCGTCGCTACCAAGACCTCTACCACGAGCTGTTCAACGAACCCGAACGCGACGAGGTGCTGACTGACCTGGTGCACTGGCTCAACCAGCACCTACCCCGTGCCGCTACCCATTCAGCAGGCTGAGCGGGTTCTCGGCTGGTCGAACAACCCCGCTCAGCCCGCTGAATGCGGTACCGTCGCCGTCAGGTCAGGCTGACCTTGGCGCCGGCTTCCTCCAGCTTGGTCTTGGCCGACTCGGCCTGGTCCTTGGGAATGCCCTCCAGGATGGGCTTCGGGGCACTCTCGACGAGGTCCTTCGCCTCCTTGAGACCCAGCCCAGAGACGACCTCCCGGACCACCTTGATGACCTGGATCTTCTTCTCGCCGATGGCCTCGAGGACGACGTTGAACTCATCCTTCTCCTCAGCGGCCGGGGCTTCGGCGGCTCCGCCGGCTGGACCCGCCGCCACCGCGACCGGCGCCGCGGCGGTGACGTCAAAGGTGTCCTCGAACCTCTTCACGAAATTGCTCAACTCGAGCAGCGTCATGTCCTTGAACACGTCGAGCAACTCGTCGGTGCTCAGCTTCGCCATGATGGCGTTCTCCTTCTGTCTGTCTGTCGTCTTACTGTCGTCGGGCGGATCCAGTGGTCGGCTCTCGTGATCAGTCTTCGGCGCTGTCGCCGGCCGGCTGCTGCTCCTGCCGCTTGTCCTGCAGGGCAGCCGCCAACCGAGCGACCTGGGAAGCCGGCTCAGCGAACAACCTCGCGGCCTTGGAGAGATTGCCCTTCATCGCGCCGGCCAGCTTGGCCAGCAGTACCTCGCGGGACTCCAGATCCGCAAGCTGGGCGATCTCCGCGACGGTCAGCGATCGACCGTCCAGGTAGCCGCCCTTGATGACCAGCGCGTTGTGCTCCCTGGCGAAGTCACGCAGCGCCTTCGTCGCGTCCACCGGCTCACCCTGGACAAACGCGATCGCGGTCGGGCCGACGAACAGTGCGTCGAGACCTTCCACACCGGCATCCCTTGCCGCGCGCGCCACCAGGCTGTTCTTTGCGACCCGGTAGGTGGTCGTCTCGCCGAGAGAACGACGCAGACTGGTCAGTTGTGTCATGGAGAGGCCGCGGTACTCGGTCACGACAGCGGCGGTGGCGCTGCGGAACCGGTCCACGATCTCGGCGACGGCATCGACCTTGTCCGATCTGGCCATGAATCGCCTCCTTAGCATCGGTATGGCGAGCAGCTCCGGAGACGGGGAACGCCCCCACGCAGCAGGCGTGGGGGCGTAGCCACACGGCGCGCAGCAGCGCAGCATGGCGGGACGACCACGTCCTCCTGCGCGGGCCGCCCGCACGTGCGGGGCCTTCGTCCGTGCCGGCGGCACGGAGACCAGCGGTCTTCGGTGGAACGGCAATCAGCTTACGGGAAGCTTACAGAACCCACCCAGGCCCCCCGCGACCGAACAGCGATAAGCATCTATGTCGCTGTTGGCCGGACTTAGGGGGTGGTGGAGTCGTCAATCAGCAGGTTGCGGGTGCGGTTGGGGTCGACCGGTATACCGGGTCCCATGGTGGTGGAGAAGTTGACCTTCTTCAGATAGCGGCCCTTGGCGGCCGACGGTTTGACCCGCAGTACCTCGTCCAACACAACGGCATAGTTCTCCACCAGCTTGTTGGTGTCGAAGGACACCTTGCCGATGATCAGGTGGAGGTTGGACTGCTTGTCCACCCGAAAGTTGATCTTACCGCCCTTGATGTCTGTGATGGCCTTGGCGACGTCCGGCGTGACGGTGCCGGTCTTCGGGTTGGGCATCAGACCCCGGGGCCCGAGGATCCTGGCGATCCGGCCGACCTTGGCCATCTGGTCCGGCGCCGCGATGGCGGCGTCGAAGTCCAGCCAGCCGCCCTGGATACGCTCGATGAGGTCCTCGGAGCCCACCGCGTCAGCGCCGGCCGCCACCGCTTCGGCGGCCCGGTCGCCGCTGGCGAAGACGATCACGCGGACGGTCTTGCCCGTACCATGCGGAAGGCTTACGGTGCCGCGAACCATCTGGTCGGCCTTGCGTGGGTCGACGCCCAGCCGCATGGCAACCTCGACGGTGGCATCCATCTTGGTTGCGGACGTCTCCTTGGCCAGGGCCGCGGCCTCCAGCGGGCTGTAGAGCCGGCTGTGGTCAATCTTTTCGGCGACCTGGCGGTATGCCTTGCTGCGCTTCATGTCACTGCCCTTCGTAGGGATCAGTCGTGGTGCCGAGCCAGCGCCTGGCTCTCCCACACGTACTGGTTACTGCTTCCTAGTCCACCACTGTGATGCCCATTGATCGGGCCGTACCAGCAATGATCTTGATCGCAGCGTCGATGTCGTTGGCGTTGAGATCTTCTTGTTTGCGCTCGGCGATGGCCCGGAGCTGGCCACGGTTCACCCTGGCGACCTTGGTCTTGTGCGGCTCCGCCGAGCCCTTGGTCACCCCGGCGGCCTTGAGTAACAGCACCGAGGCCGGCGGGGTCTTGAGCACGAAGTCGAACGAGCGGTCCTCGTAGACCGAGATCACCGCGGGGACGACCTCGCCACGGCTGTTCTGCGTCGCAGCGTTGTAGGCCTTGCAGAACTCCATGATGTTCAGACCGTGCGGACCCAACGCCTGCCCGACCGAAGCCGGGTTCGCGGTACCGGCCTCCAACGCGAGCTTCACGGTGGCCGTGAGCTTCCTTCTCCTCTTGGGTGGCATGGTTTCCTTCCTCGGGCTCCGACGTTTCTCGGAACTGTCGTTTCCCGGAATTGTCTCAGCCCTGTACACAAACCGGCGCCTCGCCGGTCAGATCTTGGCGACCTGGCTGAACGAGAGCTCGACCGGAGTCTCCCGGCCGAAGATCGACACCAACACCTTGAGCTTCTGCGCGTCGGCGTTGACCTCGTTGATCGTCGCCGGCAACGTGGCGAACGGACCGTCCATCACGGTGACCGATTCCCCCACCTCGAAGTCGACCTCGACCGAGGACCTGGCCGCACCGGAGACTCCCGCGTGTCGGCCCGCACCGGCTGCCACCTTCGGCTGCTCCACCCGTGGGGCCAGAAATTTCAGCACTTCAGCCAGGGTGAGCGGCGAGGGTCGCGACGTGGCGCCGACGAACCCGGTGACGCCCGGGGTGTTGCGCACCGCGCTCCACGAGGCATCGTTGAGGTTCATCCGGACCAGGATGTAGCCGGGTAGCACCTTGCGCTGTACCTGCTTGCGCTGACCGTTCTTGATCTCGGTGACCTCTTCGGTGGGCACCTCCACCTGGAAGATGAAGTCCTCCACATCCAGGGTCTGCACCCTGGTCTCCAGGTTCGCCTTCACCTTGTTCTCGTAGCCGGCGTAGGAGTGCACCACGTACCACTCACCGGGAGCGGCGGCCAGTGCAGACCGGAGCTCCTCGACGGGATCTACGGCCTGCTCAGGCTCGACCTCGGCCGGTACTACGTCGTCGGCCATCTCATCGGTCTCGTCAGTGATCTCAGACTCGTCAGTGATCTCAGACTCGTCAGTGATCTCAGGCTTCTCGGCGCTCTCACTGACGCTCTCGCTGAGCTGGGCCGCCTCGGGCGGCTCAGCAGGCTGCGCGTCGAACAGCCCCGTCAGCTTTGACCCGCCTTCGGGGGAGGTCACAGTGGGTCTCGCTTCCTCTCATGCGTCATGTCGCGCTGGTGATGGACTGTCAGCCGAAAAGGCTCAGCATCGCCCTGCCCAACCCCATGTCCAGCAGTGCCACGAACGCCACCATGACGCTGACGAAGACCAGCACGACCGCGGTGTAGACCACCAGTTCCCGACGACTCGGCCAGATGACCTTACGGAGCTCGGCGACGACCTCGCGGAGAAACCGGCTCAGCCGGGCCGGCAGGGCTGCCTTGGTCTCGGTAGCGCCCCGAGGCCTGGTCGGGTGATCCTTGCCGACGATACCGGACCGCTGCACCCCGGCGGGTCGGTTGGTGGACCGCTCCCGACGTACAGCAGCCGAGGCCGGCTGTGGGGCGTCATGTGACTCCTCGGGAGGCTCCTCCCGTTCCCCCGTTTCGTGGGCGCGATCGTCGCTCACGCTGCTGATCCTCCGCTCGGCCGGGCAAGTCGCCGGTTGGGTCGACGCAGGTTCTCATCGACGTACGTTCTCATCGATGCAGGGGCGACAGGACTTGAACCTGCAACCTGCGGTTTTGGAGACCGCTGCTCTGCCAGTTGAGCTACACCCCTTTACAGACGTCTCAGAGACGCCACCACAGAAACCAGCCGATCAACCAGGCCACGATCATCATCAGGCACGACAGATCTGCTGGTAACCCAGACACCTGAGTGTAGGCCACCAGAGCTGCTGCTCTCCAACTGCCCGGTCGCCGCACGGGGTCGGCAGCCATAAGCCGGCCGTTGATGCGACGATGCAGGGCATGGCAGCCCTGGATCGAATCGAGACCCGACGCATCTCCGCCCGGGTCGGCGGCATCTGCGAATCGGCCACCCTTGCGGTGGACTCGAAGGCGAAGGCGCTCCAGACGGCCGGTCGCCCGGTGATCGGGTTCGGCGCCGGGGAGCCGGACTTTCCGACCCCGCCGGAGATCGTGCAGGCAGCCGTGGCGGCGTGCGCGGATCCGGCCAACCACCGCTACACCCCCGCTGCCGGCCTGCCTGACCTGCGAGCAGCCGTTGCGGCCAAGACCGCCAGGGACTCCGGCTATCAGATCGAGCCGCGACAGGTGCTCATCACCAACGGCGGCAAGCAGGCCGTATACCAGGCGTTCGCCACGCTGGTCGACCCGGGCGACGAAGTGCTGCTACCCGCGCCCTACTGGACGACCTATCCGGAGGCGATCGGGCTGGCCGGCGGCGTCGCAGTGGTGGTGCCCACCGATGAGCACAGCGGCTACCTGCCCAGCGTCGAGCAACTGGAGGCCGCCTGCACCGAGCGCACGAAGATCCTGCTGTGGTGCTCGCCGTCGAACCCGTCCGGGGCGGTGGCCCCCCCGGAGCTGGTTGTCGAGGTCGGACGCTGGGCTGCCGAGCGCGGCCTGTGGGTGGTCACCGACGAGATCTACGAGCACCTCGTCTACGACGGTGCCCAGGCCCGGTCGATGCCGGTTGTGGTGCCCGAGCTCGCCGCGCACTGTGTGGTGCTCAACGGTGTGGCCAAGACCTACGCGATGACCGGATGGCGAGTCGGCTGGCTGGTCGGTCCGCCGGACGTGGTGACGGCGGCGGCGAACCTGCAGTCGCACCTGAGCTCCAACGTCTGCAACGTGGCACAGCGTGCCGCACTGGCCGCGGTGTCCGGTCCGCTGGACGCAGTGGCAAGGATGCGCGAGGCATTCGACCGCAGGCGGCGCACCATCGTCGACCTACTGTCCGGCATCAACGGCGTGACTTGCCCGGTGCCCTACGGCGCTTTCTACGCCTATCCCTCGGTGCAGGCCCTGCTGGGTCGCTCGCTGCGTGGCGTCACGATGCGGACCAGCATCGAGCTGGCCGCGGCTGTCCTGGAGCACGCCGAAGTGGCTGTGGTACCCGGCGAGGCCTTCGGCACCCCCGGCTACCTCCGTCTCTCCTACGCTCTCAGCGACGAGAACCTGCACACCGGCCTAACCCGCCTGGCCGCTCTACTCGCCGAAGCGAGCTAGCGCTCGCCGCCCCGCAATGGGGTTATTTGGGTGCCGTTCACTACGCTCAGCCTGCTGGGCTGCGACAGCGGCGAGGGTGGCAAGGCTCAGGGAAGTGCGACGGTGGCGGTGGCCTTGCCGAGCACGGTCTGGCCGGCGGCGCGGGCGGTGATCGCGATCAGGACGGTGCCGTCGTCGCGCCGCTGCGTCACCGTGCCGGATAGCTCCACCAGTGCCCCTTCACCGTCATCGGGCACCACGACCGGCCGGGTGAAGCGCACCCCGCACGCCAGGACGGCACCCGGGTCACCCGTCCAGGCCGTCACCAGGCGGCCGGCCAACGCCATGGTGAGCATCCCGTGCGCGATGACGCCGGGGAGCCCCACCTCCCGAGCAACCCGTTCGTTCCAATGGATCGGGTTGAAGTCACCGGAGGCTCCGGCGTAACGGACCAGCGCGGCCCGAGTGACGCGGATTTGCAACCCGGGCAGCTGGTCGCCTACGGCGACCTCGGAGCGGCGGCGTCGCGTCACCGGCCCTGATTCCCGTCCGAACCACGGATGACCAACATGGACCGGGCCGTGGTCACCGGGTCGCCCGTGACGTCGGTGATCTCGCAGCGCACCGTGAGCAGATCGTTACCCCCCATGGTGCGGACACCGTCGATATGCAACGTCGTAGCCAGCTCGTCGCCGGCTCGGATCGGCCGGTGATGGGTGAACGACTGATCGCCGTGCAACACCTGGCTGAAGTCCAAGCCTAGATCAGGATCGTTGACCAGCGCCTGCTGCGCGCGAAAGGACAGGATGATCGCGAATGTGGGCGGAGCGATCACACCGGCGTAGCCACGGGCTTGAGCGGCGCCGGGATCTCGGTAGACCGCGTCGTCGTCCCCGATGGCCGCGGCGAACTCCTGGATCTTCTCGCGCCCCACCTGGTAGCTACCCACCGTCGGGTAAGACCGTCCGACGAGGGAGGAATCAAGTGTCACCGGCGCAGGCTACCTGCACACCCGAGTGGCTCAGCGGGGTGACTCAGCGGGTCTCGCGGTGGGCCCGGTGCTTGTTGCAGGTCGGGCAGTACTTGCGGATGGTGAGCCGGTCGGGATCGTTGCGCCGGTTCTTCTTGGTGATGTAGTTGCGGTGCTTGCACTCCTCGCACGCCAACGTGATCTTGGGTCGGACGTCGGTGGCGGCCACGAGTACCTCTCTCTCGCTAAACTGTCAGCAACTGCGGTAAGGGCCAGCGCGTGGTGCGCAGGGCCGGTGGTAGCGGTGGCCGGACTCGAACCGGCGACACAGCGATTATGAGCCGCTTGCTCTTCCGACTGAGCTACACCGCCTGGTGCGGAGCGAACAACCACGGAACCAGGACTGTTCGTCAGGACCGTTTCCCGAGCCCCAATACGGAATCGAACCGTAGACCTTCTCCTTACCATGGAGACGCTCTGCCGTCTGAGCTATTGGGGCCGTCTGAGCTATTGGGGCTGTCTGAGCTAGCGGGGCTGTCTGAAGCTATCTGGGCTGCTAGTGGACGGTGCTCAAGCGCCGCCAACTGTACACAACGTCGGCGCGGTCCGGGAAACCGGCGCCGCGGTCACCGGACGAGGGTGAGCACGGTCTCATCGTGCACTCCGGAGGCGCGGACGGTGCGGGCCGCCAGCCAGGCGTCGAACCGGTCCGCCGCGAGCGGGCGGGAGATCAGAAAGCCCTGCGCGACGTCGCAGCCCATCTCCGCCAGCTGGCGCCGGGTGGCATCCTGTTCGACGCCCTCCGCGACGACGATCAACCCGAGCGAGTGGCCGAGTTCCACGATGGCGCGGACCACCGCGAGATCACCGAGGTCACTCGCCAACCCGAACACGAAGCTTTTGTCGATCTTCACCTCGTCCACCGGTAGGCGCCGCAGGTAAGCCAGCGACGAGTACCCGGTACCAAAGTCGTCCACCGCGATTCGTACGCCCAGCCCGTGCAGACCCCGTAGGACCGGCAACGCGCGCTCTGGGTCGCTCATCACCGCCGACTCGGTGAGTTCAAGCGCCAGCAGTGCTGGGGACACCTGGTGGTGTTCCAGGGCGTCGGCCACCCGGCTGGGAAACGCGGTGTCGGCCAGGTTGCGCACCGAGAGGTTGACCGCCACCGACAGTGACAGCCCGCGGTCCAGCCAGCGACGGCACTGCCGCAGCGAGCGATCCAAGACGAAGTCGGTGAGTGGATCGATCAGACCGGTGGCCTCGACGATGGTGACGAACTCCTGCGGGTCGAGCATCCCGAATTCCGGATGGTGCCAGCGCACCAGCGCCTCCACCCCGATCACCCGGCGGGTGGGCAGCGCCAACTGAGGTTGGAAGTGCACGTCGAACTGACCGGAGTCCAGCGCGTGACGGAACTGCGTGACCAGCTGGAAACGGCGCAACAGGAGCTGGCCCATACTGGGTACGTAGCAGCGGACGGTCTCGTCGGCACTGCGAGCCGCGCGCAGGGCCATGTCGGCACGCTGAAGCAGGTCGTTCGCGTCCCGAGTGGGCTCGACCCCGGTGAGCGCCACACCGACCACCGCGGTGCACTCCACGGCGAGTCCGTCGACCGGATGGGGCCTGCTCAGCGCCGCCTGCACTTGCTCGGCCACTTGCAGCGCCCGTTGAGAGCCGACGTCGACCAGCAGCGCGGCGAAGGTGTCACCCTCAAGACGGGCGGTGAGCGCAAGGCCGGGCAGGGTATGGCGGAGCCGCTCCCCTGCACCCACGACGACCCGGTCGCCCCAGACGTGACCCAGCGCATCGTTGACCTCTGAGAGCAGGTCGAGGTTGATGACGAGCACGGCGCACGGCGTCGAATCCCGGCGCAGCACCTCGGTGGCGGCCTCCCGGAAACCGAGCCGGCTACGCAGGTTGGTGAGGCTGTCGTGGTAGGCGTCGTGCCGGAGCTGGGCGAGCAGCCGGCGATTGTCCAGCGCGGTGGTGAGGTGGCTGGCCAGCGTCTCGACCAACCGCTCGTCGGCTTTCCCGAAGCCACGCAGCCGACTCTGCCGGTCATGCACCTCGATGACACCCAGGAGCTGTTCGGCGCCCCGAAGCGGGACCACCAGCACCTCCGATGCAGCCCTGGCAGCCAGCGCGGAGGCCACCACCGGGTCCGAACTGCTTGCCATCATGCGCAGCACCTGCCCGGTGCCGGCCTGGCAGTCGACGGGCGCAACGGCGGCGACGTCGGACTGCGACAGTGGGCCGGGCAGCGGCTGGCCGGCGACCACGGTGTGCGGCCCGCCCTGGTCCGGTATCCAGTGCAACACCACGCGGGTGGCGTTGAGCTGCTCGCGGGCCAGTTCCATAGCGGCGCTCCAACCACCCTCATCCGGCGCCGGCCGGTCCTTGTCCTCGCCTTGCCCGATCACCGCCACCTGCAAGCTGAGATCGTTGAGTACACCGAGGTCGCGCTGATCGCGCAGTAGCCCGTAGTAGGCGCGATACACCGCAGCCACGGTCACCGTGAGCAGGCCCACCAACAGGGCACCCCAGGGCACCGCCATCACCAGTTCCGCAGCGGCGAGCCCGAGCCCGGCATTGAGCAGACCGGTGAGGTAGAGGTGCACCACAGGACGCGCACTCTCACCGGAACGCCGGCGGTCCAGCAGGACGACGAAGACCCAGGCGAGGCAGGAGGTGACGGCGTGTGCGACGACGAACCCGGCAAGCACCGCGCTCCAGTGCGGCACCCCAGGCCAGGTCGGCTTGACGACCAGGCAGGACAACAAGTCGGTGACCGCGACGGTGAGGGTCGCGTAGGAAGCGTTGAACAGAAGCTTGGACCAACTGTCCCGGCGGATGAGCCGGGCGATGACCACCACACCCACATAGGCCACCAGCACGACCGGGCCGGGCAGGAACAGCAGGCCGATGACCAACGGGATCTCAGTAGGAGTGATCCGCGCGGTATCGCGGCGGACGTCGACCTCGATTGCCAAGCTCCGGGCGACCCCGAATCCGACTGCCAGCGCGAGGCTCCCGAGCAGGGTGCCCAGATCGAGCGTGACAGCAGTGGTGCGGATCGCGGCAATCCCGGCTACCCCCGCGGCGAGCACGAGAGTGGCGACGAAGGCATCCGACGCCATTGCTCGCCCGCGGAGTAGCAAGGAACCCGACGGACGCCATCTCGCCTGCATACGGGGGCCTCCACCAGGAACGACAATAAGGTTGGGTCCACTCCCCGCCAGGCCCGGATCAACGCGGACAGGCGCGGGTCGGGTAGGGAGGGCTGGGGTATTCAGCCGATCTCGACACCGTCGGGGGAGGCGGCAAGTGCGCGCGCTACGGTGCATACGGAGTTCATGTTCATCTCCAGTGCTCATGAGGCAATCTGATCGATTACAGAGAGTGATGGGAGCTATAACTCTCTTGGGTGTACAATAGCCGCTTTAGTGTTGTTCTACCACTTTGAACAGTTTCTTTCTGCGATCAGCGGTCGATCGGAGCACGTGAGCGACCAGACATCGCCGTGGACGTCACCGATCGTGTTCGCCGGACGCCGTTGCCGTCATCACCGCGGTCTCCTTGCTCCGCCAACAGCAGACCGCCAAGGCCGTTTCACCCCCATGCGGCACACGATCGACGCTCTGTGAGTGCGTGCCACCTCGATGGCGGGATGACTGGACTCCTCGCTAGCCGTAGCGTCTCGTTCTGGCGTGGCTTCAACCCCGCGCAACTGGTCCTCGTCCCACCACCACCGGGATCGGTTGCGTGTCCGCCTGCCCACCGGACTCTTCAGGCAGAGCAGCCGGTGAAGTCGCCCCACCCGGCTGACCGCCTTGCGGGCAACCGGAGGGGCAACCCCGCCCGGCTGCCCACCCCCCCAGCAGCGGCAGCCGGGCGGGCAGCCGGGATTTCCGTTCGCTTCGAGAAGGAGACCGCGGTCGCCGCCGTGCGGGCCATCGGCGCCCAGGGTGAGGGCTTCGACCCCGGCCTCCGCTCCTCCCGCACCGCCGCCGGCTCGTCCGCGAATATCTCTCGTCCGCGAATATCTCCAGCCCAACGACGCCGACGGCTTCCGCACCGATCTGATGAGGCGGGATGCTGCAGGATTGCGGACTGATAACCGCGCAGACTCGGATACTCGACGGCTGAGGCGTTCAGGAGTTGGAGGTCAATTGTTCATGTAGTCACTCCTCGACCCATAAGATCCAGCTTTCCGAGTCATCGTCCACGGTTACCCGGACTATAAAGTTCCCTGCGTCAAGTGACTCGCCGCCATCACTGGTCCCGTCCCACTCGATGGTCCGCTTACCAGCTGCCGGCTGCTGCTCGTCCAGTAGGTGACGAACGTGCGCCCCGAAGCGGTCCCAAATGTTGACGATAAGACGCGAGGCGCCCTCAGGGATGGTGACAGCGATAGCGACTGGGCGGGAAGTCCGTGTTGGCTCGTTGTTATCGAGGAGCTGAGTGGGGGGTGCCGCAGCCAGCAATGGCGGGACCCCCACCGGCTCAGGAGAGTACTTGTACACTCTCTGGCCCGAGGCGTACCCTACCGTGACCGGGTCGCCGAAGAAGCGGAAGCGGTTGATGAAAAGACCAATCTCGTCTGCGTCGCCCCACATCTCGCCACCATCGGTGGTCTCACTGCTGAACCCGGTTGCCATATTTGCCGAACCCCAACCACCAACCCAGCCGTGCATGTCGTCCACGAACCCCAGCCCTTCAAGGTTGGCAGTGTGTTGCTGGTCGTTGATGGTGAGCCGTCTCCAGTGCTGCCCTCCGTCTGTGGTTTTCAGAATAACGCCCTCACAGAAGTTCTCCACCGACACGAAACCCACTTGATCGTTGAGGAAAAAGATCTTCCAGCCCCACTCCCCGAACGAGAATTCGCCGTCAAGGTCAGCCACTCGGTTTTCCCAAGTGGCACCGCCATCCTCCGTGTATAGCACCACGGGCTTAACGTCCGCCCGCTCCCTTCGCAAGACACATTGCTTCTGACCCGGAGTGACCTCTTGTATCTTTCCTCCCACCACCCAACCACGTTCGGGAGTGGTAAAATATGTATCTACCAGGAGCGAGGCGTGGGGCCTCATGTCCCAGGCGGTCCAGGTGGCAATGCCGCTAAGTTAGGCGCGGGACCTTGAAGATGTGGATCTTTGCTGGACCGTTATGGAGTTGGCCGTGGTCGGTAGTTCGTTTGATGCGGTGACTGTGCGCGCGGTACCTTTTGATCACCCTTGGGTAGGTGCGGTCTCGTCGTGGGGGGTTGGGTCGTTCGATGATTTCATCGGTGGTTTCTTTGAGTGCTGCGGTGAGTCGTTTAGGGGGAAAAGCCCGCCTGGTTGGTGACCTGGCGGCGGATTGCACGGTAGCTGCGCATGAAGGATAGATTGTCGGGGTCGGTGCCAACGGTGTCGGCGGCGTCTTTCATGACGTGGCGTATCGCGTAGTGGGTGAGTAGTAGTGACCAGATCTCTTGTTTGACCAGTTCCGGGGTTTTGGACCGGAGTACTCGGTGGTGGCCTGTTTGGTGGGTTTCGATCTCGTCGAAGGAGAGCTCGATTTCCCAGCGTTCGTGATAGGCCGCGGCGAGTTCGACTGCGGGCGCGAATTCATGGTCGAGGATTGTGGTGATCAGGCAGAACAGTTCCCCGCTGGCGGGCCGGTCTTCGATGGTGTATTCCACGACGCGGACGACCGTGGCGTGGTCGGGGTCGAGGTCGGCGCCGGCTGTCGCGGCGGCGATGAGCGCCTCGCGGCGCCGGCCGCGGATCTTCGGGTTGATCAGCACTGATCGATAGGAGCCGTCGGGCAGCCATTCCAGCACCGGTAGCGTCAGGGTCGAGGTGACCCGCCACAGCAGGTGCGCTCCGGTCGCCACGGCCTGCTGCCAGGCCTGATAGCTGTAGAAATTGCGGTCGGCCAGCACGAGCATGCCGGGGGCGAACCGGGCGATCAGCTTCGCGGCCAGCGTCTGCTCACCGGTGGTCACACCGCTCAGTTCGGCGTCGACGACGGCGTGAGTACCGCACTCGCCGACCGCGACGAGGCGGACTTGGGGGAACGGGCCGGGGGTCTTGTCGTTACCCGAGCGGCCGAACTCCTCGTCGTTTTCGGGGGTGTCGGGTACGTCGAGCACCAGACCGTCGATGGCCATCATCCGCAGGCCGTGAAACCACGCGCCGCGGGTGCCGGGTCGGGCCATCGGCACCGCGATCCGCTGAAACAACAGTTTCAAGGGTGCCTCACCCAGTCGCGTGCGGGCCTGGGAGATCGCGCTGGTGGTGGGTATCTTCCAGTTGTCTCGCCAGTTCCCCAGAAACCGCAGCCCGTTCACGAGTTGGCGCATCACCTCTTCGTAGGCCTCACCGAAGAACAGGTTCAACGCCAGCACGTAGTACACGACCACGTGCGCCGGTAACAATCGCGACCGGACCTCACGTTTCCCGGTCTCGCGGATCACATCATCTATGACGTCCCGATGTATCACACTGCTCAGCACCCCGAGAGTCACATGGTCGGTCAGTCGACCGGATTCGGATCGAGAAGCCCTTGAGTTATTCGCCACGCGATAACAATATCGGGTTCAGTGCGTTTCTCGCGGTTTTCGAACGTTGACACGCCGAGCCATTTATGGCGTTGTAGAGCAACGAGCCAACGCCGCGGACCGCGCCTCTAACTTAGCGGCATTG
>JBOHHF010000200.1:0-6281 GCA_050700495.1 Pseudonocardiaceae bacterium
CTTGCCTGCCACTGCTCTCCTCACTGATGGAGCCGGCGGCAATCCCGCTCGACCCCGATACTAAGGCATGTCCATCGCTGTCAGAGCTTCACGGCTGCGGGTACATGTCGGATCGGCCTGCTCTCTACGTTGACCGTGCGCCCGGGTGGTCCCGGGACTCGGGTGGGTTCGCGGCGAACCGCGTACCGATGGCATCTCCGGGTGGCTGGGTGAGGAAGACGTGCACCGGGGCGGTGTCGAGCGTCCCCGCGCAGCGCAGCGCCCGCGGAAATGCCCGGCGCCGCTCGGCGAGGCGCAAACATCCGGTATCGGGGTGCATCCACGCACCCCGACCGGGATGCCGACACCGCGGGTCCGGGACCAAGGTCTCGTCCACCGCCACCACACGCAGCAATCCGGAAGCCGCCGCCCTGGTCCGGCAACCTACGCAGGTCCGGATAGGCTCGGCGGGCCGCTCGCGGCGGCGGTGCCGGATCTCGTCCGGGCAGGCGTAGACCGTCCCCCGACGGCGGGCCACCACAATTCTAGCGCGCGCCGGGCGCTGGCGGAGAACCGGCATTGGTCACCGGTATCTCAGCGCGCGGTTCACGAACCGACGGGGCGCCCATCGGGTCCGCATCGCTCCGGATATCGATCTTCCATCCGGTCAGCCTGGCAGCCAGCCTGGCGTTCTGGCCCTCCTTACCGATCGCCAGCGACAGTTGGAAATCGGGGACGATGACCCGGGCCGTCTTGGCTCGGGCATCGACGATCTGTACAGAGATGACTTTCGCCGGGGACAGGGCATTGCCCACGAACGTCGCTGGGTCGTCGGAATGATCGATGATGTCGATCTTCTCGCCACCCAGCTCGCTCATCACGTTACGAACCCGATGACCCATCGGCCCGATACACGCGCCTTTACCGTTGACCCCCGGGACGGTCGATCGCACGGCGATCTTCGAGCGATGCCCGGCTTCTCTGGCCACCGCGGGAATCTCCACGGTCCCATCGGCGATCTCGGGGACCTCAAGGGCGAACAGTCGGCGGACCAGGTTGGGATGCGTCCGGGACAACGTGATCTGCGGGCCGCGTAAACCCCGGGATACGGCGACCACGTAGCATTTGATCCGCTCGCCGTGCCGGTAGGTTTCCCGGGGCGCCTGCTCCACCGGCGGGATCACGCCTTCGGTCTCGCCGATCTGGACTACCACCACACCCCGGGCATTCGCCCGGGCGTCGCGTTGCACGACTCCGGCGACGATCTCGCCCTCCTTGGCCGAGAACTCGCCGAAGGTGCGCTCGTGCTCGGCGTCACGCAGCCGCTGAAGGATGACCTGGCGGGCTGTGGTGGCGGCGATCCGGCCGAATCCCTCCGGCGTGTCGTCCCATTCATGGCACACATTGCCGTCCGCATCGAGCTCCTGTGCCAGCACCCGGACCAGGCCGGTCTTGCGGTCGACATCGATGCGCACGTGCGCCTCGTGACCCTCGGTATGTTTGTACGCGGTGAGCAGCGCCGTCTCGATGGCCTCGAGCACCGTCTCGAAGGCGATGTCCTTGTCCCGTTCGATGGCACGCAGCGCGGCGATGTCGACGTTCACCGTTCCTCCAAATCCTGCCGTACTGCTCCGTCGAGCACAGCGAGCTCGGCGGCCGGCGGCTGGCGAAATTCCACTTCCACCACCGCACGGCGCAGCTCTGCATAACGCACCCGGCGAAGGGCTCCCGACACCAGCAGTGTGACGCCCTCGTCGTCGCAATCCCCGATCCGGCCGACCAGCTCCGCGCCGTCTGTCACCGCAACCTTGACCAGCCGTAGCCGGTTTCGCCGCCAGTGCCGAGGGCGAGTCAGCGGCCGGTCCACCCCGGGCGAGGTCACCTCCAGGGTGTAAGGCCCTCCGAGCAGCTCGTCGCGATCGTCCAGGGCGAAGGACACCGCACGGCTCACCGTGGCGATATCGTCCAGCCCGACGCCCGCATCCGAATCGATGATCACGCGAACCAGCCAACGTTGGCCTGCTCGGACTTCGTCCAATCCTTCCAGCTCGAACCCAGTACCGGCCACCACATCGCGCACTACCGACTCAACCGCCGAGCCGGAGTTCGCGGGCTGCGTGGTCACCATAGCCTCCTGCCTGGAAGTGACTGTCTGTCTGTCGAAGTGTCTGTCGATGTATCAGAGCGGCGACGACCAGCGTGGGGCGCACCCCGCTCGGGATCACCCAGGGTATCGCGTCGCGGGAGCTATCTGCGCCAAACGGATCACGGCGCTGCGCACGGGCGGCCCAGAAGCTGGCAGGATGGCCAACCGTGTCCGCACCCCGCCCCAGCCGACGCCGCATGCTGGCGGCAGGGGCCGCACTGCTCGTCGCCGGTCCGGCCGTGCTGGCCGGGTGCACCGGCTCCCCGGCGGCGCCCGAGCCTCCAGATCCGTTGGAGTCCCCGGCGCGGCGCGCCGAGGCCGACTCGGCTCTGGCGCAGGCGGTGGCCGCTATGGCGGCCCAGCCGGGGGTTCAGACTCACCCTGCCTTGGCCAACGCGGCCAGGGCACTGGCCGTAGACCGGATGGCGCACGCGATCACGCTGCGTGCCGAACTGCACCGGATCCGGCCTGCGCCGGCGCCAAGCAACGCCGCCCCACCGGCCACGCCCACGCCCGTGCCCCCGCTCGCCGATCCTGACCTGCCACGTGCTCGGACCGCTTTGATCCAGGCAGTGCACGGGGCGCAGGATGAGGCAGCCGGGCTGGCCGTGACCTTGCCCGGGTACCGCGCAGCCCTGCTGGCCTCAGTGGCCGCCTGCTGCGCCAGTCACGCCACACTGCTGCCGTGACTGCCCGCCCGCCGCACCGCGATATGGAGACATATCGCAGCGATCAGACCCCTCATGGCCGCGATATGTCTCCATATGGGACTCGATCGATCATGAGTCAGGTGCCGGTGGATGCGTTGCAGGCGGCGCTGGCTGCTGAACATGCGGCGGTCTGGGCTTACGGGCTGGCGGGCGCCTTCGTTGCAGATGAGTTGGCCGGTAAGCTCGACGAGGCCGCTGTCGCGCACCAGGCTCGGCGCGACGCCACCGAGCGGACACTGATCGACGCGGGTGCGCGGCCCGTGCCGGCTGAGCCGGGCTACCTCAGCCCCGGCCCGGTCACCGACGCCGCGTCGGCACTACGGCTGGTGATCACCGCGGAGACCGACGCGGCGGCGGCGTGGCGCTCGGTGGTGGAACGCAGCCCAGCCGATCCGGGTCTGCGTGGAGCCGCGCTGGACGCTTTGACCCGAGCTGCCGTGCGGGCGACCCGGTGGCGCGCCACCGCAGGTATCACCCCGGCTACGGTGCCGTTCCCGGGTGCGCCCTGAGCCGGCGGCTACCGTCTTCGCGTGCACACCACGGAACTCCATATCCAGACCGGCTCCCGCGAGCAGGTACGTGACCTCACCGCGGAATGCCGCGCGTTCCTCAATCACGCGGCTGCGCGCGACGGCCTCCTGCACGTATGGGTACCACATGCCACCGCGGGCCTCGCGGTGATCGAGACGGGCGCGGGCAGCGACACCGACCTGCTCACCCTGCTGCGTGAGCTGCTGCCCGTCGACGGACGGTGGCGCCACCGGCACGGCTCTCCCGGGCACGGCAGGGATCACCTACTGCCCGCTCTGCTGCCGCCTTACGCCAGCGTCCCGGTGCTCGGCGGGCAGCTCACGCTGGGCACCTGGCAGTCGATCTGCCTGGTGGACACCAATGGCGACAACCCGGTCCGCACTGTCCGGTTGAGCTTCCTGCCCGGTTGACTACTTGTGACCCAGGACTACTTACGACACAGCTCCTGCAGGTGCGCCACCGCGCCGTCCATCGGTACCTCGGTGCGCTCGCCGGTGGCCCGATCCTTCACTTCCACGACTCCCGACGTCAAGCCGCGCCCCACCACGAGAATGGTCGGCACGCCGATCAGTTCGGCGTCGGCGAACTTCACGCCAGGGGTGGCCGAGCGATCATCGAGCATCACCCGCAGCCCCACTGCGTCCAGCTCGGCGGCCAACCGCTCACCGGCGACCCGGACCGTCTGGTCCTTGCCCGCGATCACGACATGCACGTCGGCTGGAGCAACCTCGCGTGGCCACACCAGCCCATGGGCGTCGTGGCTCTGCTCGGCGATGGCGCCGACCAGCCGGGAGACCCCGACTCCGTATGAGCCCATGGTGATCCGGATCGGCTTGCCATCCGGTCCGAGTGCGTCCAGCGCGAAGGCGTCGGCGTACTTGCGGCCGAGCTGGAAAATGTGCCCGATCTCGATACCGCGGGCGACGACCAGGGTGCCGGCCCCGTCCGGCGACGGATCTCCGGCTCGCACCTCGGCGGCTTCGACGGTGCCGTCGGGGGTGAAATCGCGCCCGCACACCAGGTCGACGACGTGGTGGTCGGGCCGATCGGCCCCAGTGGCCCATCCGGTACCGCGCACCACCCGGGGGTCGACGAGGTAACGCACGTCGTGGCCGGCCAGCGCGCCCGGCCCGATGTACCCCTTGATCAGGAACGGGTACCCGGCGAAATCCACCTCGTCCAGCAACGCCACCTCGGCCGGCGCCAGCGAGGCCTCCAGCCGCTTGAGATCGACCTCGCGGTCCCCGGGGATCCCGACACCGAGCAACACCCAGTCCTGCGCGCCGGGCGACCGGGTCTTGACCATGATGTTCTTTAAGGTGTCCGCAGCAGTGAAGGTCCGGCCCAAACCTGTCACGTTGAGGTGATCGACGAGCGTGTCGATGGTCGGAGTGTTCGGGGTGTGCAGCACCTGGGCCGGCGGCCGGCAATCGATGGGCAGCTCCGGCGGCACCGGGGTGGTCACCGCCTCGACGTTGGCCGCGTACCTGGACTCGAGGCTGCGCACGAAGGTGTCCTCGCCGGTCTCCGATTCAGCCAGGAACTCCTCGCTGGCCGAGCCGCCCATCGCGCCGGACATCGCCGACACGATCACATAACGCAGCCCGAGCCGGTCGAAGATCTTGACATAGGCCTGCCGGTGGAGCCGGTAAGACTCCGCCAGTCCCTCGTCAGAGAGGTCGAAGGAGTACGAGTCCTTCATCAGAAACTCTCGGCCGCGCAGGATCCCGGCCCGGGGTCGCTCCTCGTCCCGGTATTTGTTCTGCACCTGGTACAGAATCACCGGATAGTCCTTGTAGGAGCTGAACTCGCCCTTGACGGTGAGGGTGAAGAGCTCTTCGTGGGTGGGGCCGAGCAGGTAATCGACGCCCTTACGGTCCTGCAACCGGAACAGGTTCGCGCCGTACTCGGTCCAGCGCCCGGTGGCCTGGTAGGGCTCCCGGGGCAGCAACGCGGGAAACTGGATCTCTTGCGCGCCGATCGCGTCCATCTCCTCGCGCACCACGGTCTCGATGTTTCGCAGCACCCGCAAGCCCAGCGGTAACCACGAGTAGATCCCCGGTGCGACGCGGCGGATGTACCCGGCGCGCACCAGCAGCTTGTGGCTGGCCACCTCGGCATCCGCCGGATCCTCGCGCAGGGTGCGCAGGAACAGCGTCGACAGCCTGGTGATCATACTTCTCGGACTCCTCGGACGGCGGACTCGCAAGAGTTGCAGCGTATCCGTAGCCCGGCTTGTCGGTCCTCCCGGTTACCGTCACGGACATGACCCTCTCGATCAGTCAGGTGACCATCGACTGCGCGGATCCACAGTCGCTGGCCGGGTTCTGGACCGCGGCGCTGGACACCAGGGTGGCCGGCGACTACGACGAGTACATACTGCTGAATGGGGCTCCCGCCCTCGGCCTGCAGAAGGTGCCCGAGCCCCGGGCCGGCGTGGGCAGCCATCAGGGGTAGCCGGACGGCGGCCGCGTGGGGCGCGCTACTGGTTGTCGTCGTGGTTGTCGTGCTCACGCTGCAGTCCGACCGGCCGCCGAGCCCGGTTCCGGCATCGGCGCCGGGTCAGGAGTTCAGCGCGCAGCGGGCCCTGGCCCCGCTACGGGAAATCGCCATCGAGCCCCGCCCGCTGGGCAGCGCAGCGAGCGATCGCGCCCAGGATTATCTGGTCGGTGCACTGCGCTCAGCGGGGTTCTCGGTGGAGATCAGCAGGGGGGTCGGGGCATTCAGCACCGAGGGCATCGCGGCGTTCGGCCGGGTGGACAACATCGTCGCCACGCTTACCGGGCGGCACCCGACCGGCAGCGTCGTGCTCGCCGCGCACTACGACTCGGTCGCGGCCGGGCCGGGGGCCTCCGACGACGGGGCCGCGGTTGCCGCAATGCTGGAGACCGTGCGCGCATTGCGCAGCGGTGATC
>JBOHHF010000201.1:0-15049 GCA_050700495.1 Pseudonocardiaceae bacterium
CGGCGGCGGTTTCGCCCGACTCGACGAGGCCGGCGATCCGCTCGCGGAGATCAGCGAGGAGTGGAGCGCCCGGATGCCGAGCAGCCCGGAAAGCGTGTCCCTGCAACTGCCCGGCGGAACACCCGTCATCGACCTCACCCGCATCGTCTACGACACCAGAGGCCGCGCCGTCGAGGTCATGCTCGCCGTCATCGCCGCCGACACCGTCCAGATGAGCTATCGCTTCCCGATACCCGACTGACCACGATTCACGCGAGGGGAAAGGCCCGATGCCCGCGATCGTTATCCCCGACGTCGCCCTCAACGACGGAACCACCATCCCGCAACTAGGGTTCGGCGTGTTCCGGGTGCCCGACCACGAAACGACACCGGCCGTGGCCGCCGCCCTCGACGCCGGATACCGGGCCATCGACACCGCCGCCTACTACCGCAACGAACCCGGAACAGCAGCGGCCATCGCGGCGTCGGGCCTACCGCGCGAACAGCTCCACATCACCACCAAGGTGTGGCGCACCGACCTCGGATACGACACCACCCTGGCCGCGCTGGACCAGAGCCTGGCCAACCTCAAACTCGACTACCTCGACCTGTATCTCATCCACTGGCCGGTCCCCTCCCACGACAGGTACGTCGAAACCTGGCGCGCACTGGAGAAGATCAAAAAAGACGGCCTCACCCGCTCCATCGGCGTGGCCAACTTCCCACTGGCCCAACTGGAGCGGCTGTTCACCGAAACCGACACCGTCCCGGCAGTCAACCAAATCGAACTGCACCCCCGCCTGCCGCAAGCCGAGCTCCGTGAGTTCAACGCCCGCCACGGCATCGCAACCCAGGCGTGGAGCCCGCTGGGGCACGGCCAGCTGATCCCCGATCCGACCGTGGCCACCATCGCCGAGCGACGCGGCAGAACCGCAGCGCAGATCCTGCTGCGATGGAACCTGGAACTGGGCAACGCCATGATATCGAAATCCGTGACACCCCAACGCATCCGGACGAACATGGAGATCTTCGACTTCGAGCTGACCAGCGAGGACCACACAGCACTCGCCACGCTGGACACCGCAACCCGCACCGGCCCGGACCCCGAGGTCTATGGAGCATGAACGCCGCTACACACGCCACCCGCACCGCAAGTCGTTCACGGACCCGGCGGATCGCCTCCACCACCGTCCACAGGTTCGGCGGCGTGTACAGCCCGGCCTGCCACAGGTCCCACGCCACCGTGTTCCGCGACACCCTCAGCAATAATTGGGTTTTGCATAGCCCTCCAAGTGTGTCAGACCACCACAACAGACAAAGCTGTCAGCACTCGGCGACCGGTGCGATGGTCTGTATCGCTTGCAGGGGAATTGTCTGCTCACCCTGGGCGGTGGCGAGGACCACGGCGCCCGAGCCGAGCCGCACAACGGCGCCGCATTGCGTGTTCTCCTGAGTCTTCAGTCGCAGCATCGGATTGGCCCTCGGCGGTCCGTACCAGGTGATGGCGACGGCCGAGACGAGTAGCCCTGCGCAGAGTGTGGTGGCGACGATCCCTCGTCGCAGGTTGCGTGCCGCATCCAGCGCCTCGATGTGCTGGGCGACGACCTCCGGCGGCAATTCCTCGACAGGTATGACGCTGGGGCGGCCGTGTGCCGCGCGCAGGAGCTTGAACGCGCCAGCGGCCCCCGCAGCGAGGGCGAGTAACAGGAGGATGCCGACGGCGACAGCGGCGGTGCCCGCGAGGGTGGAGACGTCGGAGCGTCCTTTGATCAGGCTGAACCCGACCAGTCCGGCGAGCAGGGTGCCGAGCCCGTTGCGCCAGGCGACGGCTGCCGTACGTACGCGGGACAACTCGGTGCGGATGACGCGGTCGCGGTACTGGGCGCGCCGGAGGTCCTGGGGTGTTGCGGGAGGACCGGGCCGGGGGCGGCGCAAGGCCACAGGTTCAGAGGGCGAAGTTCCAGTAGGCACCGCAGCCAACCCTGTCTTCCGGTCGTCCGTCGTGAGCTTCTTCGCACGTGCACATCACAGGTTCGATAGCGGGTGTATCAGTGGTAGCGGTCTGCCCGGTGCCCTTCACGACCTGCCGGACGATGGGGATGTCGATCGTGGCGGCACAGCGGGGGCAAGGACCGTGCAGGATCTGCAAGCCGATGCCGTGATCTTCGATGATGAACGTGCTGGCAGCGGTGATGGTGAAGGTGGGCTCGGTCGTCTCGCGATAGGGTAGGCCGGAGGTTGCGGTCACGTGTGGTCCGTTCGGCGAGGGCTACGGTCCGATATGGACGAATGGTATCCAGGTGCTGGGGTTGTCCGGGTGTTCCCGGCGAAGCCATCGCGTGGCGTGATGGAGGGCGTTCGCGGCCCCTTCCGCGGCGGGCTGGCCGTCGCGGATGAGGTCTCGGTAGAGATGTTCGGCGATGTCTGCGGCAATGGGGTCGTAGACCGACCAGAGGGTGGCGATGACGTGGCGGCTCCCGCCGTAGTGCATGGCGGTGGCGAGGGTCATCATCTCGTCGGTGAGTTCGACGCCGGTGGTCGCGGTCTTGCAGGCGGACAGGAATGCGAGTTCGGCTCTCTGGCTTTGCCGGTTGATGTCGACGATGGACAGTATGCCGTCTGCCAGCAGCAGGCCGCCGTTGGACGGGTTTCGCAAATCTTGATCACCGTGGCAGCTGAGGTGGATCCAGGTGTGGCGGGGCAGCTCCCGGAGGACGGCGGCGCGGGTCGCGGCATTTCCTTCGAGGAGGGTGTGTAGCCGTCCGGGGAAGAAGCCAAGCAGGAGGTCGCGTTCGCGAAGGGCGTTGGGGAGCGGTTGCTGACCCTCAGTTGCTGGCAGGGCAACGACGAGCATTCGGAGGTCGTTGGGCTGGGGGGAACTGCCGGCGGTGCGGGCGGCTTGGAATGCTCGGACCGTCGGGGTGTAGGACGACACAACGCGCTCGATGACCGAGTGGGCGGGCTGGGTGCGGTGCCGACCGGCGGCGTGCAGGGGCAGCAGGGCAAGCGGGCCGGTGGGACACCACCAGATGCGGGGCCACGGCTCTCCGTCAGCGGGGGCGGCTGTGAGGCCAAGATGCCGCAGAACGGGTTCGGCGATGACGTTCCATAGCCACTCCAGCGTGGTGTCGAGAGTCTCTTCCATTGTCGAGAGTCGACGAGGGTACGCGGCCTTGGCGACCTGGTATTGGTGCAGGGCGGCGAGGTCACGGGATCCCTCGGCGGTGTCACGCGCGGCGGCGAGCTGCGCCTGCGCGGCTTGAAAATCCTGCAGCGCGATGAGGTAAGCGTTGGTGCGCTTGACGGCCTCGGTGGCGTGGAGGCCGGTCAGTTCGACGGCTGACACGGTTCTGCCGTCCAGGATGAGGGCGTCGGAGCGCCATTCGCTGGTGCTGACGATGACTATCCGACCACCATCGATGCCTTCTTGCAGGGAGGCAATGGCCAGCGGGCGCAAGAAGTCACTGTGGTCGGGCAAGTCACGGATGCGCTGAACCGCGTCTTGCCATCGCCGGGATAGTTCTGCGCGTTGTTCGACCGCGAGGGAGCCAGCTGCGAGTGAAGTGGACTTGGTGGCCGGCTCGCGGTGAATGACGGCAAGTTCGCTGCTGACGTGCGCGAACTCGGCGGCTAGACCCGGGTCATGGGCGTGGATGTCGCTGAGGTCCTGGTGTGCATGCAGTGCCTCGGCCATCAGGATCCCGCGTACCTGTTCGAGCAGTTCTACGGCCCGCTCGGGCCGGCGTGCGGCGATCGCGGCGGCGGCGACGGTCCGCGGCAGCCAGGAGGTATCACGCAGGCCGCGTTCTCGGTCGGCGCGTTGCAGTGCGGGACTGGCGTGCACGAGGAGCAGTTCGACAGCGTGCTCGCAGGCGCGCAGGGCGTCGTCGGGGTCGTCGAATCTCATCGCCAGGTCGGCCCACCTGCTGGCAGCGATGAGTCGATTGTGGTTCGCTCCGGCTGGGTGAGTCGCCGCCTCGGCCTGCAGCTCCCGGGCTCGCTGGACAACGGCTCGGTCGTCCAATGCTGACGGGTGCGCCATCAGAGTCCTGGCCAGCGTCTGCAGCAGGAAGTCACGTTGGGGATGGCCGTCGCCTTCGCGCAGGGCGGCCTCGGCTGCGTCTTCCGCCTCGGCGAGCACTGCGGTGTCGCCGGTGCTTTCGTACTGGGCAAGGAGAACGTCGGCGAGGCCGGCGGAAGTCAAAGCGCGAACGCTGGGATTGTCGTTGGCAGAGTCGATGGCAGCCCGCGCCCAGTCGGCGGCTTCGCGGAGAAGATCGATGTCGTTCTCGACGTGGCCGAGGGTCAGGAGGACTTGCCGGAGGTTATCGAGGTAGAGGCCGCGGTAGGGATAGCCGACGGGGACCGCGGCCGCGGCTCTGCGTTGAACTTGCACGCTCTCGCGAAGGGCATTTATGTCGCCGGTCCGCTCATACCGCAGTGACAGGCACAGAGCCAGCGTATTTGTGACGCCAGTGAGAGCGGATCTTGAGCCGTTGGTGACGTCGACGACGGGTCGGGCCAAGGCTATCGCCTCGTTGAGGAGTTCCAGTGCGCCGGTTCGGTGGTATTGCTCCATCAGGATGGCGGCGAAGTTGCCGACGGAGCGGTGGTGGTCGTGGTGCTCGCTGGGGATGTCCGCGATGGCTCCGCGTCCGATGAGGACCGCTCGCTCCATGAGCGCTTGGTCGCCGTCGACTCTGCCGCGCTGCATGAGCACCTCGGCGAGGGTCAGCTGATTTTCCCAATCGGCGCCCTGGGTCTGCGCTGCCCGAGTAGCCTGAGCGTAAGTGTCCTCCAGACGGCTGTGATCGCCGGTGTCGGCTTGCAACCGTTGCAGGGCCCAGATGCTGGCCTCCAAGCGTAGCAGCAGGTCGGGGTGGTCGGCCGGTGTTGCCTGCAGGACGGCGTCGGCGAGGCCGATCTCCTCGCGCAAGAGGGTCACGTCGCGGGTCTGCAGGTAGGTTTCGCGCAAGCCGGTCACCAGGCAAGCTTGATATCTGGTGAGCTGCGGATCGTCGGGCAAGGTGGCATTGACCGCGTTTCGCAGGGCGGTGACCGCGTCTGTGCGCAAGTCGTGGTCGTCAAGCGAATCAGCGAGGTCCAGGAGTTTCAGCCCGATCAGGCAGAGCCTGGCAGGGGTATCTGGTGCGGCCGGTGCGGGAATGGTCAGGTGGCCTTGGAGTATCCCGGCCTCGTCCCGGGCGATGGCATGATCATTTAGGCGGGGGTTGGCTTGGCGCAGAAGCTCGGCGATCTCGACGGCGAGGCGCTGGGTGTCGGCTGTTGCAGGGCGCTTCAGGGCGAGTAGTTCACGGGCGTAGGCGACCGCGTCGGCGAGATCCGATGGATCTCTGGTGCGCTGGAACTGGGCTTGCAGACTTGACGTCAGGGCCCGGAGGATCGACTGGCGCCGAGGTCCGGGTGGCGTCGCGGCATTGGCTTCCCGCAGGGCGACGACGGCCTCGCTGAGAAGCGTTGGCTCGCCTGTGGCCTGGCCCGCGTTGTTGAGCGCCGTCGCAAGGTTGAACAGAGCGCCGGGTCGAGCACGGTGTCCGGACGGCAGGGCAGCAACCGCGCGGCGGAAGACGTCAGCAGTCTCGGCGACCTCGGCGAGGGCCATCTCGGGACGGTGTGACAGGGCGCCACCGAGGTTCGACAGGTGCATTCCAGCACTCGGATGCCCTGCGGGGGTGAGGTCTACGCCGCAACGCCCGGCGGCGACGGCTTCCCGGAGTACGCCAGGGTCAGCGGTGAGTCGATGCAGGCGTGTCAAGGCGGCGCACAGGCCGGACCATCTCCCAGGCAGATACGGTTCGTCCTGTTCGCTGAGATCCACCGATCTTCGCAATGCCTGGACGGCTTCGAGCGCTAGCTGCTCGTTCAGCAGCTCGGACGGCAGCTCTATGAGGATGACGCCGAGGTTGTTGGCGGCGACGGCCTCGGCGTCCGGGCCGTCGGTTCCCGCAGCCTCTGCGGCCATCCGAAACGTACGAATCGCCTCGAACGCCTCCTCTTCCGCTCCTGTCTGCCTGTACCGACGCAGCCAGTACATGCCGGCTTCGTTGAGACAGGTGATGGCGGCGTCGAGGTCGCTGAGGTGTTCGCTCCGGAGGAAGCGCAGGAAAAGCAGGGTCCCTTGCTGGCGGAGGGTTTCGGCCCGGCTTGGTGACGTGGGCGCGGTGATCTCCAATAGCGCGGCGACCGCCTGCAGAGCGTCCTCGAGGTCACGTGGGTCTTGCTTTTGTTTGTAGCGCCGGGCCAACATCTCTCCGAGGATTGCCAGCGTGTCGGCGCACTGCCGGTCGGCATCCGGGTCGCGGCCGAAAGTAGCCAGCACCGGCGCTGCGGCCGAGCGGGCGACGTCCGTTGCTGCCTCCAGGGCGGTCTCCGTTTCGGTGCGTTCGTGCTGGTAGGACAGCAGCCTGGCGAGGTTCGTCATGACGACCCGTACCTCGGCATGGTGGGGGTCCATGAGGTTGCGGGCCTGCCGGGCAAAGGCGATGGCTTCGTCGAGGTCCGCTTGTTCGTGATGCAGGCGGAATCGGTGGCCCAGCGCGATCGAGAGCCCTGACAAGATCACGGCCTGCCCCTGTGACGGCATGACGGCTGCATGGCGGCCGTAGTCGATCGCCTCGTCCAAGTCGGACGGCGCTCCTTCTGAGCGGTAGCGGATGCGTAGCATCAGCGACAGATTGGCGTACAGATCGGGCAGGCTGCCGAAGGTGTCGTCGAACAGAGGCGCCGCTTCGCTCAGCGTGCTGATGGCCAGGTCGAGGTCATGCGGGGTGTCGTGCTCAAGGAACCGGACATAATGTCGGGTGGATAGGTTGGCCAGGCACGGTCCGCGATCGAGGCTAGCCGGTGCGAGCGTGTGTGCGGTCAGGCTGAGTAATGCAATGGAGCGATCCACGTTGCAGTCCGGGGCGAGTGCGGCGTCCTGCCACACAGCGGAGTCGCCTGTATGCTGCGGGTCGATGTCAATCAGGGCCTGCAGGCCAAGGGGGAGCGACGCCTGCTGAACGGTCGGCAATAGCGAGGCGAGGCGTGCCGCAGACTGCAGAACAGGCTGGCTGGTTCCGACTGGCAAGGCCCAGAATCGCTGCCATAGATAGCGGATCAGCGCAACGGCTACCTTCGGATCCGGTGCCGCCGCGCCTGCGAGGAGCGTTGTGAGCCGACTCGCTTTCGCGGAAATCCCAGCCTCCAGCGGGTCGGCCTGGTCCCCAGCCGCGAGATGGTTGTCGAGCTGTGTCACCAGCTCGTCGAGTTCGACCTCATCCACTTGGACCCCATTCACGACGGCGTGGCTCCAGGACATTGTGCCGTGGCCGTCTTGATAGTCACACCAACGTGGATGTTGCTGCCGGGTGCGGGTCGGCTGCTTCCGGTCGTCGATCATCTCGGTGCCCGGTTCGGATGAGGTGACGATGTAGGTGCTGTCCTTGTGCTCGGTAGGAACGGTGACGGCGTACATGCGGGTACCTCCAAAAGGGAAAAGGGATCACCCCGGGAGCGCGCGCAGCGCGCCGGGTTTCCCCTGGGCGAACAGGTGTGTCGGCCGTCCGGCGCCTGGAAGCTCAGCGTTGGAACGAGGCGGCCAGAGTCATCGCGTTCAGACCGCGGCGTTCCATGTCGTAGGCGTCATCGGCGTCGGTGAGGGTCTGCGCGGTGCTGGTGACCGCGTGCAGCACGCCACCGCAGCTGCGGTCGCCCCCGTCGGTGAAGTGATTCAGGATCGTGCTCTGCTCCGCAGCTGCTTGCCGACGTATTCGAGGGTGGCCTCGACATCGCGCACCGGGATGCCCGCCTCGGCCTCCACCTGCGCGACCTTGGCGTCCACGTAGTCGCGGGTGAGGAAGGCACTCGGCGTCGCGGGCCTGCTTGACCACCAGGTCCAGGGCGGCATCGTGGGTGTCGGCGCTCCAGCGGATCACTCCCTCGGCCAGGCGCCCACCCAGGTGGACCTCCCGCATGGCGTCGCGGGTGAAGGTCATGCCGTTGTCACACACCTGGATGGCGACCTGCGGGGTGACTGAGAAGCTGCCACGTCCGGTCTCGGAGCTGGAGATCACGAACCCGGCGAAGACCAGCGGCTGGCCTCTCCTTCGGTCGCGACGTGCGCAGGCGCAGCGACAGCTTTCCCGATGGAACGCCGCAAACCTTGAACCGGTAGGAGCGGTACCTCCGCCGGAGATCGCTGGCCCGTTGGCTGCGCCACGGTGCTTGGCAGGACTCGGCGGCCTATGGGCCGTGGAGGGGTCAAAAATGCTCCGGCAGCCACGGTTCGCGGTCGGCCGTGGCGAGGACGAGCCGGGCCACCTCCTGCGGATCACCGCGCACGCCGGCCAACGTGGCCGCGGTCACGGTGCGGTAGCCCCCCGCGTACCAGATGGCGAACTGGCGTCTGGTCAGCCTGAGGCGCCCTTCGCAGGCCGACGGCGCCAGCTCCCCCTTGCCCGCGGTGATTCGCAGGGTGAACCGCTCGGTGGTGTCGTCGGTGTCGGTAGTGACGTCGAGCGAGATGGTGATGTCCAGATCGTCCGGCCAGCCGCGCAGCCGCACGGCCTGGCCCAGGTCCAGGACGCGCAGCATCCAGGGATGCCAGGCACAGGCGGTCGCGGAGCCGACACGGTGCAGGTTGTGCAGAAGCACAGGGGCGGGCGGCAGGCCGGTCCGCTGGAACGCGACGGTAGGGATCCGGCTGTTGTGGCGGCCCAGGAAGGCGAGCATGGCGGAGGCTGCACGATCGGTTGCGGCCCAGAAGTCGTGGACCACCACCTGCCTCCCCTCGGTCGGATGGAGCTCGACGGCCAGGGACAGCAGACCTGTCGGCTCCTGGCCGGGCAGGTTGAACCGGTAGGAGGCGAGCAGGGCGTGCTTTGCCTGCTGCCAGCTCTCCCACCAGGCCGGCCTCTGCCAGGGCCCGTTCCAGTGCGCGGCCAGCTCGTGCTGCATCCGCCGGGTCTGCGCGCTGGTCCCGTGAGTGATCTCAAAGCCGGTCCCGTCGAAGCTGCGCTTGAGCTGGTCGGTGGGGACCGTCCAGGAGAACACCTGCGCCGGGGCTGCCCAGCCCAGTCGGTGCGCGTAGCCGGTGGAGGTGGTCCATACGGTGGCCAGGGTCGCGCCCTGCTCCTGCAGGGGGCGGATCCGCTCGGCGAGCATGCGGACCGTGAGGCGGCTGCCGCGCTCCTCCGGGGCGACGCATCCGTCGGCCAAGCAGACGCTGGGAACGGGCCGTCCCCCGAAGAACTGGGGCACCAACAGGCCAAGGCCACCGGCGACGACGCGGCCCTCGCGGAGGGCGACGCGGGCGTCGGCGTGCGTGCGCAGGCGGGTGATATCTGGGACCGGGTGACCGTAGCTGCGGGTGGCCAAGGTGTCGTACTGGCTCCACAGGTCGTCGTCGGCCTCGCGGACGGTCAGCGACTCGTCCTTGGGCATGTGCCACCTCCTGTTCATCTAGTAGCCGGTCGTGTCGCGGATCTGGCGCGCGTCGGCCGGGACCAGGAAGGTGCGGGTGAAGGTGATGACCCGTTGGTCGTGCTGGTTGTAGCCGGTGGTTCGGCACGTCACGACGCCGCATTCCGGGCGGCTCTTGGAAGGCCGGGCGGTGAGGGTCTCGGTCTCCGCGCGGAGGGTGTCCCCGACATACACGGGGTTCTCCAGGCGCAGCTCGTCCAGCGCGAGGTTCGCCGTGGTCAGGCCGCTGGTGGCGCGGACGGTGGCGCCCAGCACGATGCCCAGCGAGACGATCCCGCAGACCAGCGGCCGGTCACGGCCGGTCCGTTCGCAGAACTGCGTGTCGCTGTGGATGGGGGCCGGGTTCCCGGTCAGCGCCAGCGTCAGGACGTGGTCGGTCTCGGTCACGGTCCGGGCCGGCCGGTGCTCGATCACCTGACCGACGACGAAGTCGCCGAGGCCGAACCCGACGTTCTCACGGATCCGGTTCTCGCCAACGCGACGGTAGCCCTGCGGGACGACGCTCACGATGAGTCTCCTCGGGCGGTCAGGGCGCGGGCCGCGGCCACGAGGGGCGGCCCCACCATCCGGCCGTCGACGGTCGTGATTGCTCCGTGGGCAGCGTCGGCGGCGGTGACCACGGCGTGCGCAGCCGCGAGTTCCTGGGCGGAGGGGAGGAACGCCTGCCGGATGAGCGGAAGTTGCGCGGGGTGGATGGCGCCCTTGCCGACGAATCCGAGGTCCTTGGCCTCCCCGGCCTCCCGCCTGAGCCCGTCGGGGTCGTCGAGGTCGAAGTAGGGCGAGTCGATCGCGGGCAGGCCCGCCGCAGCCGCGCCAGCGGCCAGAGCCGACCGCGGGTACCACAAGGCGCTGCTACGGCGGCTGCAGCCGGCTGCGGCGGCGTAGTCAGCGGCCCCGAACACCACACCCGCCAGGGATCGGGACCCCAGGATCTCGGGCAGGCACTGGATGGCCCGTGGTGTCTCGATCAGCGCCCAGACACGGGGCTGCCCGTCGTCAGCGTCGAGGACTTTCGCGATGAGCTCGACGTCACGCGCCGACTCGACCTTGGGAACCAGCAGCACGGCGGGCCGCAGACCGGATTCGGCCACCGCCACCAGGTCCCTCAAGCCGTGCACCGTGCACGGCGAGTTCAGCCGCAGACCCAGCACCGTTGTGCCGCCATCGGTCGCCCCGGTGAGGCAGCCGATCGCAGCCGCGCGCGCGGCGTCCTTGCGGTGGTGGGGGACAGAGTCCTCCAGGTCCAGCAAGGCGACGTCGGCACCCGCGCTCCGGGTCGTGTCGAGCCAGTCGGCCGCTGATGCCGGGGTGATCAGCCAGGTGCTGCCGCATCGGGGGACCGACACGTTCACCGCGATCACCTACTGGTGAGGCGCTCCGCGACCATACGGTCGAGAGCCCCCACGGTCGTGGCCGAGGACAGTTCGTCCTCCCCGATCTCCACTCCCGCCCGCTCAGCCAGCAGCACGCTGAGCTCGACGAGCGTCAGCGAGTCCAGGCCGGCATCCTCCAGGCGGGATTCCTGGCGCCAGGCCCGCGGGTCCAGCTGGAGATGAGTGACAAGTATTTCCATCAAGGACGGGTTCACCGTGGTGCCTCCTGTCGGGGGATGAAGATCACGGCGGCCGGTGTGGCGCTGTCGGTGCGGGAACACCGAGCGCTTCACGACACCTCCATCACGGTCCGGATGACCTCCGGGATCAGGTCTTCCTGGCCCGCCACCGCCTGACGCCGCCCCAGCTCGACGAAGACGTCCATAGGGTCGACGCCCGCGGCCGCGGCGGCTGACAGCACCGGCAGCTTGAAACCCGAGAACACGCCCACCAGGCCCGACATCACGCTGACCGAGTCGATCGTCGGCGGGCAGGGCACCAGATGCTCCTGCGCCAGGTCTCCCGCGCGGAGCAGGGCACGCAGGTCGATACCGGTCGGGTGCCCCATGCGCTCCAGCACGGCGACGAGGACCTCAAGCTGAGTGTTCCCAGCCCCGGCGCCGAATCCCCGCGCGCACGCGTCGACGATCGTCGCCCCCGCCTCGACAGCGGCGACCGAGTTGGCCACGGCCATGGAGAGGTTGTTGTGTCCGTGGAAGATCACCGGCACATCCACCGCCGCGACGATGGCCCCGATCCGCTCGGAGACATCACCAGGCAGGTAATGCCCGGCAGAATCCATGATCCCGACAGCCTGCGCGCCGAAACCGACCGCCTGCGCGCATTCCTCGGCCAACCGGCCCGCGTCGGCCATGTGGCTCATGAGCAGCACGGTTTGGGCCTCAGCGCCCAGGTCGCGAACAAGGCCGACGTGCCGTTCGGTCACGCTGGCCTCGGTGCAGTGGGCGGCGATCCGGACAACGTCGGCACCGTGACCGACGGCCCTGCGGATGTCCGTGCCGGTGCCCCACCCCGGTGCCATGAACGCGGCCATCCGGGTGTCCGTGAGGACCTCGCGGACGGTGGAGAGCATGGCGTCGTCGTCCAGCCGCGACCAGCCGATCTGGAGGGAGGAGGCGCCCAGGCCGTTGCCGTGGCCGACTTCCACCACCGGGATGCCGGCCCGGTTCGCGGCCTGGGCGTAGACGCGTAGCTGCGCGGTGTCGAGCTGGTGGCGGACGGCGTGCTGACCGTCCCTGAGGGTCGGGTCGTGGATGACAACGCGCCTGTTTACCGCGTTCACGGATCCTCACTCGTTCCGGGCGGCCGCGTGCCGTTCCGCCAGCAGCACCGCAGCCGCGTTGATGATCTCCACGTTCCCGGCGTACGCGGGCAGCCGGCCGCCTTGGGCGGTGACGTTGACGGATGCCTTGATCAGTCCGTCCTCAACGGACCACGAGGCCACCTCGTACCCGGGGGCGAACGCGCGAACGGCGGCGGCGACGACCTCCACCCCGGTGCGCAGGGATTCCGGCCGGATGTCGGAGGCGACCACCGTGACCTGGGCACGGAACACCGTCGCGGGCAGAGCCGGACTGATCGTGGTCAAGACCTTGGCATCGGGTGCGTGGGTGAGCCGGCGAACGGCGTATTCCGTGGTGGCGATGTACTCGTCGAGGTTGCACCGGGTGGCACGGCCCACGCTCGCCCCGGCCACGGTGGTGACGACCTCGACATACTGAGGCGTGCAGTGCTTGGCCACCACGTCGAGCACCGGCAGGACAGCCTGTCCTCCGCAGCTGACCAGGCTGAGATGGCGAGCGGACTCCGCCCGATGGCCGTTGACCGTCGGGGCGACCATGGTTCCCCCGCCGCTCGGGGTCAAGTCCACGAGCAGCACGCCAGCGAAGGCGAGGTCGGCCCAGTGGGCCGGGTGCGCGGCCGCGTTGGAGGCGTCGAAGACGACGTCGATATCCGAACCGGTCACGGCGTCGATGCCCTCGGTGGAGGTGGCGCAGCCCATCCGGGCGGCCAGGCGCAGGCCCGCGGTGCCGCTGCTTCTTCCCGCGACGAGCGCACAGGTCAGTGTGGTGGACCTGGTGAGCCTCTCGGCCAGGTCGATCCCGAGCAGCCCGGCGCCGATCACGGCTGCCCTCAGCTTGCGACGGTGAGGCATCGCGGTCCTCTCATGATGCGATGCGGTGGACCCAAGGCATGATCAGATGCTCGTCCCGGCGGCGTCAGGCGACGTGCAGGCTCACCGGAGGAAGGCGCGGGGAGGAGACCGACACGGTTTCCCCCGCGGGGACAGGAATGCTCTCGTGCACCGCTCCCGCCAACACGACATCGCCGGCCTTCAGCCCAGCGCCGAAGGCGGCCAGGCGCCGGGCCAGCCAGACAACGGACCGGATCGGGTCGCCCAAGACATCCCGGCCCTCCCCGACGGCGACAGGGGTAATGCGCGAGCAGACGGTCAGGCGCTCGCCACGCAGGTCCCAACTCGGCATCGGCACGGCTTCACCGAGGACGAACCGCGCGCAGGCGGCGTTGTCCGCCACGCTGTCCGCCAGCGTGATCCCGTCGAGGTGAAACCGGCTGTCGATAACCTCCAGCGCAAGGAAAACCTCCGCCATCGCCCCTCGCGCGGCTTCCTCGACCACGTCGGTCCCGCACAGGTCCGTCCCAAGTCGGAAGGCGATCTCCGCCTCAATGCGGGGCGACAGCAGTTCGGCCGCCCGCAGCGCCTCGCCGGGGGCCACGACCATGTAGTCCAGGAGAATCCCGGAGTCCGGCGTGTCGAGGCCGACCTGATGCTGCATGGCCTTGGATGTCAGCCCCACCTTGTGACCCAGGACGCGGGCACCCTCGCGAACCCGCAGCGCCGCCCCACACCACTGGACACGGTAGGCGTCTTCCAGGGTCAGCCCCTTCCGGCGACGGCTCACCAGCGCTTCAGGAAGGCGACGCCGTTCCGCGTGGTACAGGCGCTCCGCTTCCTCCCTCTGCCAGCTCCCCATGCCGTCGTACGCGGCGAAGCAGGCCGGCTCAACGTCGTAGGCCGGATAGTCGGCTTCCGACCCCCACCGTGGAAGGCCACGCCCCTGGGCAAATAACGCGCCCAGGACACCCGCACGGTCGTTCGTTTCCATACCTGCCACTCCCTGATGTGAGACGTACTCGCAAAGACAGACCGTGTGCTACGTGCCATCACACTGCCTCCGGCCGCCTTCTGGGGAGGGCTCGCAAGGGGGCCCACAGCCCGTACACGGGCTCGCATAGCCGAAAGAGAGTTGTGAGATGCACGCGCAGTTGGGCGGCCGACACCTTGATCACCAGCGGCAGGTACCCACACAGCTCTACCATCTCGGCCACCGCGCCCGGATCTGCGTCCTCGTGGGTGCTGGACCGCCGCCGGAACAGGGCGCCCGTCGGGGCGGCATGCTCCCCCAATAGCCACGCTCCCGGGGTAGCTATGCGGGCATGGTGGCCTCATCTCAGAGAACGATGCTTGAATGCCAGCCTGGCGTTGGCCGATCAGGTCATCATCCGGCACGTCGACCGACATCGACCTGACCCAGCTCTTCGACGACTCCAAGTCGATCGCCGAGGGCACTCGGTGTCCCGGGGGCGCGGGCCGACTACGCCGTGCTGGCCTCGCTGGTGGAGTTCGGCGCCATGAGCCAGGCCGAACTCGGACGCCGGCTCGCCGTCGATCGCAGCGACATGGCGGGGCTCATCGCGCATCTGGCCGGCGAGCGGCTCGTCCTACGGGCACCGGCTCCCGGTGATCGCCGCCGCAACACGATCACAATCACGCGGGGGGAGCCTGACCCGCTTTCCCGGACACCTGTTCCGAGGCGATGATCGCCTTGGAGGAGCCCGTTCGATGGTCGACAACTGGCGTTCGAGGCGTGCCACCTGCTCTCGGCCAAGACCTCCAGGACCGGGAGGTGCCGGCACAACATGCACCTCGCGCGCGCCAACGAGACCGTCCGGACGTCCTCATCTGCTTCGCCGGAGTCGGACATGATCGCGTTTGGGTAGGGTGGAGGCATGCGTTGACGCCTGCCCGGTAGCCGGGCACCACCATCACCTGGGCCGCCTCGTTTTTTCCGGATAGCTGCTTAATTGCTATATCATGCTGCCAAGTGCCGGTTGAGGTACTCGTCGTAGACCTCTTGTGGGGTCTGGTATCCGAGTGCTGAGTGGAGAGG